>NZ_JBWYJB010000014.1:0-71152 GCF_056784015.1 Acinetobacter sp. ANC_7655 | reverse complement strand
TAAAGCTTCAACTAAAGACTGTGACGATTTATCGATCATCCAACAACTCCCTCTGTACAACATATTTTAATATTTGGGGAATCCACGATTAGCGCAATTTCAATCTGGACGGAGATTGAAATATGCAACTAAATCGCTTGGATTCCGTCACTCCATTCTTGATAAATTAAAAAGCTTGAGCTACCTTGAAAAAAGTTTTTTGTACGATTTACAGTTTTTTTGTTCGATGATCGAACAATATCTTGAGTATATTGCTCAAGATTCTAAATCAGCATCAATAATTCAATTTTTAAAATAGCAAGGAAAATGCTGTGTCTACAGAATCAGACTCAAGGAACAGACAACTTCAAAATCCAGATAATAAAAAGTGGATTCGTCATGAAGACTTTATTGCAGGTATCAGCAAAGGACTTGCTATCTTGGATTGTTTTGCAAATGACCGTCACCGTTTAAATGTGACCATGGCTGCAGAAAAAACAGGGTTGACTCGAGCCGCTGCAAGGCGACATTTAATGACTTTAGAATATTTAGGTTATTTAGAGTTTGATGGTCATTACTATTATTTAACACCTAAAGTTTTAAAGTTTTCAGGTGCATATTTAAGTGGTGCACAGCTGCCTAAAATTGCTCAGCCATTGTTGAATTTACTTACTCAGCAAACTTCTCTCATTTATTCCGTGATGGTATTAGATGGCTACGAAGCTATTACGATTGCACGTAGTGCAGCGCATCAACAGACTGATCGTGTTAATCCTTATGGATTACATTTAGGTAACCGACTACCCGCTCATGCCACATCTGCAGGGAAAATTTTATTAAGTTATTTATCCAAGGAAGCACAACAAGAATGGTTGGAAAAATATCCACTCAAAGCACTCACCAAATATACGTATACCGATAATGAGAAATTTATAAAATTATTAGCAGAAGTTAGAGCTGATGAATATTGTTACTCAGCTGAAGAACATGAGTTAGGCGTACATGCTTTGGCTGTACCTATTCACAATCATCGTGCTGATGTTGTCGCAGCATTAAACATTGTGTCACCGACAGGTAAAACAAGTAAGGAATATTTAATTCAGTATATTCTGCCCTTATTACAGCAAACCTCGATTGAATTTAGACAATTTGTTTAATAAAAAAACACACCAAATTGTGGAGCAATTTGGTGTGCGCTAAAAAATAGCCAATGGATTAAGCTTAACGTCGAGGATTAACTCGCTTTTTGGAGTGGTAGTCCAACATAGTTTTCAGCAAGCGTAGTTTGCCCTGCTTCTGAACCAAGAATATAACTTAATTCAGCTTGTTTGATTTTATGCTCGAATTCGGTTTCTGTCTCAAAACGATGTAATAAATGAGTCATCCACCAAGAGAAACGCTCTGCTTTCCATACACGTTTTAAACAATTTTCAGAATACTGCTCAATCCCCTGCTCAGAACCCGTTTGATAATATTCAATGAGAGCTTGAGAAAGATACGCAATATCAGATGCAGCGAGGTTTAAACCTTTAGCTCCTGTTGGCGGTACAATATGAGCAGCATCACCCGCCAAGAACATTTTACCAAAACGCATTGGCTCAGTGACAAAACTACGTAATGGAGCAATACTCTTCTCAATTGATGGACCAGTCACGAGCTTTTCACGGCTTTCAGGATCTAGACGATTTTTTAACTCTTGCCAAAATTGCTCATCTGACCAGTTTTCAACTTTATCCGTTAACGGTACTTGTAGATAATAGCGACTTCTCGTGTTAGAACGCATACTGCATAATGCAAATCCACGATCAGATTGCACATAAATTAGTTCCTCCGCAACAGGAGGTACATCTGCCAATACCCCTAACCAGCCAAATGGATAGACTTTCTCAAAAGTTTTAATTTTGTCTTCTGGCACACTGGCACGGCACACACCATGGTACCCATCACAACCTGCGATAAAATCACATTCAACTTTAACTTGCTGACCATTATGCTCAAAAGTAACACTTGGTTGACCGTAGAAATCATGTACTTGAACGTTAGCTGATTCATAGTATGAAGTGAGTTGAGCCGCTGTGCGAGCCTGCATTAAATCTTTGGTGACTTCAGTTTGGCCATATACCGTAACTTGTTTACCACCCGTCAACTGCGTTAAATCAACACGATGCTTTTCACCATTGGTTAGAATTTCAATACCCTGATGAGGTAACCCTTTTTCACGGAGTTGCTGATCTACACCAGCTTCAGTCAATAAATCTACTGAAACTTGCTCTAAAATCCCAGCACGGATTCGACTGGCAACATATTCAGCACTGCGCTGTTCAATTAAAATATGATCAATACGCGCTTTATATAGCAATTGACCGAGTAATAAACCTGCTGGACCTGAACCAATAATCGCGACTTTGGTTTTTAAAATTTCCATATTGCAAACACCCTCAATTTTTTTCCTTTTGTAAAACCTAATGAAATTCCAACTGAGGTACTAGACTTTAGCCCTAAATACGACCGAATTTAGTGACAAATGACCGATCATCGGACAAGATATCAGAATTAAAGGGTGTAAATCAGAGCAATATCATGCGCAATGAATTGATTTCAAATGCTAAAAATAAAGAAGTAATTCAATATGATGATTATATTGCAGGCCTTGCTAAAGGTTTGAATCTATTAGAGTGCTTTGGTGTTGAACGTCAAAAATTAAATGTCACCCAAATTGCTGAACGTACAGGATTGAGTCGCAGCGCAGCACGACGATATTTAAGAACTTTAAAATTTTTAGGTTATTTAGACACAGATGAACATTTTTATTGGCTCACCTACAAAGTTTTACGCTTTTCAAGTGCTTATCTAAGCTCTGCATATTTGCCAAAAGTCGCTCAACCTATGCTGAATTTACTCAGTATCAAAACTGCACTGAGCTATTCAGTCACGGTACTCGATGAACATGAAGTAGTACCTGTTGCGAAAAGTGTTCCTCAACAGAACGAATCATCTAAAATGAGTCCGTTGGGTATTCATCTAGGTAATCGCCTTCCAGCCTACGCCACCTCAACAGGTAAAATACTACTCTCAAGATTGAGCCATGATGAACTTAATCAATGGCTTGCACAATATCCACTCAAGAGATTAACGCCTTTTACCATCATAGATCATCAAAAGTTTATAAACACTATTGCAACTGTTCAAAAACAAGACTATTGCATTTCTACAGAAGAACATGAATTGGGAATTATTGCTTTAGCTGTCCCTATTCTCAACATGCAAGGTGATACTGTAGCCGCACTCAACTGTATCGGATCCAGCCACAGAATTACAGAAACATATTTAATCCAAAATATTTTGCCCCAGCTTAAACAAGTAGCTCATGATTTGCGCGCTATTTTATAAAATTCGGAAGATTCGAATGAACTTTTAAGATTTTTTTCCTTTCTTTAACTGAGGCGTTCATTTTTTTAATCCCTAGTACTTTAGTATATTTTTCAAGTACTTCTTCGCAAATATGGATCCATTTAATCTAAAATATATCTAAGTTAATATTTTTTTGCTTGAATTTGGATCCAATAATGCTAAATTCATGCACATTGCAGACGTGTTGATTATTTCATCAATACCAGAATATGGACGGGTTCTGACTGCGATGAACACCTTAAACATTACTAGGATGACTTCTGAAGTCTGCCTACGTTTATGACATGTAATCACATGCCACACGTAGTGCTTTTCAATGAGGTCTTATTCCATGGAGAAAGTAAATGGTTCAGAACCCGCGTGAGGAAATGAATAACAAGACCATGAATGGGTTTCAGTGGTTTGTTATCGGTATCTGTATTTTATTAAATGTTATTGATGGCTTTGACGTTCTTGTCATGGCCTTTACTGCTGCATCTGTTTCTGCCGAGTGGGGACTGACTGGCGCTGAACTTGGTGCACTATTGAGTGCTGGCCTATTTGGTATGGGTGCTGGCTCACTATTTCTTGCACCTTGGGCTGACAAAATCGGTCGCCGCCCACTCATCTTACTTTGCCTACTTATCTCTGGAGTAAGTATGGTTGCAGCATCATTTGCTCAGACTGCAATGCAACTTGGCATGATGCGTTTTGTGACTGGTTTAGGCATCGGCGGTATTCTCGCAAGTAGTAATGTTATTGCAAGTGAGTACGCATCTCTGCGTTGGAGAAGTCTCGCAGTCAGCTTACAATGTACAGGTTACGCGATTGGTGCAACCGTTGGTGGGATTATTGCAATTGCGCTTATCAGCAATTTCGGATGGCGTGCAGTCTTCTTAACAGGTGGTTTAGCGACTTTATTCATGTTGGTCGTGTCTTATTTCACCTTACCAGAATCACTTGATTACCTTTTGGTTAAACAGCCAAAAAATGCTCTAGAACGTATTAATGTTTTAGCAAAGAAAATCAATATTACCCCATTACAGCAACTTCCTACGGTCACTATGACCAGCGAACAAGCAAAGAGTGGTTTGGCACGTTTGTTCAGCCCTAAATTGGCACTTCAAACGATTTGTATCTGGTTTAGTTTCTTCTTCGTTATGTTTGGTTTCTACTTCGTCATGAGTTGGACACCAAAAATCTTATCTGCAAATGGAATGACCACTGAACAAGGTGTAACAGCAGGTGTCCTGATTAGTGCTGGCGGTATGTTTGGTGCTGCGCTGTTAGGTCTGATTAGTTCACGTATCCGTATTTACTATGTTCAAGCGGCTTTCCTTGCCTTAACTGCAATCTTGATCTGGTTATTTGTGAACAGTACTGGTTCACTCATGATCGCATTCATTCTCGCTTTATTCCTTGGCATGATGTCAAACGGATGTGTCGCAGGTCTATATGCGATGTCTCCTGCAATCTATGATGCTGATGTTCGTGCGACTGGTGTTGGTTATGCGATTGGTTTTGGTCGTGTAGGCGGTATTTTGTCTCCACTGGTAGCAGGTGCTTTCCTCGACAGTGGTATCTCATCACTTGTACTTTACGGTTATTATGCGTTGGCATTCGTTGCAGCCATTATCATGGTATTAAGCATTTCAAAACTCAAAAATAAAGAAACTGCACAATTGCATTTCCAACAACCAACATCTGCATAATCATTTTTTTAATACTTTAGAGCTAGACAAGACGTCTAGCTCCACTTTTCATATAGGGACAATAATGAGATTTTCTGCAATCTTTTTAGGGGTAATTGCGTCTGGATTTCTATCAACAACGCAAGCAAATTCATTTATAGATGAATCATCAGTCAATCTAACAGCTCGCAATTTTTATTTTGATCGCGCATATACACAAGATGAATCAGGTAAAGATCAGAAAGACTGGGCTCAAGGTTTTATCTTCAAAGCTAATTCAGGCTATACACCAGGTACCGTAGGACTAGGTTTAGACATTATGGCACTGGCCGGTTTTAATCTTTTAGGCAGTGATGCCGACGATTATGCAGCTTCGGGATTACTACCAAGCAGTCCATCAGGTAAAGCTGATCAGTATGGAGAAATTCGCTGGACGGCAAAAGCGAAAGTGGGCAAATCGACTTTACATGGGGGTACACTCGCACCAATGTTCCCTGTTTTGTTCTCTTCACCAGCTCGTTTATTCCAGCAAAATTATCGAGGTACACATCTTCAAATCAACGAAGTAGATAATTTGAAAATTCATGCCCTGTATGTGGATCGTGTGAATCAACGTGATTCAACAGATTATGAAAAAATTAAAGTTGGCAATCCTAATAATCGATTTAAGACTGCTGCCGAATCATCTGGCTTACACATGCTTGGTGCTGAATATAAATTTAACGATCAAATTAGTGCGCAACTCTTTCATGCCAACCTTCATGATGTTTATCACCAAAATTTCATTGGTGCAAAAAGCAAACATGATATAGGTATTGGGCATTTATTAGGGGATGTACGCCTGTTTGTGAGTGAAGACTCAGGTCAAGCTCGTGCAGGACATATTGAAAATCAACATTTGAGCGGTATTTTTGGGCTTAACCGTAACAATCATACTTTCAGTTTGGGCTATATGCAGTCTTTTGGTGATACAGCTCTTCCGACCTTAGCGGGTTCAGAGCCAGCAGTGTTCTTAGATAGTATGAGTGCTGATTTCACCAACATTAATGAAAAAGTCTATCACGCACGCTATGACTATGACTTTAAAGACACTTCATTGAAAGGTCTAAAGTTTATGACTCGCTATAGTAAAGGCGATGATATTGAAATTCGTAACACCGACAATCAGACGTTTGAACAAGATGCTCTAGATTTTGAACTCAGCTATCGTGTTCCAACGGGTAAACTCGAAGGTTTAAATATTCGTACACGTTATAGTCGCTACCGTAACGATATCCCACCAGTAGGTATGGCATTTAAGTCGGATGACGAAATGCGTGTCAACATTGATTACACTTGGAAATTTAAATAAAACAAAGTTAAAGGGAGTTCAACGGAACTCCCTTTAACACAAATATCTTTCATCGAACACAGCTCATATTTTAATTTCACATCCATTTCACAAGATTGCCAGTAGATTAAAAAATAAGAATAAATTAGTGGATTGAGATCATGAAACACGTCAAAAAAATTGTGGCTGCGACATTTAGCCTTCCTCTACTCTTTTTATCAGGCTGTGCAAGTATTCCAAGTTACTCTGATGATTATGCTCAAGCAAGATCGACAGTTCAAGGCATCACCATGACGCCTGCCAAAGCTCAAGATATAGGGGTTCGTTTTACCAGTGCATTCAATACCTTAGGTACACCTAAATTCACTAACCGAGCAAGCAATCTGTATGCTGACAGTTTATATATCAATGACACACTTTCACAATTTAGTAAGCGTGAAAATCTAGTCGAACATTTCAAAGGTATGAACAACCGTGTCAGTAATGTTTCAGTCAAATTGCTCAACACATCACATTTTGACGACTCAGCCTATGTGCATTGGCGTATGGCATATGATTTTAAAATCTTCGGTACAACTCGAAGCATGGAATCACATGGAATCAGTGAAATAAAAATCAATGAGCAAGACAAAATTGTGTTCCAGCAAGACTTTTGGGACCCAGCTGATGGCTTATTTCGCTCACTACCATATGCTGGAGGGTTATACGCATGGTTATTACCTTTCAAAAAATCGCAATAATCACCCTCTCTGCTTTGAGTCTATTCTTATTACCACTCGCGCATGCACAAAGTGTGCGTGAGTGTGGTCAAGGAGACCTCAAAGTCGGACAAAAAAATGTCGGTAAAGCAACTTATTTCGCTCAAAATTGTCAAAGCACTTGGAAGAATCAAGATATTCGCATGGACTTTGCTTATACTCAAAATATTCCAGAATGGGCTTTTAAAAAGGCTGCAACGCACTTTCTCAAACGAAATGTCAAACAAGCCAATACGTTGAAACAGCTTGACCAGATCACACAATTGTATCAACCGGTTCGATCTGGTGATATTTACAGTCTAAGCTATACCCATACGACCCAGACTTTAACTTTGAGTCTAAATCAAAAAATTTTGGGTAAAATTCAATACATGAATGCAAATGATTATTTTAAAATTTGGCTGGGTTCGTCTCCATTTAGTGATACTTTAAAAAAGCAATTATTGGACTAATCGTGTCGACATGACTAAACATTTTATTTTAATGGTCGAAGATCATTACGAACTTGCTTCAACATTATGTGAATTTTTAGAAGAGCATAATTTTGTGGTTGATCATGCGCGTAATTTGGATGTGGCACGTCAACTGCTTAAACAACATCCTTATCATATTCTGCTGTTAGATATTAATTTACCTGACGGTACAGGTTATGACCTGTGTAAATGGCTTCGCAACGAACAGGGACTCGACCTCCCAGTACTGATGCTGACTGCTCGTGATACTTTGGATGATAAATTAAAAGGTTTCCGAGCAGGTACAGATGATTATTTAGTGAAACCATTTGATTTCAATGAATTGGTTTATCGTGTTCGTGCACTGATCAAACGCTCATTAGGAGAAGTATCTAACAGCCAAATCAAAATTCACGATCTCACATTAGACCCTGCTTTACAACAAATCACACGTGCAGGTCAAATGATCGAACTGCCACCTATTCAATTCAAACTTTTAAAATTACTTATGCGAAACTCACCTAAAGTGCTCACTAAACAGGAGATCATGCTTGAGTTATGGGGGGATGAAGAACCAGAAAGCGATGCACTCAGAAGCCATATCTATAATTTAAGAAAAATGGTCGATAAGCCGTTTGAACAAAAATTAATACACACCGTTTCAGGGGTAGGTCTAAAGATCGCAGTTGAATAAAACTAGTTACTACTGAAAAAACTAGTTACTACTGAATTCGCACTTCAGATCAAATTCCTCCAAATACACTATTTTGGAGGCTGATCATTCAAGTAAACGACCACAATCAGTCCTGAACTGAGTGACAAGTCAACTTTTGGATGAGTCATCAAATAGTATTCACGATCAAATAACTCTACTCTCCAGCCAAGTTGTTTACATAATTTTTGAACCAGTTGTAGCCCGATACCATGACCTTTGATATCGAGTTGCAGCTGCTGATTCGTTAGTTCTTGCACCTTAGAGTTATTCGGTAAATCAATCCCGATACCATTATCTGCGACCAACACTTTATTTTTTTCGAGAATGACATTAATGCTTGTACCTTGAGAGTAATTCAATGCATTTCTTAAAATATTGCTAAACACCATTTTTGTCATCGATGGATATAAATGACGTTTGACCTCATCAACTTCGATGTTTAAATCGATACTCATTCCTTTAGCCAAACTGACACTATTCAAGTCGCTTACAACATCTTGAAGCAGTTCAGATAAACGGGTTTTTTCACTTTGTAAATTACTTGTGGTATTTCGAGCAATCGCCAAAAGTGTATCGACCAATAACTGCATATCTTCAATTGTGTTTTGCAATCGAGTAAAGGATTTGTTATCACCATAACGGGCCTGACAAAGTTGTACATTGCCCTTCAATATTGTGAGCGGTGTTCGAAGTTCATGACTAACATCGCCAGTAAACTCTCTTTCACGCTGAATGAATTCGCTTAGAACTTGATGATATTTTTCAAGTGCTTGCTTGAGATATTCAGCCTCCAAATTAGAATCTGTTTTAATTTCTTTAAATGGTGATGCTCGATTATTCTGATGTTCCCAATCGATATGTTCGAGTGCATTGGCTAAGCGTGTGATGGGCGAAAAATAGCGGCGTGCACGGCGATTCCACCACCACAGCACACTGTATAGCAAAAATAAGCTGACCATGAGTGGCGCTAAACCAAACAGCCAAATAAGCTTATTAACATTACTTTCACCAAACACTAAAAAAACGTGTTTACCATTGCGTGTCCCATAAACTGTCATCCGGTCTTTACCATCGATATAGTGTCGATGTACACCCGATTGGAGTTTTAAATTACGAAATTCAGAGGGGGCTAACTCGTCATCGGACCAACGATATCCATATAAATTTTTAGTGTCGGGTAAAGCAGCTTCTGGATTACGCTCCATACGCTGCCAGTAATGCTCCATCTCCTGTTCGAGCGCTGTGGTGAGCAATGTTCCTTTAATGACCCAAGCACTGCAACCAATCCCAATCACAATAGACAAGGCAATAAGACCAATTTGTAGCCAATAATAGCGGTTAAACACCTCACCCAAAGGATGATCGCGTTTATCCCTAAATAGCCTCATCATGGACATGTACCCTCTTCACCTTATCGCTAAAATTAGTTTGAACTTCAAACAGCTCGCTTCTTAAACAAATAATGGCCAATCACCCACTCACGACCTTTGTCATAACCAAACAGTTCTGCACAAGCCATGAAAAAGATTCTCCAACGTTGCCACCAGATTTCCGCATCTTGACCATAAGTTTGCTTAAATAGTGGTTTAAGTAAGTCCTTTTTTTGATCCATATTATTTAACCATGCATTGGCTGTATGTTCATACTGTTGTCCAGACCATTGCCATTGGTTTTCTAACTGTAAATGATCCTGAAAGTGCAGGAAAGTCGAAACAGCAGGCATTAAACCGCCTGTAAAAAAATATTTAGACATCCAGTCATAATCATTTTTAACTTCAAATGGATAGTGAATAAATCGATGGCAGAAAATATGACACCACAATAAACCATCTGCTTTGAGCCATTGGCTAATATTGGCAAATAATCGCTGATAGTTTCGAACATGCTCAAACATTTCAACGGATACAACACGATCAAAAGAGTTTTGCTCCAACTCGAGTTGATTTACATCACAGGTGATGACTGTCAAATTGTTAAATTGCTTTTCTTTGGCTTGTTGTTGAATGTGAAGACGTTGAGTATTGGAGTTTGATACTACCGTAATGTTGGCATTTGGATAATGCTCTGCCATATACAAACTGAGTGATCCCCAACCACAGCCTATTTCTAAGATGTCCTGACCATCTTGTAATTGCGCACGTTCACAGTAGACCTGCAGGGCATTTTCCTCAGCTTGATCTAAACTGGTTTTAGCATCATGGAATAAACTGGCACTGTACTTTAAACGCTTGCCCAACACGGCCTGAAAGAATGCTGTAGGCAATTCATAATGTTGTTCATTTGCCTTGTCTGTATCAATCGCGATTTCACTTTTTTTCAAGTCTCTTAATACATCCATATAACGCTGTGAAGCGAATACAGGGTCAAAACGACCTTCTTGCTCAAGACGTTTTTTGCAAAGTGCTTGGATACCAAGACGAATAACTTGATCTGGAACTTTGCCACTTTCAATGAGTTTTAACGATTGTTGAACGATTGAATCCATGTAATTACCTACTTTTTCGGTGGCCAAGGAAGAAACATTGATGTTTTTTGTTGGTACATCTTGTAGTTTGCACCACGATTTTTGAGCGCTTGCTGTTCACTAAATGGAATACCCGTGATGTAGTACAAAAAGAGCCACATCAACACCGGATAGATCCACAACCAAAGCGTTCCCGCCGCTATACCTAAGATTGGATAAGCAAACCAATGTATCCATTCAAAAAAGTAATTCGGATGGCGTGAATATTTCCATAACCCTTGATCCATCGTTTTGCCACGATTATTCGGGTTCAATTTAAATTGATACAACTGATGATCTGCGAGTGCCTCACCAATAAATGCAACCAGCATGATTAATCCTGAAATCAGCAGCAGTTCTGTCGAGTTACTCCACTGCATCGCAGGTATACTGAGCAATTTGATCATTGGATATGAGAATAAGGAGATCAACCCAGCCTGAAATAGAAAAAAGAGAAGAAAACCTAAATGTTGAAAGTCTCCCATCGCACGGCGCATATTGGCATAACGCGTGTCCTCAGCATCTTCTCGGATATATCGTCTGAATAAATGCCATGCTAAACGGAGAAACCAAAGACCACTCGCGATCGCTAGAAAAATGCGAACAGATGTAGGGGCTTCATTCATTACATTTGCTGCGATGAGGACATTTAAAGCTATTCCAAAGCTCCAAATGACATCGACCAAACCTGCACGATGATTAAATGTCACCCAAATCCATGCACAAAGCATCAGGAAAACATTCATCACAAATAAATTGAGCAACATCGAGATGTCCTCTCACTGATTTAGTATGGACTTGCTTCAAACAATAAATGCACATCACTAATGACGCCTTCGAGAAAACCTCCTTCGCAATAACATAAATAAAAATCCCACATGCGAATAAAGTTTTCATCAAAGCCCAGTGCTAAAACTTGCTCACGCTGTTCTAGAAAACGTTCACGCCAGCAGTGAATCGTTTGTGCATAACTTAAACCAATATCTTCAAGATGCTTTAGACGTAATTTTTGTTCTGATGCAACATTGGTCATCACGCTGATACAAGGAATAAAACTACCTGGGAAAATGTATCTTTTGATGTAATCGACCGTACTCAATGCCTTTTCATATCGTGCATCTTCAATGGTGATGGCTTGAATAAGCGCCAAACCATTAGGTTTTAACAGCTGTCGACACTTTTCAAAATATGTCGAAAGATATTGCGCGCCAACGGCTTCAATCATTTCAATTGAAACCAATTTATCGAATTTACCTTCAAGTAAACGATAATCTTTTAATTTAACCTCAACACGATGAGACAGACCCGCAGCGTCAATTCTAGCTTTAGCTTCGTCATATTGAGCTTGAGAAATGGTAATAGTGGTCACTTTACAACCATAGTTTTGCGCAGCATAGATCGCAAAACCACCCCATCCACTGCCTATTTCAACCAAATGATCCATGGGTTGAAGTTTCAATTTTTGGCATATGATTTCTTTTTTATAATCGGATGCTTGTTCCAAAGTCATAGATTGATCTTTGAATACCGCGCTGGAGTACATCATGCTCGGATCAAGAAATAACTTAAAAAAGTCATTACTTAAATCATAATGCTCAGCAATATTTTTGCGACTACCTTCCAATGAGTTTTTACGCGATGCATACCAAGTTTTGAGCAAGAGTTGACTCGCCTTTGCTAAGGCACTTTGGTTCATGCGATCTAAAATATCGCGATTTCTCGCAAGAATTCGCACAATCTTCACTAAATCTGGTGTCGTCCAATATCCTTGAATGAAACCTTCAGCTGCACCAAGAACCCCCTGACGAAAAAGTAGATCCATCAACTTTGCATCAAGGACCTCAATCACTGCGTCTAGATCACTCACCTCACCGACTGAACCCTCCCAAATCCCTTTAAAATGAATTTGGCCGTGTTTTAATTTCAGTAAATGACGTAACACCAGCGGTAGTGAAGATTGCTCTCCCATTAACAATGATTTCATATCACAGCTTATCCTTCGTTTTATTGGGATGCCGATAAAATGGAACTCTATTTATCCAAAGCTTAAAGGCATGATAATAAATACCTGCAACCATCTTGATTGGCTCAAATAGTTTAAAAACAGCATAGCGATGAAGTTGTGAAGGAAGTGTGATGGGGATTAACTCAAAACGCATCGATGCATCAAATTGTAATTTTTCCTCTTTAAACAATTGCATAAGCACATAATTTTGTTTTTCAGCCAAACTAAATGTCCATTGATACTTCAGATCCATTGGCATGAAGGGTGACACGTGAAAAGCTTTGTCAAACTGGAAGTGGAAGCTCGTATATTCGGAATGCTGCTCCCCCCCGGTGCGACAATCGTGAACATATACCTGTCTTTCTAACCAGGGTGTATTGGTGATTTCACTGAGAATGAACTGTAATTTTTGCTGGGCATTAAATAGAAAATAAAAAACCACCGAATTAAATCTGAAGCCAAGCGTGCGCGGCAAAGCCAACACCCGAATTTCAGCGATCTGTATCTGTTCTTCTAAGGTATGCTCTTCCAATACATGCAGAACCTTCTCTCGAATCGTGCCTTGATAGTTTGCCAAGAAGTCATCAGGATCTAGGCTCAGCAAGTTCCATTTTTTCGTTGACCAAAGTATCGAAGTTTGCGCGAAGGGTTTGAGCTGTTCTGGATCAAACCACAAATACGTCAGCTGACTCTGAAAAGCATAAGGCTTAGGCAAGTAACGGCGATGACGAATGTCAGCAACTGCAATTGCAAGTGGATACAGCTGCATAAGTACTCCTAAGCGGCTTGATTAGATGAATTTAATAAGGCTTCAACCACCCATGACGCACTTCTTGCACCATCTTCATGGAAGCCCCATCCCCAATAAGCACCACAAAAATAGGTCCGATTTAAACCGTTTATTTCAGACCATCTTGACTGAGCTGCAATAGCTTCCGCATTAAATACCGGATGACGATAGTGACGCTGAACCCAGACTTTGTTTGGATCTAAATCAAAATTAGGATTTAATGTCGCAAAAATCTGAGTTTCACATTTCAGATTTTGTAGCTGATTCATCCAATAACTAAATCCATAATGGACACTATTTTGCTGAAATGGAGTGACTTGACCCGCTCTATTCGGTGTGACATGCACATGCCAACTTGCCCACTGACGTCTTGATTTTGGCATAATGCTGGTATCTGAATGCAACACCATATGATTGTCTTGATACTGAAACTTTTCTAATATTTCTGATTCTTTAACCGTTGGTTCAGCGAGCAACTTCAATGTGTCATCTGCATGACTTGCAAATACCACCCAATCAAACCGTTCAATCCCCTGTCCCGTTTCAATACTCACGTCATTTGCTGAGCGCTTAACTGACTTCACTTCTATTTTTTTAAACTGAATATGCTTTGCTTGAGTTTGAATTGCACGGATATATTTAGAAGACCCGCCTTTTACGGTTAACCATTGTGGTCGATCTTTGAGTTGCAACATACGATGATGTTGAAAAAAACTGACTACAAATTTATATGGAATTTGACCTGCTTGCTCTACTGGGCATGACCATAATGCACCACACATCGGATAGAGATGCTCTTGCCTAAACGCTTCCGAGTATCCATGCTCGTTGAAATATTGCTCAATAGTGTAATGCGGGTCGGTCTCTTCAACATCTAGATCTTTATTTGCTGCATAAAATCTGAATAGATCTGACAACATCGCTCTAAAGCGGGTCTTTAAAAAATTCTGTGGTTTGAACAATAATGAGAATTTCTTGGAAGGGTTATATTGCAGTCCTGTGACCTGATTATTAACTGAAAACCCCATATCGCTGCTTTGAGCTTGTACACCAAGCTCCTTCAACATCTCACAAAATAAAGGATAGTTGTGTTCATTAAAAACAATGAATCCGCTATCCACTGCAACTTGCTCACCATCGATCTTTAATTGATGAGTATCAGTATGTCCCCCAAAATAATTATTCTTTTCAAATACGGTCACCTCATGCAACTTACTCAACTTCCAAGCTGCATAAAGTCCTGAAATACCCGATCCAATAATTGCAATTTTCATCTTGATTCCTTTGACTGAACTTGAGAATGTTGGAGTTTGGCCTTTTTCGAACGCGTAATTTTACTTGCTTCATAGACTCGAGCTGGTATGGGTTTCATTCCCCAAACCAAGCCGAACCATGACATAAATTTTAAGATGTAATAGGTCACATCGATCTGCCACCAATAGAACCCTTGGCGCGTACTTCCTGCATAAAAATGATGATTGTTGTGCCAGCCTTCACCAAGTGTAATCAGAGATAAAAATAAGTTGTTGCGACTATGGTCATTCGTCTCAAAATCTCGGCTTCCATAATGGTGAGCCAGTGAGTTAATGCACAATGTGGCATGAATAAGCAGAACAGTAGAAATTGCGCCTCCCCATACCAATAACTGTACACCACTGGTTCCCCAATGCGGCCACATCCAAGCAACCCATTCCCCAAGACCATAAATCCCGATAGCCGTTATTAAGACGATCATCAAACTAAAACGATCTAACCAAATCAGTTCCGGAAACTTCAGCCAATCTTTAATGACACTTTTACGCGTTGAAAAATTATATTCATTTAAAAACCAACCAACATGGCTATACCAAAATCCATGCGTTGATGAATGTGGGTCTTGAGGAGTATCTGTATAACGATGATGATATCGATGATGTGCTGCCCACCATAATGGTCCACGCTGCGCACTCATTGTGCCAATTAAAATAAAGATAAATTGCAGCCATCTCGAAGTTTGAAAAGTTTTGTGTGACAAATAACGATGAAAAAAAGCCGTGATTGCGAACATGCGAATAAAATAAAAAAACAACATAAATGCAAAAGCAAACCAAGAAAACCCGACCCAAAACACTGCCAGACAAGCAAGATGCAGTAGGATAAAAGGAATTATTCTGAGCCATTGAATCTGTTTACTCTCAGAGGTCAATGCTTCATGTGGTACGCTTACGGACCAACTATCCAGCCATTGCATGAGGCTTTTTAACATACAGTCATCCCAAAATAAGCAATCGATCTTTATGATTTAAATAAAGTGTAGTTCTTGATATATGAAGTTTATGTGAAGCACACGCTGTATCTTGAATTTCACGCTGAATCATTGAATTTAATATTAATTTAATTTCATCATATAAACTTAACTCACCCTCATTTTGACTACACAAATGCTGATCAATGAGCACTTCAACCCCTTTTATACCCTCGTTGAGTTACATGACTGCACACTGATAAACCAAACCGAGAAGGTATGTATCTCGATTCAACAAAATAATCATAGGCAAACCTATTGAATCTCGATATAAACTATAGGGAGAAATAAAAAACCAAGAATATTGATGAAAAAGTTGAGACAACGATGTCTGAAACGAATGTAGAAACTGTATCGGATTCTAAACGCGACCCTGATTTAAGAATGGTGCAAATCAATCAAAATTATGTTGCTTGTGAAGAGTGCGATACGCTCTTTCGTAAATCCGATTTATATAAGAATGAACGTGCCTATTGTTCGGCTTGCGGTTCCGAGCTCTATCGTAAAATTCCAACATTTAACACACTGTTGGCCTTAGTCTGTACTGCGTTAATTATCTTTGCGATTGCCAATAGTTTTTCAATTGTCAAAGTTGAACTCCAAGGCATTTATTCAGAAACCACATTATTGGGTGCGGCTTGGGCAATGTTCGAGGCTGATCGTGCTTTTGTAGGCTTTCTTATTCTGATGACCACTTTTGTTGTCCCTTTAGCCTACTTACTTCTGATGGGATATATTCTTTTGATGGCAATGTTTAATAAAAATGTTATTGCAACCCAACAGTATGCATCACTTAAACTCGCATTACGGTCACTCTTTCAACTGAGAGCTTGGGGAATGGTTGAAGTATTTCTGATTGGCGTTTTGGTCACCTTGGTGAAATTAGTGGGGATGGTGGTTGTGATTCCTGGAATTGCCTTATGGGCATTTGCCATTTTAAGTGTTTTGTTGGTCTATTTAGTATCAATCAAAATCAAGGATCTATGGAATGTAATTGATGGAAATCAAATCTCATGACCATTACTTCCACTCATACGAATCAACCCGATCAGATGAAGCATTCGCCACACCCTGTGCAGAAACCTGTCTCATTAGAAACGCTTGCACCGCGTGCAATTGATCTTGAGCTCACACTTTGTCATTGCTGTGGAACACTCAACCGCATGACGTCCTTGTCTGCCATGGAACAAGCACGAAAATCCCGCTGTACCCGTTGTGATAGCCCATTACATACCCGTAAAACCCGAAGTTTAGAACGAACTTTAGCTTATTTAATTGCAGCAAGTATCCTTTATATACCAGCCAATGTTTTACCGATGACGATTACAGAATCTATTCTTGGTCGTCAACAAGACACTATTATGAGTGGAGTCATCTATTTCTGGAAAAGTGGTGACTATTTCGTTTCGTCCGTTATTTTTATTGCCAGTATATTTATTCCACTACTGAAATTGGTCATCCTTGCTCTCCTGCTCAGTGCTGTACATTTACAAGCCTCAAAAAAAATTCACCTCTCACCGAAGCATTGCTCGATCATGTATAGAGTCGTGGAGTTTATTGGCCGTTGGTCAATGATTGATGTTTTCGTTGTCGCCATGCTCGCAGCACTGATCCAAATTCAATCATTGGCAACTATTTTAGCAGGCACAGGTGCAGTTGCTTTTGGTGCAGTTGTGGTTTTGACAATGTTAGCCTCACTGAGTTTTGATCCTAGAATCATTTGGGACAACTATTACGTTTCAATCCTGAGTCAGCATGAAAAAAAAAATGACGCTACAGAACATTGAGATTTACATAAAACCCTTTCACTTCTTGCTTGATATTCATATGATGAAGCGTACAAACAACAAACACATTACGATTTAATAAGATCAATAACTATGTCAGAAAACCAATCGAGTAATGGTCATCCTCATGATGAACAAGTTCTGAGTCAGGTCGGTATACCTGATAAGAAACGTAGCAAATGGAAACCTTCTCTCATTTGGATTATTCCAATTGTGGCATTACTCATTGCATTTTCATTAGCTCTCAAGGCGTATTTGAATACTGGTCCTGTTATTGAGGTTTCTTTTAGGACTGCAGAAGGCATTGAAGCTGGCAAAACTACAGTTCGTTATCGTCAAGTCAATGTGGGTCTAGTACGCGAAATTGACCTTTCGGAAGATCGGTCTCATATCATTGCTAAAATTGAACTTCGGAAAGATGCCAGTAATTTTGCTACGGAAGATTCACGTTTTTGGGTAGTGAGACCACGTATTGGTGCAAGTGGGGTTTCAGGTATCGATACTTTACTTTCTGGCGCATATATTGAAGTAGATGGCGGTAAATCAGATGTCAAAACCACTTCATTTAAAGGGCTAGAAACTCCACCCGTCGTGACTTCCGATGTTCCTGGAAAAATCTTTTTCTTAAAGGCACAAGATTTAGGTTCGCTCGATTTCGGTTCACCTATTTATTATCGAAGAATCAACGTTGGACAAGTAACCTCATACCAACTGGCTGATGATGGAAAAAGCGTTGAACTTCAAACTTTCATTAAGTCACCTTATGACAAATTTGTCACCACAGATGCGCGTTTCTGGCAAGCCAGTGGTGTAGATGTCAATTTGAATGCTTCGGGCTTTAGTTTAAACACACAATCTTTGGCAAGCATCATTTCAGGAGGGATCGCATTTGGTTATCCTGAAAATTCTGATGCAGCTCCTGCTCCGAATAAAATGAAATTTGAATTATTTGACTCTGAAAAGCTTGCGCTTAAAGAGCCTGATCTTAATCCAAGACGGATCGTAATGTATTTCAATGAGTCATTGCGAGGTTTATCAGTAGGAGCTCCAATTGATTTCATGGGTGTCGAAGTCGGTACTGTGAAAAAAATCAACACTGAGTTCTACAATAATCACTCGCAAATTCGAATGCGTGTTGATGCTGAAGTTTATCCTTCACGTATTGCTGGAGGTCATGAGTTGGACCCGCAAGGTACAGTATTCAAGCAATTTGTTGAGCGTGGTTGGCGAGCTCAAATGCGGACTGGCAATTTACTTACAGGTCAAAACTACATTAGCTTTGATCTTTTCCCTAAAGCTAAATATGCCACTGCAATCCGTCGAAATGATGGTGTAGTTGAAGTTCCAACAACTCCTACAGAATTAAAAGGCCTTCAAGCACAAGTGTCCCAAATCGCCGATAATGTATCTAAATTTCCATTGGTTGAAATTGGTCAGGACGTTCGTCATACCTTGGCAAACTTAGATAAAACTATACAATCTTCAAAAAGTTTGGTCGATCAACTGGATGGCAAAGTTGCGCCTAATTTACAAGCCACTTTGGATGATGTTCGTAAAACAGTTCAGTCTTCTGAAACCATCTTGGCAAGTGATGCACCATTACAACAAGATCTACGTCGTGCTTTACAACAAATTACCCGTGCCGCAGCTTCATTGCAGTTAATGGCAGATCAAATAGAACAAAATCCTGAGTCATTGATTCGTGGAAAAACAGCGGAGCCGAAGAAAGATGACAGAGAATAAATTATTGAAATCTCAGCAACGCTGCTACCTAAAAGTCCTTTCAAGCTTGAGTGTTGGTTTGTTTGCACTCATCGTCAGTGGGTGCTCTTCATCCCCTACGCCTAAGTTCTATTCATTGAGCACTCAAACGCTAACATCATCTTCGTCAAATCAAAAAGTGAGGATGATTGAGGTGCTTCCTGTTGGATTATCCGATCGTTTAAACCGAATTCCATTGGTAATTCAACAAGAAAATGGGCAGGCTAAAGTATTGTTCGATGATCGTTGGACATCTACTTTATCGGCTGAATTGAGAGATGCTGTTTCTGCGCGTTTACAGCAAACATTAGGTGCAGTGGATCGTTATAATAGTGGTATGACTGGTGGACAAGCAGCTTATCGAATTGCCTTAGATTTTTCTAACTTCGATTTCATCGAAAAATCAAATCAGCAACGCTTTATGCTCATGAATGCGACTTGGACTTTACGATATGATGATCCCAATCGCCCCTTATTCACACCCAAAAACGCTCAAACATTACCTCAACGTCATCAACTCAGTTGTCGGATGAGTTTTTATGAAGAAATTCAACAAAAATCTAAAGACTTAAATACTTTAGTCACTGTTTCGCAAAAAGCCATTGATCAACTTTCAATCAGTATTGCAAGTTCAGTCAAGCACTTAGAAAATAGGAATCAGCCGATTACTGGTACGGTATGTAGTTAAACATATATCGATCACAAACTGATTTTTTTATTTTAAAAAAATCATGTCTTTTTAGATCTAAAGGATTAAGCAAGATCTATGACTTATTGAGATGGATCCTCTAAATAGTCAATGACTTATAGATTTGATTCAACTAAGTGTTCCCAAAAATGGGCATCATGATGTCGAAGATCTCTCCCCACCTTAGGATTGAATCGTATCACCTCCCACTAAATGATGGGAGAATGTTTTGTTAAGTACTGAATCACGTATGATTTCTTTTTCATTGCCGATCTCAAAATTTCAGCACTCGTCTGATCAATATACCGAATCGCTAAGCCTTCATCTTTAAGGCTTCCAAACAAATGAGGGTAGTGCGTTGATGTACATATTTGATTAGGTCGCCACAGTTTGAAACTGTCATTAAACACATGGCTTCATTTTGATATTGTGCTTATTTTAAAGCTGGAGGATTATTTCTGATAGTTTCAAGACATATTTCCCCCATCTTGGTTTTGAATGAGTTTTAAAAATCATCCATCTCTTTTGATTCTATACAAACTGTCTGCATAAGAAATTAGATCATAAATACTGCTATTCATGCGTGCTCTAATTTAGATTCCAAACAATATCTAAAAAAACATTTTGTGAGTAATTTGATAAAAATATTTTGTGGTAAGAATCACAAAAATTAAGCGCGACAACTGAAATGCCACAATGATTGGGACTGACAAACCTAATACTTTTGCCATTAAGGACATTTCAGCAATCCCCCCCGGAGACAGTCCAAGTAATAGAACTTTTTCATCCACTGAAGCCCATTGAATGAGTCCAAGAACAAATAAAATTGAGAGCATCAATGCCAATAAATTAAAAAGAATCGTGAGCAATAAAAAACGTTTACTGTCTTTTAATAAGCCAAATGGAAATTTACTGCCCAATGACCAACCGATACAGAGTTGTCCAAATGCAATCAACCAATTAGGCAAACTATGCTGAAGCATACCGATGTAAGACAGCAAACCAATAATTAAAATCGGGCCTAATATCCAAGCATTCAGCACATTGAAATGCTCAAATAATTTTGCAATGCCTAAAGCCAATAAAAAAATCAAAATGGTGGAGCCCACATCAAAATGCTGCACGGTCATCACTGTTGTATGCCAATCAACTTCCAAATAAAGGCTCATAAAAATGGGTAATAACACAACTAGAATCACAATTCTTAGGCTATGTGTCGCTGCAACTTTATCGACCTGTGCCTGATATTTTTCAGCTATATTAACCATTTCACTAGCACTACCAATTGCTGATGCAAACCACGCCGTTGACCAATCTAGGCGATTAAAAAAATATTGAAGAGTCGCTAAAATCAAATTCAGCACGATGGACCATAAAATACCCATCAAGATAAATATCCAATAAATCGATAATGCTTTCACAAGCGCCGGTGTGAAATACAGCCCCAAAACCATACCAATAATCACTTGCCCTGTCTGACGCCAGCGGACGTGACATGGATTAGATATCCCAAAACTGCCAATGATAAGCGTGATCAGAAGTGGACCTAATAACCAAGGTAGTGGTAGACCAACAAGAATACCAAGCCATGCACCAATGAAGGCAATTGCCAATCCTTTGGCATTCGATTTGATGTTTTCCATATTCCTCACCAATGATGGTCAACATCATGTTGACCATCAGCTTGGGTTAGATTGATTTTTGTTTTTTTACAAATAGGTATTTGCGTACAATCGGTAGGATCAGTAACAGTGCGGACATCACCCAAAGACCAATACTGATTGGACTACTCCATAAAATGCTAAGTTCACCTTGAGAGATGGACAACGCACGGCGTAAATTCGATTCCATCAACTCACCTAATACGAAACCTAAAATGAGCGGTGCAAGTGGGAAGTCAAATTTACGTAAGATATAGCCAAACACACCCAAACCAAGGCATAGCAACAGATCAAAGACATTGCTATGAATCGCATAAACCCCAATAAAACTCACGGTTGCGATAATTGGAATCAAGATATAGCTAGGTACACTCAACATTTTTGCAAAGAAACCGACCAATGGAAGGTTCAGCACAAGCAAAATAATGTTCCCTACCATTAATGAAGCAATCAGTGCCCATACCAAAGTTGGTTGCTCAGTAAACAGTTGTGGCCCAGGTGCAATGTTATACATTAATAATGCACCCATCATGACCGCTGTAGTCCCTGAACCTGGCACGCCAAGGGTTAACATGGGAACAAATGAACCACAGGCCGCAGCATTGTTGGCACTTTCAGGTGCAGCAAGCCCACGCAAATCACCTTTACCAAACTGACTGTTGTCCTTCGCCATTTTACGTTCAGTGGTATAGGCCATGGCACTAGCTACAGTCGCACCTGCCCCAGGTAAAATCCCAGAGAAGAATCCAATCAATGAACCACGAATGATGGTTGCGAGTGAACTAAAGAATTCTTTGACATTAAATAAAGAGCGTTTACCTTGTTGTAATACGACTTTACCAATGGTAGTACGTTCAAGTAACAGTAAGATCTCGCTGATACTAAATAGACCAATCACGAGTGTAGTAAAGGCGATCCCATCACTTAAACCGACACTATCAAAAGTAAAACGGTAAACACCGGTAATTGCATCCATTCCAACAGTCGAAAGTGCCAGCCCCATTAATGCCATAAGAAAGGTTTTAACAGGTTGGGTACTCACCAATCCCGTTAAACAAACGATCGCAAAAACCATCAATACAAAGTATTCAGCAGGACCAAATGCAATTGCCCACTTTGCTAAAAGCGGTGCAAATAACACAATCCCAATAAATGCAATCGTACTGCCAATAAAGGAACTGACTGAAGATAATGACAGCGCAATCCCTGCTTTACCTTGTTGTGCAAGAGGATAACCATCCAAGGTGGTCATCACAGCGCCCGCATCGCCAGGCACATTAAGAAGAATTGCGGAGATACGGCCACCATATTCGCAGCCCAAATATACAGCAGCCAATAAAATCAGTGCGCTATCGACGGGTAAACCTAAGGCATAAGCAAATGGTAAAAGAATCGCAACACCGTTGATTGGACCTAAACCGGGCAATAAACCGACGACAGTTCCAATAAAAGCCCCAATAAAGGCAATTAATAAGTTTTTCGGTTGTAAGGCAACCTCAAAACCCATCATTAAAAAATTTAATATTTCCATATGGTTGTTATCCTTAACCAAAGAGCCCAAGCGGTAAAGGCACGTCTAACACACGGTCAAACAGATAATAAGTACTCAGACTTAAGACAATACTGGTGATTACAATCGGGATCATTTTGCCGTTAAACAAATGTCCAAGCGCGATTGTGAGTAACAAAGTAGCCCCCATAAATCCAAGAAACTCAAAGACAGCAGCATAGATTGTCAAAGCCACTACACACAGGACCAATTTACCAACCAAGTGCTTTGTCCACCCTAGCTCAACTACCTCAAACATAATGGCTGGCCGAACCGTTAAGTAAAAAGCACTGAAAGTGATCAAGCTCATCAGCAGCACCGGAAAGGCTTTTGGTCCGACTGGGTCGTAAGAAATGGGGGCTTGAAAGTTCAATGCGTAGATCAATAAGCCCAATCCAATAACAGTAATGATGGCTGTAAGCATGCGTTCAGATTTCATCAGCTTCCCTCTAAACAAAACTGAGTTAGAACAACCGTCCTAACTCAGTCTGTTGATTATTTTGATAATTTGTATTCTTCCGATAACTGACGCATTTCATTGGTTTGCTTATATACATACGCTGCTAGTTCGTCGCCAGTCATTTCAAATGGCAGTAAATCTTGATTGTCACGTACTGCATCAAATCTCTGATCTGCCATCATTTTTTCAAAGGCTTTTTTCCACCACTGATAAGCATCATCACTGACTTTTGGTCCCACATAGAAACCACGAATGACAGGCCACTCAAGGTCATAGCCTTGCTCAATTGCGGTAGGTAGATTTGAAAATTTACCTTCCAATCTATCTTTGGAAAACACCGCTAAAATACGAATTGAGCCGCTGTCTAAATGTGAACCAACTTCACTGACATTACCTACACCCACTTGTATATGCTGCCCCAAGAGTGAGGTTAAAACTTCGCCACCTCCTTCTAATGCAACGAAGCTCATATCGGCAGGATTCACGCCTGCTTTTTTCGCTAAAATTGCTGTTTGCATCCAATCCTGACCACCAACACTACCTGCACCACCAAAGCTGAGTTTCTTCGGATTTTCACGCAATGCCTTCATCAAATCATCAAGGTTTTTCAGTGGTGAATCTTTGTGAACTGCTACAAGCCCATAATCAACGGCAACACCTGAAAGCCACTTCACATCTTTTTCTGTGAAATTACCAAATTTGCCTTGGGCCAAGTTCAATAGTGAGCCTGTGGAAAATGCAATCACAGCATTATCGTTCGCTGGGTCATTGTTAACGATTTTGTTATATGCCACTGCCCCTACACCACCCGGCATATACGTTACACGAACGGGTGACTCAAGAACTCCCGCTTCCTTAAAGCCGGATTGCATCAGTTTACAGGTCATATCAAATCCCCCCCCTGGCTTAGCAGGTGCGATACATTCTGCTCGTTTAGGTTGGCCGGGTTCTTTTGATGCATTTCCTGTACCACAACCCACTAACACTGCTCCTGTACATGCGAGTGCTAACCATTTCATTTTTTTCATAGCAAACTATCCTTATTGCTGAATTATTAATTGATGTATGTCCATGTTTTACCTATTTCCAATCTAACCTCTGGCCTAGATTGGTTTGGGTGTTTACTTCGTTTTAGCTCGTTGTTTTGCAATTCTCTCTTCCACAGCGAACTTTAATAAAGCTGCACTGCGATAGAAACCGTGAGCGAACTTACCAAAGGGAATTGTTAAGAAGAAAGTCATAACTGTTGCGAGATGAATTATCAGGAGTAATGCCATTGCCGAGGTATCACGAAATGCCAAGAGCAATAAACCGGTGATACTGATCAGCAGAAGCAAGAAAATAAATCCACGGTCCATTGGCTTTTGCTTCACATCACCATGTAAAGGATGACGTTTAATATTGAGATATAACAATCCTACTGGGCCAATGATTAAGCCAATTCCACCCAACGTACCTAAAATTACGGGTAAACTGCTGTAGGCATAGGGTGCTTGAAGACCAAGAAAATAGTGATAGAACGTTGCAACGCTTGTTGCTGCAAAACAGAGTAAAAAGCCATACATTGTGAAGTGATGATAAACACGACGGATTTGTGTATATCGATCATCTTCTTCATTACAACCTTTACCATGCCCACCATCTAAATATTTGAGCGTGAGAACATTTTTAGAAGCTTGTAGAATATCTGGCTGCGCCACGCCTTCAGGAATAATTTTAGAGGTTTGCTTCCAGAATTTTGCAATGCCTAAACCCAATAGCACAAACGCTAAAATAAACACTGAACCAAACAGCACTGCTAAAAAATTGTGAGGAAAAATGGCGTAGAAATCACCTTGGTAGCGACCAAATAGATCGGTGCCATTCATCCAAACACCTGCCAACATCAGTAAGAAAAATAGTACTGACATTGCAGAAACCAGTGGAATGCCTGTTTTTTGATAGATTGATCCAAATGCAGAAGGGACTGCAAATTCTTGATAAGTCTCTAATCGAACTTGTGCCATGGCTTGCGGAATATTGACACCAAATTCATGCGGTGGCGCATATTGGCAAGCATGTAAACACGCACCGCAGTTATGACAAAGATTAGCCATATAGTGGATATCCGCCTGCTTAAACTCAAGACGTTTGGTCATGGCAGGGAAAACCGCACAAAATGTTTCACAGTATCGACAAGCATTACAAATCTGTAAGGCTTGTTTGACTTGATCTTCGTTCTGACTCAACTGCACGATAGGAATTAAATTTTTTGCATTGGCATTCATAATTAAACTCCCAACATCAGTGCAGCATTCGCCGCATTTTTTCCTGCAATACGACCAAAGGTCGTTCCAATTGACATCCCCACACCTGCGGTATAACCCTGACCTAACACATTGCCAGCCATCATTTCACCTGCAACGAATAAATTTGGGCTTGGCCGATTATTGAAACGAACGGCCGCATCATCCTCTACTTTTAAGCCGAGATAAGTAAAAGTGATCCCCGGACGAAGTGCATAAGCATAGAAAGGGGGTTGATTCAGCGGAACAGCCCAATGGGTTTTCGCAGGGCTTAAATTTTCAGTATGACAATTATCAAGCACAGTATGATTAAACTCACCAACAATACAGGCTTGGTTAAACTCATCCACCGTTTTCGAGAGGGTAGCCACATCTAAATTGAGCTTTGCTGCTAACTCTTCAATGCTATCTGCTTTCGTGCCTTCAAATACGGGGGGCATGAAACGTCCAACGGATTTCGAATCAATTATTGAATAGGCAATTTGATTCGGCTGCTTCGCAACTAAACGCCCCCAAATCGCATAACGTTTTGGCCAGAAGTCTTCACCTTCATCGTAGAAACGCTCTGCATTTTTGTTGACGACAATCCCTAAAGATACACAGTCAATACGGGTACAAATTCCACCATCATATAAAGGAGCACGTGCATCGACAGCGACACAATGCGATTGAGATGGATCGCCAATGATATCGGCTCCTTGATCCATCATAAATTTGAGTAAGTTGCCTTGGTTGAAACGTGTACCACGAATAATAAAATTATCCGCTGGCCACTCACCATTTTCGTTTTGTCCCCAAGCTTCTTTAAGCCATGCTATGTTCGATTCAAAACCACCTGCAGCAAGAACACAAGCCGCTCCTTCAAAACGTGTACCGTCTTCAGCAATAGCAGCTTTGAAAGTATTGTCTTCTATGTCCAAGTCAACAATTTTGGTGCTATAGCGAACCTCAACACCTAAATCTTGTGCGCTTCTAAAATAGGCATTAACTAAAGCTTTTCCACCGCCCATAAAAAATGCATTAGTACGTGCGACATGCAGTGCCCCTGACAGCGGTGGTTGGAAATTCACCCCATGCTTACGCATCCAATCTCGACAAGTTGCTGTACTTCGAATCACCAAGCGTGCCAAATGTTCATTGGTCTTGCCCGCGGTAACTTTTAACAAATCCTGCCAGTACTCTTCCTCAGGATAAGCGTCCACCAATACATCTTGTGGTGCGTCATGCATACAACGTAAATTACGAGTGTGCTGAGAGTTCCCCCCACGCCACTCTTTGGGTGCAGCTTCCAATAATAAGACAGATGCGCCTTGTTCTCTTGCTGTCAGTGCAGCACACAATGCGGCATTCCCACCGCCAATCACAATTACATCATGCATTCGATGTCTTCCCTCTCGAATTTGATGTAATTTAAGACTAAAAGTGTGAATTAACGTGATAGGCAGAATTTAAATAGGTGTTTAATAAAATTAAATAGGTTAAAAGTCTAATAACTCAGCACTTGGCCATAGTCCTTTCTGAATCAAGCTTTTAACTGTGCTTTTAATCGCCACTTTAGTTGCTAAGCTCGCGGGTGAAAGCTCTTCTTCAGCCAAACTAATTAAATAATTAATTCGATCAAGTTCTGGTTCAACCACTTTTAATAAACAAATATCCGACTTTAGATAATCAAAATGTGCACTGACAGGTTGAATGGTTGCCATGTTTAAATTGCTAACACAATTCATCAGAAGATGTAGACCATCTACTTCATAGTCAACATCTAATAATTCAACTTTTTGATCAAGAAATTTACGCAAACCATGTCTCTGACTTGGCAATACAAGTGGTAAGCGATTCACTTTTTCTAAATCAATTTTTCCTTCTAAAATACATTGTTCATAACCCTGCTCTTTTAACAAAGCACAATTGGCCATCATGAACATTTGCTCTTTCAATAAAGGTTGAACAGCCCAGTTACTATCGACATCTTTAGTAAAAATGATCGCAATATCTAGTTGCCTTGCATTGACTAAATTGGTGAGATTACCAGATAGGCTCTCGACTAAATGAATTTTTATATCGGGATAACGCTCCGACATTAGTTGCATGAAGGGAATGCCGAGTACTGATGCAATACTGGGTGAAAATCCCACACTCACATGACCTGTCAAACGTGATGAATGAGCCGCTTCTATTGCATATTGCGCATGACGAAGTGAAAGTTGTGCCTGTTTGAAAAACGCTAAACCTGCAGGCGTTGGAGTCACACCTGTAGAGTTACGTTGCAATAACCGTGTACACAGCTCATCTTCTAACTTTGCAATTTGCTGGCTAAGTGCTGATGTGCCCACATCTAACTTCTGCGCAGCTTTACCTAAACTTCCTGACTCAACAATCGTAATAAAGTATCTAAGTTGCTTCAGTTCCATATGCCTCCCCCTACCCATACGAATATTAAATAAGCATCGTACTTTTCGTTTTATCAGTTTTAATTAGCAATAAAAAAGCCACTTAAAATAAGTGGCTTTTTTATTGCAAGAATTTTGGTGGAGATGGCGGGAGTCGAACCCGCGTCCGCAAGCACTACACTCGAGATTACTACATGCTTAGATATCGTCTATTATTTTAACCCTCAAAGACCCGACGAACAGGGTTAAGAGAGCGATCCTTTAAGTTTAGTACAACACCCCAAGGCTTGATGTTATACGGACTTGTGTGCGTGCGCTTCAGTCGGGATCTCTAACCACAAGTATTCAGAGATGCGGACAAGCTGCCCTTAGGCAGCTAGAGCGTAAGATTCGTCGTTTGCGACTATTTAAAATGCAAATTTTATTTACGAGAGAAAATGCGCTCTCGGCATGCATCTATGAGTTTCATCACCAGCGTCGAAGCCAGGAACATCCCCAAAGTACAACGCAATCATAGCATAAAAGTTTGAAAATACGACCTCTAATTTCACAACAATTAAACATACACATGCGCTTATTCCAATAATTGAGATAAAATCCCTTTTTTCAAGTTCAAAATTGCATATTTTATGAGTTATTTACTTGCACTGGATCAAGGGACGACGTCAAGTCGTGCGATCATTTTTGATGAACATGGAAACGTTCATGCAACAGCTCAAAGAGAAACTAAAATACGAACACCAAAGTCAGGCTGGGTAGAGCAAAATGCACAAGAGATTTGGAGTTCACAAATCGCTGTAGTGCAGCAAGCAATTGCTGATGCGCGATTACTGCCTAAAGATATCAAAGCTTTAGGCCTAACCAATCAACGCGAAACGACAGTGATTTGGGATAAAAAAACTGGTGAACCTCAAGCCCCTGCGATTATTTGGCAAGATCGCAGAGCAAGTGATTGGTGTAATTCCCTCATTCAACAAGACTTACAAAACAAGATAAATTACACCACAGGACTCCGCATTGATCCTTATTTCAGTGCTGGAAAATTAGTGTGGTTACTTGAAAATATTGATGGTTTAAGAGCTCGTGCGGAACAAGGCGAAGTGGCTTTTGGAACCATTGATAGCTGGCTAGTTTGGAATCTCACTCAAGGTGCTGAACACGTGATTGAAGTCTCGAATGCTTCAAGAACCATGTTAATGAATCTGCATACCCAGCAATGGGATGACGAATTACTCGCACTATTTAATATCCCAAAAGCAATACTACCCAAAATCGTGGCTTCTGATTGCCATATTGCCAATACAGCAAAAGGTCTCTTAGGTGCAGAAATTCCAATTACAGGGATTTTAGGTGATCAACAATCAGCGTTATTTGGTCAATCATGTTTTGACGTAGGCTCAGCTAAAAATACCTATGGTACTGGCTGCTTTATGTTATTCAATACAGGTGATCAAATTCAACTGAGTCAAAATCAACTCCTCTCCACTTTAGCTTGGCAATGTAAAGAACACACCTCGTATGCGCTTGAAGGTAGTGTTTTTATGGCTGGTGCAATTGTGCAATGGTTACGTGATGGACTTGGAATTATTCAAAGTAGCCAAGAAGTTGAACAATTGGCGTGTCAAGTTAACAGTACCGATGGTGTCGTACTTGTTCCTGCCTTTACAGGCTTAGGAGCACCTCATTGGGATACGGATGCCCGCGCATTATTATGCGGTATGTCTAGAGGGACAAATAAAGCACATATTGCGCGAGCAGCTCTCGAATCAATCGCATTTCAAGTCGCTGACGTTTTAAATGCCATGCAATCTGATATTCAAAACCCTTTAAAAGAATTGCGTGTAGACGGTGGTGCGAGTCAAAATGATATGTTGATGCAGTTTCAAGCCGACTTACTGAATGTTCCTGTGTTAAGACCGCAACTTTTGGAGTCAACGGCTTGGGGAGCTGCGGCAATGGCAGGTTTAACTGCAGGTGTATTTAAAAATCCGTCTGATATTGCGGCATCATGGAAATTGGATAAAGCCTTTGAGCCAACAATGTCTGAAGATCAACGTCAATTTCATTTACATCAATGGAATCGTGCGTTGAAACGTTCAAGATCAGATGTTTAGTATAAAAAACCGCCTACAAGGGCGGTTTTTTTATAAGAGATACATGGATTTTTCAATATGCGTATGAAGCAATACCTGTTGCAATTGCTTTACCTTCATCATTCACCATATTCATGCGCATCGTACAACCTTTGCGACCCATGCGTAGGACTTCAGCAGTGGCAATAAAATACTTTCCGCGCCCTGGTGATAAATAATCCACTCGCATATCCACTGTTGCTAAACGTGAAACTTTCTTTAAAGTTTCAGGCAACATATCAGGCTCTGCACGCTTGTAAAGCTCGCCCATTGCAACAATCCCGCCAATACTATCAAGTAATGTTGCCGCTACACCGCCATGCAAAATTTGGAAAGAAATATTACCAATGAGATTAGGTTTCATCTCAATATAACCTTGGATTTCACCTTCTACGACACGCATTTGCATTTCGTTGTAAGCGAAATAAGGAGAGGTATTAAATACTTGAGTGAGTTGATTTAATACCACTTCAAGATCTGGTTTAGCACCTAAATGGAGGTTACCCATCCATTTTTTTTGGGAATCGTTCATACAAAACTCAAATTAACATCATGAGAAAAAACCATCAGCATTTTCCCAAAAACCGCCTTAAGGGGGCTACAATTAGACCCAAGTAAAATACCAAACATCGAGATTGTGATGACTTATACGTTTAATCGCCCTGCTTTTCCTGCAACACGCATGCGCCGTATTCGAAAAAATGACAAACTCAGAGCGATGGTGAGAGAAACACATCTTTCTGCTGAACATCTCATTTATCCGGTATTTGTTCTACCAGGTCAAAATCAAACCCAAGAAATACCTAGTATGCCAAATATTCACCGTCTTTCAGCTGATTTGTTGTTAAACAAAGCTGAAAAACTTTTAGAATTAGGTGTATCTAAATTAGCTTTATTCCCAGTTACCCCACAAGAAGACAAAAGTTTAACTGCTGAAGCAGCATGGAGAGATGATGGTTTAGTTCAAAGCACTGTCCGTCTTCTAAAAAAAGAATTACCAGAAATGGTACTCATCACTGATGGCGCTTTAGACCCTTATACAACACATGGTCAGGATGGCATCATCGATGAAACAGGTTATGTCCTGAATGATGAAACTGTTGAGTGTCTGATTAAACAAGGTTTAAGCCATGCAGAAGCAGGAGCCGATGTTTTCGCACCGAGTGATATGATGGATGGTCGTATTGCTGCGATTCGTCAAGCATTTGAAGCAAATGGTCATATTTATACCAATATCATGGCTTATTCTGCCAAATATGCATCAAGCTTCTATGGTCCTTTCCGTGATGCCGTGGGTTCAGCATCTAATTTAAAAGGTGGTAATAAGTATAACTACCAAATGGATGTAGGAAACCGAGCTGAAGCTCTTCACGAAATTGCACTAGATATTCAAGAAGGTGCAGACATGGTGATCGTAAAACCAGGGATGCCATATCTAGATATTGTACGTGAAGTTAAAGACACATTTGGCATTCCAACATTTGTTTATCAAGTGAGTGGTGAATATGCCATGTTGGCAGCAGCAATCCAAAACGGCTGGCTTTCTGAAAGTGTGATTTTAGAATCATTGATGAGCTGTCGTCGTGCTGGTGCAGATGGAATTTGGACCTATTTTGCTGAAGATGCTGCAAAAATGCTTAAAGATCTGTAATACACTATTGAATCAAAAGCGCTTTTACATAAAGCGCTTTTTTTCTACTACAATCATCATTGTATTCGAGACCCAACTTTTAACTCACTCATTTAACATCTTACATCTCATCGATCTCTTTTCATCATTGAGATTATTTGCACGATTAGAGCTTGAATATGGTCTAATACACCCCGTCATTTTGAAGGTGGATAAAAATGCACGTTGCCATCATTGGATGTGGAATTAGCGGCTTACTAACAGCGCTTGAATTACTCGAACAAGGTTGTGAAATTACCCTCATTGATCAAAAACAAGCAGCTAAAGCTGCATCTTGGGCAGGTGGTGGTATTTTGTCACCTATGTATCCTTGGCGTTATCCCAAAGCAGTCAATCAATTGGCACAACATGGTAAATCGTTATATCAATCTTGGAATCAAAAAATTCAACCATTGAGTGGCATTGATTTCGAAATTCACGATTCAGGCATGTTAATTTTTGATGAAGATGATTTTGAGATTGGACTCAGTTATAAGGCGCAATATAACGAGCCGATGCAGCATTGCGATTTACTCGACGAGACTCAATTAAGAAATCTGAATCCACGAGTTTCTAATACTTTCAAGCAGGCTTTGCATTTTCCACAATTGTCTAATGTTCGTAATCCTCGTCTTTTAAAGTCTATTCTGACTTATCTTAAATCACATTCAAAAGTAAAGATTATCGAGCATAAGTGGGTAGAAAAATTACTGATTCAAAATCAGCAAGTGCAATCCATTGTTCTGCATGATCAACATCAAATTAAAGCTGATCAGTATGTTATCGCTACTGGAGCTTGGTCGGCACATTGGGCATCACAACTCAATTTCAATATCCCTGTTCAACCTGTTCAGGGGCAGATGATCCTATTCAAAACCCCTGAAAACTGGCTACCCACGATGTGTATGTACAATGTCATGTATATGATTCCACGTCGAGATGGCCATATCGTCTGTGGTTCCAGTATGGCGGAATTAGGTTTTGAACATCGCCCAAATTTGAAAACACAACAATCCATTTACCAAGCATGCATTCAACTCATACCTGAACTTAAAAATTTCCCGATTGTGCAACAATGGGCAGGCTTGAGACCTAGCTCACCTGATGGAATTCCATATATCGGTTTAATGCCTGAAATGAAAAACTTATGGGCGAATTTTGGTCATTTTAGAAATGGCTTATGCATGGGGCCAGCTGCAGCGCAGTTACTACGACAACTCATGCTGAATCAGACCACCCTCGTTGATCCTAGACCCTATGACCCATCTTTGAAGTTTCAAGTTTAATGTGATGGAAGTAGTTGCTCCAACGCCATTTTGAGTTCTGGATACTGAAATGTATAACCTGCTTGAATAAGTGCTTCTGGTATAACGTATTGTCCATTTAAAACCAATTGAGACTGCTCACCTAACATGATTTTAAACAATGAATCAGGCAGACTTAAAAGCGGTTTCTTGTTTAAAATTTTTGCTGCGGTGCGAACAAAATACACCTGATTCGTTTGTTCAGGAGCAACGAAATTAAAAACTTCTTTCGGTGTGTCATTCAACATCAGAAATTCAATCGCCTGAATCACGTCCTGAATATGAATCCATGCTAAGGGCTGCTGACCTGAACCAATTTTACCCACCAGATTAAATCGAATCGGTAAGAGTAATTGTTGTAAAATTCCTCCGCCATGCCCAATCACCACGCCTAAACGAATGACCTTAATATCAAACTGATTTTTGTGTTGGAGAGCCGACCTCTCCCACTCTTGGCAAAGTTCGGACATAAAGATCGGTTGAGATGATCCCTGCTCATTGTTTTTTTCTGACCATTCTTGATCAGGATCAATACCATAATATCCTACAGCAGAACCAGAAATAATTCGCTTGGGATGTTGCTGATGGGTCAGCAGATAATGTAATAATGCATCGGTCGTATTCACTCGGCTGTCGATGAGTTTTTGTTTTCGCCTTTGCGTCCAGCGACCATCACCAATACTTTCACCCGCTAAGTTAATAACATAGTCAATTTGAGCGTGTTGGATATCATCGAAAGATTGAACCCATGTCAAACGTGGATGCTTCATTTTTGGATTAGACTGTCGGCTTAAACCAATCACTTGATAATCTTGATCTAGCAAATATGCAACCAAATAAGACCCAATAAAACCTGTTGCACCAGTAACTAAAACGCAAGGATGATACATAGAAATACTCTTATGATCTGATCCCTCTATCATGGTGAAAGATGCCTTTGAGCTCAATTCATGATTACTTATTTACCACCAATTTATTCGCCATGCGCTTCGCTTGTGGACCATAAAACCAAAAGGTAATTAAATATAATGGGATCGCCAGCATCAAAATCATAATTACACTGAGACTTAAGAAACTAGAATTTTGGACATAGAGTAAAAAGTTATGCCAAATTTCAGGGTCTTTTCTCGAAAAAAATAAAATACTTAAAAAAACACCAAGAAAGTTATAGCCCCAAAAGATCAACGTAAAACCTAATGTGAATTTTTTACGTTCTTGATCCGAAGGTGCACGTTGTTGTTGATCAATAAACTTATATAAAACAACAATCATCGCTATTAAATATGGAAGTGCTGTGACTATTCCTGCAATTGCCGAAGGCAATAACGCTGCCAAAATACCTGCAACCAGCGTTAATCCTAAGCAAAGTAAAAAGAACCATAAAAAATATTTTCTTAAAGAAACCATAACTCTCAGACGCAATAAATTCCTGTCACAAAGCATAACCGAAAATAAATCAAATATTTTTAATTTTCTTGTCAACCGAATCACAACCTTATGCGTTATATAAGGTACAAGGTCAGTAGCAACCGCGTAGTCATTGCACCGGCATCCGCAATGATACACGGTGACCTTATACCCCAATGAGACCTATAAATCATGCTTCTTGCAGAAAATTTAGTTTAGCAGCCTAAATTTGAATGACTGAAGTATTTTGGCCGACGATTTCACATCACTCGAATCGTCGGCTTTATTTTTGAACTTAATAAATTTTCTAAATATACTTTTATCCATAAAGATGAGATAACAATCAGAATAAATCCTAGTCGCAATGTATAAAGAAAAAATTAAACATAAAATTAGTCTAAAAAAACGTCTAAATTTTAAATCAGACTTTTGGGATGTATTGAATTATCCATTCACTCGCTTTCTTATCAGTATCGTATTAGTTTGCTATTGCTTTGTTTTTATTAAAGCATTTATTAATCATCAATTTCACATACCGCTTACAATCATCAGTTTACTCTGTGGTGTTTTTTATCAAAGTTATCAAATCATTAGAAACAAAGAAAAAATCTTAATTTATTCAATTTTAAGCCTATTTTTGAGTGCACTTTCATTTATTTCTATACAGAGTAATAGCTCGAATCCATTAATAATTTGGGTCTATTTCTATCTTGGTGCTTACTTAATAGTTTTTTCTCTAGAGCATCATCAGAGTTCACCACACCTTTTAGTGAAGGGCTTAGTTTTTTATTCGCACTTGGAATTTGCTATTGGTTTTTCGAAAAACAGATGCTTGGTGTTGATACAGTATTATCGACATTCATCACAATAATCTTGTTAATATTTTTACTCTATTCGATTTTACATGCCTTTTTGAAATTAAGCATCATCATTTAAGCCGTTTTCTGCTGAGTTTCTTTACTTGTTGTTCAATTTTAATTTTGTCTATTGATCAAATTATAGAACTTTATTCACAGGGCGATATTACATCTGAGCATCGTTGGGTTGAGCGTTTAATTTTATTATTTCGATATTTTTACTCGGTTTATCGTCTTTATATCTTTTTCAAAACTTAATGCTGCTTCTCAGCTATTTTCCCAATAAATACACGCGTTCTTATTTTTCAGATGTCAAACAAAATACGCTGATCCATATCAAACGTTTTTCAGAAGATCAAATTTCTAAAACAGAAGCTTGGTTTGCACTCATTTTTACGGTTTCAGTCTATTCTTTAAATTATATCTATCAAATAATTCCCATCAATATGAGTATTTGGCTAAGCATTCTATTGGTACCCTTAGTCATCCAATCTTTTTTTCATCATAAAGTAGATCAATCGTTAACAGCAGCTAAACTGCATGCATCCTCTTCTCATAAGCAAATCTCGATCAACTCGAGAATCAAAAATAGAAAAAAGAGAAAAAGACGAAAAAAGAGTAAATCGAATAAAAAATAGCGATTAAAAGCTGTCTTATAGAGATGTTAAAAATTTCGATGTTTTAAAGTCCGATATTGGATAAGATGACAATTGAGATGTTTTGGGGTTCGGTAATGGCAGTGCGTTTTTTTCATACTTCAGATTGGCATTTGGGGCAATTTTTTCACAATCATGATCGTGACTATGAACACACACAATTTTTAAATTGGCTACTTGCGCAAATTCAACAAAAACAACCGAATGCCCTGCTGATTGCCGGTGATATTTTTGATGTGGTCAATCCTGCATCATCTGCTCAAAAACAGTTATACCAGTTTCTCACCGATGCCCATGCCATTGCCCCGCATATGCAAACCTTAATGATCGCAGGTAATCATGATTCCGGTTACCGCATTGAACAGGTTGAACCTTTTCTAGCGAAATTCAATGCCAAAGCGGTCGGTATTATTGGCAAACAGGATGGTGAATTTGATCTCGATCGTTTGTTGGTACCTATTTATGATGCTGATAAAAATATCGTTGCTTGGTGCTTAACCCTGCCTTATTTACGCAGTGCCGAAATTACAGGCTTTAATGAAAATACCACCAACAGCCAAAATGCGATTGCCTATTTACACCAACAACTTATTGCGGAAGCTAAAGCGCGTAAACAACCCAATCAAGCCTTAATTTTGATGTCACATGCCCATATGCAAGGCGGTGAAACCTCAGATTCCGAACGTCCAATTGTGATTGGTAACGAAGAGGCTTTATCCACTGCATTATTTGATGATGTGATTGATTATGTGGCACTCGGTCATTTGCATAAACCGCAAAAAGTTGGACAGGAACATATTCGCTACAGTGGCTCACCTATTCCACTGTCTTTTAGTGAACGCAACTATAAACATCAAGTGGTTGAAGTCACCATTGACCCCGAAGCTGATGAACAAAATCATTTTCAATATCAAGCGCACGTTATTCCACGTACCTTGGATTTGATTCGAATTAGTGAACCCTTGTCTGAATTAATCACTACGGTACATGCCCTGCCAAAAGGCGAAATTGACAATCTCAATGCACGACATTTTCTAGAGATTGAATATACGACAGATGCCCCACCGCCTGTAGACTTACGTCAGCAGATTGAACTGGCACTGCCACCAAATCGTTATCGTTTACTGCGTATAGCTCGAGTTTATCAAAAAGCAACGGAGCAAAACGATGAAAGTCACAAAGTCGATTTAGCGCCTCCCACCCCTGAAAAATTATTTTTAAGCTTGTGGAAAAAAATGGGCTATGAGCAGGATGAATCGGTGAAGCGTGATTTCTTAACTTTGCTTGAAGCGGCACAACACGATTTGGATCAAAAAGCGCACTAAGGACAGGTCATGAAAATTATTCGACTCAGTTTAAACAACTTGGCCTCTTTAGCCGGTGAACAACATATCCATTTTGAACAAGCGCCATTGGCTCAGGCAGGTCTGATTGCCATTACTGGTAAAACAGGTGCAGGAAAATCGACGCTGCTCGATGCCATGTGTTTAGCTTTGTACGATGAAATCCCACGTTTACGTGGCGCAGCTGGCAGCATGAAAGATGTAGGCGGTAAAGACATTTCAATTAAAGATTCGAAGAATATTCTGCGTCGTGGTACCACCGCTGGTTTTGCTGAACTTGAATTTCTTGCCCTTGATGGTAAACGCTATTTGGCGCGGTGGGACATTAGCCGTGCGCGTAAAAAAGTTGATGGCAATTTAAAAGTCGAGCGCTTTGTTCAATGTTTAGATGATGGCGCGACCTTAACGCAAAAAATCTCGGAAGTGACGCCACTGATTGAAAAGCTGATTGGTCTCAGTTTTGAGCAATTTACCCGTGCAGTCCTGTTAGCACAGTCTGAAGTCGGTGCATTTTTAAAAGCCAAAGACCATGAACGTGCAGACTTACTCGAATATTTAACCAATTCGCAAATTTTTAGTGAAGTCAGTAAAAAAGCCGCTGATAAATTTAGTGAAATTAAACAGCAACGTACTGATTTAGAAAAGCAACTCGGTCATATTGATATTCTGAGTGAAGAACAACTTGCAGCCTTAAATCAACAACATCAGCAGTTAAAACAACAACTCGTACATTTGGCACAATCAGAAAAGCTGCTTGAAAATGAACGTAAATGGTATCTTGAGCGTGATCAATTGTATGCTGAAGTCCATGGCAAAAAAGAGATTTATGAAGTTCAGCTTGATGCCGTAAATAAATCCGCAGCACAACAACAATTGCTACAACAGCTTGATGCATTTCAAGCCATTCGTGAACAATATGTACAGCGTGCACGTTTAGAACCACAAAAACTTGAGGTGCAACAAAAACAACTGGCCTTTCAAGCTGAGTTTGTCTCTTTACAACAACAAGCTACTACTGAACAACAGCGCTTAAAAGCCTATGAACATGCCCAAGCGCAATTTGAGCAGCAACGTTTGGATATTAAGCCTCATCTTGAACAAGGCTTAAAGTTGGATCATGACATTCACAGTATTTCTGAACAGTATAAAAAACTCAGTGCAGATAAAGATCAGCTTGTTCTCAATGAATTAGAACAGTCAAAACATGCTGTGGAACAACAAAAAACCAGCGTATTGGCTTGGCAAAACAAACAGCAACAAATCAACTTTGAGTTAACCCAAAGCCAATTTTTACAATGCTTTGACCAAGAACCACAAAGTACTTTGCAGGCGCTACAACACTATGTAGAGCAATATCAGTTGCTTCATCAACAAGAGCCAGAACTATTACAACAATCCTTCGCAACTTTAGAACAACAACAGCAAACCGTTGTACAACGTCTGCAAAGCTATGTGGCTCAACATGAAAGTCTTGACGCTTTGACACAATCGCTGAAAAACATCCAACAACAGCGTGAACAGCACCAAAGCACGGTATTACGACTGCAACATCAACAGCAGCAGCTTGAGCAAGTCATCAACCATGTCAGTGAAATACAAACTCTGACAGGCTCAATCGCTGAACAACAAAAGCAACTGCAGATTATTCAACAGACCCTTGAAAAACGCTTGAGCGAAAAAGCCACACAAGAAGCCGCCTATACCCAGCTACAAAGCATCTTGGAGGCACAGCGTCTATTGCATAGCGAAAACGTGCAGCATTTACGTGAACAGCTCAAAGCCAATCAACCGTGTATGGTCTGTGGGAGCCATGAACATCCGTTTTTACAAAGTCAGCAACGCTTAGAACAAGGTTTATTGCAACTACACGAGCAGCAATTACAGGAGGCTCGTCAACAACTGGAACAGTTCAATCGTGAGGTACAGCAAGCCCAGATTGAGCAATCCAAAGTACAGACCTTACTTGAACAACAACAACAACGTGTGCAACAGCTGACGCAGTCGACTCAGCAACAGATCGTGCATATTCAAGCAGCATTACAACAACTGGGTTTAGATCTCGACACGGCAGACCCGATTCAGTTACAGCAGCGCATAATGCAGCAGATCGAAACACTGCAATCGCATATCGAACAACAACAGGCACAAGAACAACAACTTGGTCAATTGCTTGAGCAATGGCGTAAGGAGCAACAGCAACAACAGCAATTACAATTGAATATTCAACGTCGTGTGCAACTTGATCAAGGTATTCAACCCATTGTGCAGTTACTGCCTGCTCGCTATCAGCAAGACATGCCAATACATTGGGTTGCTGAATTACAACAGCAGCTACAGCAACGTGTTGCATTGCTCACCATGCAAAAACAGGTAGAGACATCACTGCTGCAAGCACAGCAGGAACTTGAAAAAATGACGCTGCGCTTTGAAGCAGCGCAAAAGCACGAACAACACCTGACTCACCAGATTGAACAACTGATTGAGCAAGGCAAAATGTTACGCTCGAAACTTGCGGAACTGACCCAAGACTATGCCGGTCAAAGCTACCGTTATGCTGCGGATTGGCAAAAACATTTAGAGGAAACTGCTGTCGCCCATGCCAATGAGGTTCATGCACAACGCAGTAAAACTGCACATGCTGAACAACAGCTGAATGCAGCCAATTTACAACAGCAGCAGTTGCTCAGTGATTTACATCATATTGAACAGGCATTACAGCAAGTACAACAGGCTATTCAGCAATGGCAACTGAGCCATCCGACCGTGACCACAGATCAAATCACAACATGGTTAAGCATTGATTTAGCCCAACATCAACAAATACGCCATGAGTTAAATACGCAGCGACAACTTTTAGAGAATGCCAAAACCGCTTGGCAAGTTTTAGAAGAACGTTATCAAGCCCATTTAAAACATCAGCCTGAACATGATCTCAGCATGCTCGAGCAGCGACTTGCGAACTTGCAAACGGAAAAGCTCGCTCAACAAGAAGCACTCACCGATACAGAAACTCAGTTACGTATGAATGCTGCCAATCAAGCCAACTATGCTAAGTATCAAAGCCAAATAGAACAAATCAAGGCGGAAGAATATCGTTGGGGACGTATCTACGATTTGATTGGGCATAAGGAAGGCACCAAGTTTAAAAAGATTGCTCAAGAGCATCATTTAGATATTTTGGTGGAATATGCCAATCAGCAATTACAGCCGCTTGCGCCACGTTATCAGTTGCATCGTATTCCTGACAGTTTAAGTTTGGCCATTATTGACCTAGATATGAACAGCGAAGTTCGACCTGTGTTGTCCTTATCAGGTGGTGAAACTTTCTTAGTGTCTTTAGCCCTTGCTTTAGCGATTGCTAACATGGCATCAGGTTCAATGAAACTTGAATCACTGTTTATTGATGAAGGCTTTGGCACGCTCGATCCTGCATCACTACATATGGTGATGAATGCCTTAGATCATTTACAAAGTCAGGGACGTAAAGTGGTGTTGATCTCGCATGTACAGGAAATGCATGAACGCATTCCAGTACAGATTCAGGTCAAACCTGTAGGTGCAGGTGCCAGTACCATTAATATTGTCGGTTAATGATTAATGATAAAAAGTTGAAGCCGTCAAATGACGGCTTTAATCTAAGCCAGTTTTCTTAAAGTTAAAATTTGCTCAGCTCGTCCAAAAGGTCCATTCAGATCATGAAGAATAGATGAAGTTAACCCGATACCGTCATCACCATATTGTTGCACTGTTTCCAGACCTAGCCACTTACCTATTGGCATACGATAGAGATGTATCTGTAAATCTAAATTTGGAAAAGTATAGTTAAACGGCCAACCTTGTCGTGTGACAATTCCATTCGCTGTATCGACCATTCCCATCAACTTCACAAAGTCTGAATGTATTTGTCCTTCAACCATGTCATAAGGATTGGTTAGCCATACAATGCCCTTGCCTGCCCGTCGATCTAAACGGCGTGCCTCAAGTGATTGAATATAGCCTCCAGGCCAGTTTCTAATTTCTTCCCATAAGATCCCCTCGTCAGGATCAGCAACTTTTTGATCTTCTAATCCTGCGACTGCCTGAGTATCACTCATCATCATTCGCCAAGTACGTGCCTGAATACAGCTTTTACCATGTGCAGACATGGTCGACTCGATCAATTCAATGGTTTTTCCAGGTCGAATAATTCGAGTTTCAATTTGAAACTCCCCAGCGGGTATCAGGCCCAAAATATCTAAACTTATACGTCCAATCCGTAGGTCAGACCGAGCAGAAAAGTGATCCAACTCTGCACAAATAATCCCTGTTGCGGGCGCCATATGCTGTTCGTGCGCATTCCATGCACCTTGAGCATGTATAGTCGACTTATACTTAGCCAGTACTGATCCATCATCACACACTTTTCGTTCTAAAAGCTGATAATACGAACTCATCCAATTCTTCCCTGTTTTATGATTATGTGAAATATATTGGTTTATTTTTATACACAAAAAGTTGTATTTACAATGACAGCGACTGAACCCGAAAGTTCAGTGCAGACTGAATCCAATCATTTTGAGTAATCTCGCGCCCCAAATAAGGCCGTCCCTATGCGAACCATAGTCGATCCAGCGCTAATCGCATCTTGTAAATCACCCGACATTCCCATACTCAAGGTATCCCAATCAGAAGGATGTGCATGATGCTCTTTCATCTGATCAAAAAGTGTCTTGGCATCATAGAGTGCATCTACATTGCCAGGTGCTGGAATGACCATTAATCCTCGTAATCGAAGTCGAGGTAATATGCTCATTTGAGCAACCAGATCTTCGACCTCTGAAACTGCACAACCATCTTTGCTTTCTTGAGCATCAATATTCACTTGAAGACAAATATTGATAGGCTCCTGTTCGATTGTGCGTTGATTAGAGAGTCGCTCTGCGATAATAAAGCGATCAACCCCATGCACCCATGCAAATTGTTCAGCCAACTGTTTGGTTTTATTGCGTTGTACATGACCAATAAAATGCCATTCGATGTCTAAATCATTCAGCGCTTTGATTTTATTTAATGCTTCTTGCAGGTAATTCTCACCAAATGCTCGTTGACCAGTCTGATACATTTCTCTCAAAATATCCGCTGGATGCGTTTTGGAAACAGCAAGGAGTTTAACCTCGTTAGATTGTCGTTGAGCAACTTCACAGGCTTGTTCAATTTGTTGAATGACACTATTTCTCGCTTGCTCTAGACTCATCATGTATAGCTATCTCAGTTAATTCATCTTTTTTTACTTTCTTGCACGCTAACTGTTGGTTAAGCTGTAGGAAAGCCTTATTATTCTATCAAAATAATTACGATTTTAATGCGTTCGGGGAATTTATGGATATTACAGAATTACTGGCATTTTCAGTGAAAAACGGGGCGTCTGACTTGCACCTTTCTGCAGGAATGCCACCGATGATTCGTGTTGATGGTGAAGTTCGTCGTATTAACTTACCAGCCTTAGAACACAAAGAAGTACACCGCTTAATCTACGACATCATGAATGATAAACAACGTCGCGATTATGAAGAAAAATTAGAAACCGATTTCTCATTTGAAGTACCTGGTGTAGCACGCTTCCGTGTCAACGCATTCAACCAAAATCGTGGCGCTGGCGCGGTATTCCGTACCATTCCTTCTCAAGTGATTTCTATGGAAGACTTGGGCATGGGGCAAATTTTCAAAGACATTTGCGCCTATCCACGAGGAATTGTTTTGGTCACAGGACCAACGGGTTCAGGTAAATCGACTACGCTTGCGGCGATGATGGATTACATTAACGACAACCGTTACGACCATATTTTAACCGTCGAAGATCCAATTGAATTTGTGCACCAATCCAAAAAGTGTTTGATTAACCAGCGAGAAGTGCATCGTGACACACATGGTTTTAATGAAGCGCTACGCTCTGCACTGCGTGAAGATCCAGATATTATTCTCGTCGGTGAAATGCGTGACCTCGAAACCATTCGACTTGCACTCACTGCTGCGGAAACTGGTCACTTGGTGTTTGGAACACTGCATACCACATCTGCCGCAAAAACAATTGACCGTATTATCGACGTGTTTCCTGCCGATGAGAAAGACATGGTTCGTGCCATGCTTTCTGAATCGCTTCAAGCCGTCATCTCTCAAACACTTTTGAAGAAAACAGGTGGCGGTCGGGTAGCTGCTCACGAAATTATGATTGGAATTCCAGCGATTCGAAATCTCATCCGTGAGAACAAAGTTGCACAAATGTATTCTGCAATACAAACCGGTGCAAATTATGGCATGACCACTCTCGATCAAAGTCTCAAAAATCTTGTCGCGAAAGGCATTATTACCCCGCAAGTTGCACGTACTGCGGCTAAACAACCAGAATCATTTTTATAAAAAAGTGAACGTCATTTGATTTAGGGGAATCAAAATGGATTTTAATGACCTGCTCGACATGATGATTGCGCGCAAGGCTTCAGATTTATTTATCAGTGCAGATATTGAACCATCAATGAAAATTAATGGTGAAATTGTGCCTGTAGTTAAAACAAAACTCACTGGTGAAATCATAGGTCAATTGATTCACTCGATTATGAGTGAAAGACAACGAATTGAATTTGCTGCAACACACGAATGTAATTTTGCTATTGCCAATCGTGATAAAACTGCACGTTTTCGTGTCAGTGCTTTTCAGCAACGTGATCAACCTGGCATGGTCTTACGTCGGATTGAAACTGTCATTCCAAGTATTGATGAGCTGAAACTACCGCCCGTACTTAAAGATTTAGCAATGACTAAGCGCGGGATCATCTTATTTGTAGGTGCTACTGGTACAGGTAAATCGACTTCGCTTGCAGCAATGATCGGTCATCGTAATCAAAATTCTAAAGGTCATATTATTACCATTGAAGACCCAATCGAATTTATTCATCAACATCAAGGCTGTATCATTACTCAACGTGAAGTTGGCATTGATACAGACTCCTTTGAAATTGCACTGAAAAACACACTCCGTCAAGCACCTGATGTTATTCTTATTGGTGAGATCCGCTCACGTGAAACCATGAACTATGCGATTAGTTTCGCTGAAACAGGACATTTAGTATTTGCGACCTTACATGCCAATAATGCTAACCAAGCCTTAGATCGTATTATTCATTTCTTTGAGACAGATCGTCACAGCCAACTGTTTATGGACCTCTCACTGAATTTGAAGGCAATCATTGCACAACAGTTAATTGCGACTCCTGATAAAAAATCACGTCATCCCGCAATTGAAATCTTAATCAATTCTCCACTGATTTCAGACTTGGTGCGTAAAGGCGAAGTTCATGAAATTAAGGAAGTCATGAAGCGTTCCCGTGAAATTGGAATGCAGACGTTTGATCAAGCGCTATTTGACTTATATAAAGCTGAGAAAATCACTTATGACGAAGCATTGCGTCATGCTGACTCTGCCAACGATTTACGCTTACAAATCAAACTCTCTGAAGAAGATCCAAACTATCTGTTGAATTCTGGCCCCCGCCTCACTTTTGATGGTCAAGATGATTAATCAATAGTGAATAAAAAAGGAGCAATCATTGCTCCTTTTTTACTTTAATCAAGATTTATTTTTTACGGTATGCTTCTTGGCATTCAGGCGCATCGCAATAACCATATAAATTCAAAGAGTGACCTGTTAAAACAAAACCAAGTTGTTCAGCAACATTATGTTGTTCTTGTTCAATCAAATCATTGTGGAATTCAACAACTTTGTTGCAGTTCTGGCAGACCATATGATCGTGGTGATCATCTTGCATGATTTCGAATACAGAGTGATTATTCTCAAAATGATGACGTTGGATAATACCAGCAGCTTCAAACTGAGTTAACACACGATATACAGTTGCTAGACCGACATCTTCGCCTTGCTCAAGTAAGGTCTTATAGATATCTTCCGCGCTCAAATGATGCTGTCTTGAATTTTCTAATAATTCCAAAATCTTGATTCGTGGAAGGGTAACTTTAAGTCCAGCTTTGCGTAAATCTTGATTTGAAATAGGCATATAAAAAGGTCTCTCAACAAATTTTAAGTTGGAATATGCAACAGAGTTGAGATGCAGTATGATCTATCCTTGGATCAATTGCATCATAATTAATTTGGGATAGTGTAGCAAAATGCAAAAAATCATGCTGACGTTATTCGTCGCTTCTTTACTGGGTGGTTGTTCTGTCTTTGGTGTATACAAAGTTGATATTCCTCAAGGAACACCATTAACCCAAGCGCAAGCTTCAAAAATTCAAGTCGGGATGACTTACCAACAAGTTCGTTTTTTACTTGGTAGCCCAACCATTTCAGATCCTTTGAATCCTTTACGTTGGGATTACATCTACAATTATACCCCAGGTACATATGCTAAAAAAGCAAATATTCCTGCAACTCAAGGTCAGCATCTAAAAGTATATTTCGATGGTTCTGGCGTCGTGAATAAAATCGAAGGTTTAGAAACTATCCCAGAAACTCAACCTGGTTTACCAGGTTCGAAAGATGCGATTTTGAACGCGCCACCACTATAAAGAATTAGACATAAAAGAAAACCCCTCAAAGAGGGGTTTTTCATATCATTTCAATTGTTTAAAGCGATTGCCACGACAATAGCGCCCAACTGGATTCGCTGCCGCTCGCTTACGGCGTATATCTTTTGGATTAATCTTTAATGCCCGATAGATTTCCACCCGATCACCTGCTTGCAAAACATGCGATTGATCTTGTACTTTCGTCCCAAAAATTCCAACAGCATACTCGTCTGGCAACTGCGTACACGACGCGATACCACTTTGTGTAATAGCATCCGCAACAGACATGCCTTCCACAAATTCAAGTTCAATGTGAAACTGCTGGTCTACAGCAGCATAAGCAACCCAAACTTTTGCATTTTGGATCATGGTAACAATTGACCTAAGTAAGAAATCATTGCAGCCACAATTGCTAAAGGTGTCACAATACGTACAGCCACACGCCAGATATTATAAAAAGCTTCATTACTAAAATTCAGCGCTTTACGTAAATGACTAATTTTCATGATCCAACCCACGAAAATTGCATAGATTAAACAAATGCTTAATCCCCAAAGCATTAAAATCGGAGTTAAAAATAGATCGGCTTCAGGGAATACCCAAATTAAAAGTGGTGCAAGCAATAAAAAATATTGCACCGCTTGTGCTAATCCACGATGTGCGAGTTGTTCCTTCCCAAGTTCCAGGAGTAAAGCTACTGCAAATATTGTCGCGATTAAAACGATATATGCTGGAATTGCAGCACTAATTGCAAAATATCCAAATCCAGCCACAGCCACCAGTTGCGCTAGCCAAATCGGTAAAGTTTTTGGCGTTGCAGCATCTTGTTTCTCTTGATTGAGATTTGTCTGCCAATATAATCCAAGCCCGAGACCTGAAGCTACTAAAGCGAGAATAGTTGCATTACCCCACTCTTTAAACTCAACAGGAGTCAGCTGCCAATCATTGACTTGGACACCAAAAACCTGAGCCGCGATTAAACTTGCAATCGTTGCAATCGCAGTAAGTACAACCAATACAGAACGTTGAAGAAATGATAAACCAAATGCAATGAATGCTGCGATACCCATCAAAATATTTGAACCAATACCAAAATCATTTTGTTGTGCTACAGCATTAGAAGTATTAAGTAATATACCGCCTGCTAAGAATGGAATAAAAATAACAGCAAGCCAGCCCACTACTCTCCAACGTTGGTTTGCATCGGCTTCACGGGTCAATTTTGATAATGCGTTCAGCGCTGAAGTTTGAGCTCGTTTCGCCAATCCAATTTCTAAATAAATAATTGGCAACGCTAAAAACAACATCGTTGCAAACCAAAGTAACCAAAAATCGAGTTGTCGATCAATTTGCAAGCCTAAGCTTGGTGCTAGACCCACAATAATGATAAATGACAAACAAAATGCCATCAGCGGCGATAACCATCGTGACATAGCGGTGTCCTGCATGAGGTATTCCATTAAAAAGTTTTACGCTATTTTGCCTAGCTCAATCATTAAAATCAAAGTCTAGCGTAAAAAAATAAGTGTAGATCTTAGCCACTTCAAATTAAATTTTTAATATTGATCCGCGCGAGTAACACGCTTCAAGCTTGGGTCACGGGCTTCTCTGACCAATCGCTCAACGTGAGTTATGGTACGTAATGTTGGCTTACCATCCTGAAATAAAATCATTTCGCCGGGCGTATATGCAAACCAAGCTTCATTATCTGTTAATGGTTCTGTCGTAATCACAGCCACACGATCTTCAGGTGTCGTGACCTGACTAAAATCGACCTCAACATCAATATCAATTAATCGTGCAGGTTGAAATGGATATTCGCGAACAATCCAGTGTAATTTTGTGGTCGCATAACTATACAAAGCCTGCCCATTTGATAAACAAAAATTGAATGTCCCATGCTCTGCTATTGTTGGTGAAATTTCTTCTAATGCATGAAAGACATCGTGGACACTTGGCTCTACATAACCAAACTTTTGTACGAGATGTTCTAATAAATAGCAAAATGCAAGCTCACTATCTGTATTACCTACTGGTGTGAACTGTCCCGACAACCTTGGATGAAAATTATGCAGATCGCCATTATGCGCGAAAATCCATTGTCTCCCCCACAATTCACGAATAAATGGATGAGAATTTTCTAAAGTAATTTTTCCCTGTGTTGCTTTACGAATATGGGCAATGACATTACGGGATTTAATCGGGTAATTACGAACGAATTCTGCAATTGGAGACTCGACTGCAGATTGGTTATCAACAAATAAGCGGCATGCCTTATCCTCAAAGAAAGCGATGCCAAAACCATCTGAATGATCTGACGTTATTCCAGCGCGCTGAGAAAAACCACGAAAAGAAAACGTAATATCCGTAGGGGTGGCACAATTCATTCCAAGTAGTTGGCACATAATCTTTCATTTTGCTTTAGTTATCAGTTTTATTGTGCATCAGCCTTATAGATGTTGCAAATATGAATATAGTAATTGAATATGTTTTATACGGGATATATGGGACATAAAACGATTATTCTTATCAAACAAAAAAAGCCACCGAAGTGACTTTTTATTATGTGATTATGAATTAGTGCGCCGACTTAGAACGATTGGTAATCAATGTTCCAACACCGTGATCCGTAAAAATTTCCAACAAAGTCGCATGTGGAACACGACCATCCACAATATGCGCGCTCACTACACCACCTTTCACCGCATCAAGCGCACATCCCACTTTCGGAATCATACCGCCGTAGATCACACCTGTATCGATCAAGCGATCGACTTCTTGTGTTGTTAGTCCAGTGAGTAGGTTTTTATTCTCATCCAATACACCACTGATATTCGTAAGAAGAATTAACTTTTCTGCACCCAAAGCTTCAGCAACTTTACCAGCAACTAAATCTGCATTGATATTGTAAGTATTACCTTCCTCATCAACACCGAGTGGCGCAATCACTGGAATAAAATCACTTTGAGTGAACATTTCCAGAACGTCAGTTTTTACACCGACCACTTCACCCACTAACCCAAGATCAATTTGTTGAACAGATCCATCCTCTTGGGTTTTTTCCATCAACAACTTTTGAGCACGAATTAAGTTACCGTCTTTACCCGTTAATCCAATTGCACGACCACCATGTTGATTGATCAAATTCACAATAGACTTATTTACACTTCCGCCCAACACCATTTCTACAACTTCCATAGTTGCAGGATCAGTTACACGCATTCCATCAATACGGTCTGATTCACGCCCAAGTTGTTTCAAAAATGAATCGACTTGAGGACCACCACCATGCACCACAACCGGATTAAGACCAACTGTTTTCAGAAGCACGATATCACGGGCAAACGAACTTTCTAATGCAGGATCAGTCATTGCATTGCCGCCATATTTCACTACAAGTGTTTTACCTGTAAATCTTTGGATGTATGGCAAAGCTTCTGTCAAAATTTGAGCTTTGTCGATGCCAGTTTGTTGGTGTGGCATTCGCCTCTCCTTCATTCCTACATTAGTGTGCATTCAAAATACTTTGAGCAAGCACAGGATATTTATCATTTAAAATTTTTACAAAATGCTGGCGAATTTCATAAAGTTTCGATGGGCTATCTGCATCAAACCGCACCGTGAAGTATTCACCAGTATTTGATGCTCGAATAATGCCAAATCCGTAGTCAAAATCAAGGCGAATACCATCGATTTTACTCATTTTAGCCCCAGTACTTTTACAATTCTGCTCTATCAAGGCTAAGACGTCTTGCGGATTTGCATCTTGAGTTTCAATGTAGGTATCTTCAGTACCAAAGCGATCTGGAAATTGGGCGAGATATTCAGATAGCGTGATATTGAGTTGACTCAATGCCTCCATGACCCGTAATGCTGCATAGATACCATCATCGTAACCAAAACCACGACCATCATTGAAAACATAATGACCCGCATATTCTCCCCCAAAAACAGCTCGACCTTTGGACTGGGAAATATAACGGCGCATGAAACTGCTGCCAGTACGAATCATTTTTGCGATGCCTTGTAATTGTTCAATGGTTTTTGACACCATCGTTGAACATTTTACGTCATAAACAATTTCATGATGTGGATGCTGAGTTAAACACAATGATGCGAATAATGCCAACAAGCGATCAGCAGACACAATGTGAGCATTCTCATCCAGAATGACGGCACGATCACCATCACCATCGAGAGCAATCCCTAAATCCGCCTGATGCAACAAAATTTTTTCTTTTAACTGCGTCAAATGCTTCGCTTGTGAAGGGTCAGGAGGATGATCTGGAAACTCTCCATTTTCACAACAACGTATTGAAATGACTTCGCATCCCATTTTTTGTAGTACTAAATCAGCACAACGCCCAGCGGCACCATGCATACCATCTAATACAACCTTGAGTGGACGCTTTAATTGAATATCCTTGAGCAAAGCATGCTGATAAGCCAAGCAATATTCTGATTTAATCTGATGTGTCAGTTGAGGTGGCGTTGGAAAGTGATCATGTTGAAAATAGAAACCTTCTGCATACTCCCCAACATTTTGAATCATGTCTGGACAAGGTGGTTCGTATTCAATAATCCATTTAATCCCATTATCATGTTTAGGGTTATGACTCGCGGTCACCATGATGCCATTGCCATTTTTATGTCGAGCAGCAAAATACATTTGTGGGGTTGAACAACATCCAATGTTCTCGACATTCATCCCTTGGTTTTTGAAGACTGATTCAATAATCCAAGCAAAAGTAGGCCCAGTCAATCGAGCATCGTAACCTAGCACAATACTTTTCTGGCCACGTGATTGATACTGAGCAGCGAGCCCATGCGCAATCGCATAAATTGTTCTTGTATCCAATTGACTGACTTTTCCGCGAATATCATAAGCGCGGAAAATTTGTCTTGGAAAAATAAGTGGTTGGGTATTCATTCTTAATTAACACCGTTGACTGCTGAGTCAGAACAGCGTGATGAGAGTTGATCCAAATAAATTTTGAATATATTGAGTAATAGAAAATATCGTTATTCTTTATATAACGTGTACCAATTTCAATTTATATAATCTTTGTTAATATTTTGCAACATATAAATAAAAGCCTGATTTTACAGGCTTTTATCCAAAATACTATTGTTTTCCAGTGTGTCCGAATCCACCAGCTCCTCGCTCACTTGCCTTGAATTCGTCAACTAAATCAAATTCAGCTTGTAAAACAGGAACCAATACGTATTGAGCCAATCGCTCACCCGGCTCTAATGTAAATGCATTTTGACTGCGGTTCCAAACTGAAACCATTAATTCACCTTGATAATCTGAATCAATTAGACCGACGAGATTTCCTAATACAATCCCGTGTTTATGACCTAAGCCAGAACGAGGCAAAATCAAACCCGCATAACTTGGGTCTTCGATATAAATTGCCATACCTGTTTTAACTAAAACAGTCTGACCAGGCTCAATAGTGATCGCTTCATCTACACATGCACGTAAATCTAAACCTGCCGATCCTGTTGTTGCATAAGTAGGTAATGGCCATTCTTGACCAAGTCGTTGGTCGAGTACTTTCACTTGAACTTTCATATTCAATCCTGTTTTAAAATGTAATTAACGTTTGAGTAAAGCTTTCAGATTTCGCAGATAATGCTGTGCCTGTAATTTTGGATCGATATTTTCAGCCAATTTCTTTTTTCGACCTAGCCAATCGACTTCATCTTGTGGCAATTCATCCAAGAAGCGACTTGGTGTCATTTGTTTCATCTGACCGCCATTTTTACGCTGTTCTGCAAGCGTCAAAGTCAGACCTTGTTTGGCACGGGTAATACCAACGTACATCAGTCGACGTTCTTCTTCGATGGTATCAGCCACAATTGAATTCTTGTGCGGAAGCAACTCTTCCTCAAGCCCCATAATATAAACGAATGGGAATTCCAGGCCTTTAGAAGCATGCAAAGTCAGTAAGTTTACTTTATCGATATCTTCATCTTCTTGCTGTTGCTCCAACATATCCAGCAACACCATCTTACGAATGACACTTTCGATATTTTTTTCATCGACATCTTCAGCACGATTGATCAAACTTTGAATACTGCTATAAAGCACTTCAATATTGTCAATTTTAGTTTTTTCTTGTGCTGGCGTCGCTGCCGTTTCTTTGATGTAGTCGATATATCCTACCTCAACCATCATTTGGCGGACTTTAGGCACAGGTTCATCATCATCTAACAGTTCACGCGTAAAACCTTCGATAAAATCAGCAAACTCAGCCAATTGAGATGTCGCCTTCTTCGGTAATACCATACTTAGGCGCTGATCATTCGCGGCACCTAGTAGAGAAAGATTATTCTCTTGCGCAAATAAACCTAGTTTTTCTAAAGTCACAGGTCCTATGGCGCGTTTAGGTGTGTTGATAATCCGTAAGAAAGCACTGTCATCTTCAGGATTAATAATGAGACGTAGATAGCTCATAATATCCTTGATTTCAGCACGACCAAAGAACGACTGACCACCAGAAAGTTTGTAAGGAATCTGCATCTGACGAAGTTGTGTTTCTAAAACACGTGCTTGGAAGTTTCCACGGTATAACACGGCGTAATCTTTCCAATTTTTGCCATTCATCAATTTATGAGTCAGCAAATCTTTAACAACACGTTCCGCTTCATCATCATCATTACGACAAGTAATAATACGGATCACCTCACCATGTCCTTTATCACTCCACAATTTTTTATCAAAAATATGTGGGTTATTCTCAATCACATGGTTTGCAGCTTTTAAAATACGACTGGTTGAACGATAGTTTTGCTCAAGCTTAATGACTTTTAAATTGGGGAAATCTTCCTTCAATAAGGCCATATTTTCTGGCTTTGCCCCCCGCCAAGCATAAATTGATTGGTCATCATCCCCTACAGCCGTAAATTGTCCCATGACACCAACAAGCAGTTTGACCAAGATATATTGGGCGGTATTGGTATCTTGATATTCATCTACCAATAAATAACGTACACGGTTTTGCCATTTATCACGGACTTCAGCATTTTCTTGAAGAAGGCGTGTCGGCATTACGATTAAATCGTCAAAATCGACCGCATTATAGGCACGTAAATTACGCTCATAAAGTTGATAGAGATGCGCAAATTGAACATCTTCAGCCGTTTCACAAGTCGTATGTGCTTGCTCAGGCAAAATTAGATCGTTTTTCCAATCTGAGATCATCTTCATCGCTTTTGCGATCAGCTCTTTACTTTCTGCACCAGACAAATTATCTCGGTGCATTAAATCCATTAAAATACGCTTACAGTCATCAGCATCTAAAATGGAAAAGTTTGCTTTAAGTGGCGTATGTTTTAATTCTAGTCTTAATAAATTCAAACCAAAGGTGTGAAAGGTAGAAACAGATAAACCCTTTCCATCCTCTTTACCAAGCAATTTACCGACACGCTCTTTCATCTCTCGTGCAGCTTTGTTGGTAAAAGTCATCGCAGTAATACGATGTGCTGGTATACCGCATTTTTTGACTAAATATGCAATTTTCTGTGTGATTACAGAGGTCTTACCTGAGCCTGCCCCAGCAAGTACTAACAAGGGTCCTTGAGTGTATTTCATGGCTTCAAGTTGCTTGTCGTTCAAATGACTGGCTGATGACATATTCTTTCCTCTTTTCCTTCAGCGCTCGATTATAGTCATCTGCTTCGAATATGACTAACGTTAAATTTAATGAAGGTATATTTGAATAAATTTCAGACATAAAAAAACCACCCGAAGGTGGCTTTTTTCAGATCATGTATTATTGAACTGCGTAAACAGCAATCTCTACACGACGGTTTTGTTCTTTACCTGCTGCAGTTGTGTTATCAGCAATTGGGTTTGAAGAACCTAAACCTTGAGCATTAATACGTGCTGTAGAAACACCCTTAGATGCTAAATAGCTAGCGACAGATTGAGCACGTGCTTGTGACAATGGGATGTTAATCGCATCATTACCTGAACTATCAGTATAACCAGTTACAAGGATACCGCTCTTGTTGTCTTCAGTTAAAACTTGTGCAACACGGTTTAAAGTGTCATAGAAGTTTGGCTTGATATTTGATTTATTTGTATCAAACGTGATAGCACCTGGCATTACTAAGTTAATAGAGCCATCTGGATTACGGTTTACATCAATACCTGTACCAGCAGTTGCTTGGCGTAATTTTTTCTCTTTATTGTCGAGATATACGCCTGCAGCACCACCTAATACAGCACCAATCGCTGCTGCACGGTTATTTTGACGGCTAGTGTTCGCATTACCTTTAGAAACACCGTAACCAGCTGCTGCACCAATTAAAGCACCCAATGCAGTTTTGTCATACTCGACGCCACCAATATTGTTACCAGTTGTTTGACAACCAGAAAGTACCATTGCCCCAACCACTGCAGCTGAAATAGCTAATGCACGCATGGGATGACTCCTTTTATATGTTTTTGTATGTGATGAATAATGATTTGTTAGAAACAATTTAACCATTACTATTTTGTTAATAATAAACAGTTTATTAACAATATGTAATCTTTTGTAGCATCTTTCGTTAATGCTTCATCATATTTTATACATAGTTAAGAAAACGGGCTTTGTGATTTGAGCGACTCGATTTATAGTGTTTTAAAAATTTCAATCACATGCAATCACTTTTTAGGACTGTGCAATGGCAGCAGAGAAGCAGAAACAACCTATTTTAAAAAAAATTTCTAAGGGTTTAACCGTAGGTTCTGTGATCACAGGAAGTACATTTTTTCGTGGCCCACCTATTCTTGCATTAGGTTTGACTAAACTCGTAAAAAAATCATCAAAAATCGATGAAACCAATATCAATATCGCCAATGGTTGGATTGGTACGAATAACTGGCTCATTGAAAAAGTTCTCCCTGAGCTTAAATGGCACATCACGATTGATGAAGATCTAGATCTCAATCTACAAGGTCGTTACATCATGACCTGTAATCACCAAAGCTGGGTGGATACAACTGTTACTCAATATTTTGGTCTTAAACGTATGCCGCTCACACGTTTTTTTACGAAATGGGAACTCATTTTTATTCCTTTTGTTGGGCAAGCATTCAAGATCCTTGGTTTTCCTATGATGAAACGTCATACCAAAGCGCAAATCGAAAAAAATCCTGCGCTGAAATATCGTGATATGGAAGAAGCGCGTAAATCGTGTGAACAACTGCTCAGCCAACCTTTTACATTATTAAATTATTTAGAAGGTACACGCTATACCCCTGAAAAACACGCCCAACAAAAATCTCCGTATAAAAATTTACTTAGGCCCAAAGCAGGTGGTTTAGCACTTGCCCTAAATATTCTAGGAAGTGAAATTGATGCGCTAGTCGATATGACCATTGTCTATCCAGATGGTGTGCCAGGTTATGGAGATTTTTGGTTAGGAGAAGTTTCTCAAATCGCCGTGAATTTAAGAAAAATTGAAATTCCTGCTTGGGTGCATGGCGGCAATTATGAGGATGATGCCGACTATCGCGCTCGTTTCCAAAAATGGGTTGATGAGCTTTGGACAGAAAAAGATCAGTTAATTACACAGTTAAAACAACAGCTTCAAACTGAATCTGTAAATTAAGCTGTCCTCAGAATGTATTGCATATGACAGAACGCATGACTAATTCTCGAAAAACTTTCCGTCCACAGCGTCACGATACGTTATTTTGGAAGATGTTCCTGATTTATGACATCTTTATGATGCTCATTATTTTAGTCAATTTGTTTTGTCTATGTGCCAATGCATTTTTAATGAGTAATTTTGGCTCATGGGTATTTGACACGGTTCAATTACCTCAAATTCTGGAGTTTTATAAATCCGAGCTTCACCCATGGGTCATCATTACTGAAAGTTGGTTTATCACATTTTTAATTGTTGAACTCGCTGTAAGATGGCTGATTGCAATCGTCAATAAACATCATCAGCGTTGGTTTTTCTTTCCCTTCATTCATTGGTATGAAATATTAGCTATTATCCCTTACCTTCGCTTTTTACGTTTAATTCGCGTCGGAGTGATTGCCTATAGACTGCATGAGCTAGGCTATAAAGTCATACCTAATAAATGGTTCAGACGTCTTAATTTTTACTATAACGTGATCATGGAAGAGCTCTCTGATCGTGTGGTGATTACTGTCATTGATAGTGTAAAAAAAGAGTTAGACACTAGCTCAACCCATAAAAAAATCATTCATGATCTGGTGAATCACCATCGAGACATGTTTGCCACGACATTAGCGCAAGTCTTACAAGAATCTTTAGCAACCGAATTAAAACTTCAAAAAGATAATATCTCGCAAGGCGTTGGTCACATTGTCATTAAAGCAATTGAAGACACACCAGAGCTAACACAGCTCTTAAAGCTGATTCCATTGGTGGGTGGTCGTATAGAACAGCAAATCCACAACATTGGTCAACGATTAGGTGAAAATATTACCGACGGTTTAGTTGAACCTTTTATTTCTGGAACCATTGATAAACCGAATGCGCATTATCAACTCATTGCTGAAAAAATTAGCCAGCTCAATATTGATAATCATGCATTAGAACAACTCGTTGAATCTGTCGTTTATGAAAGTCTTGAGTCTTTAAGAAAACAGGTGGCAGTAAAACAATGGCAAATAGAGTTATCAAAAAACAATCAAGTCAAGGAATGATCATTTCTCTATTAATTTAATATATCCGCTAGAGAATTCTTGAGAATTGAACTAGCATTTGCACAATTAACAATTTTTACTTCGATTATAAAGCGCGAAGCAAGCAAGGAATGAATATGGCAGATATTCGGATTACCGGTAGAATGGTGAATTTTACCCGAATTACCTTTGACACCAATGATCATAATGTTATCCGCCAACAATTAAGTGCCATGATGAGTGAAACCTCTTATGAAGGTGCGCTTGTCATTCTAGACACAACCGTTGAACAAGAACTCATTGGACTCATTCAATTGGTCATCAGTTTAGGGTTACAGCCAATGGCTGTCGTTGATGGTTTAATGGGTGATGAAGCACGTGCGATCCAATTCCCAGTTCTTGCGGCTGATCGTCCTTTGCAGCGCATCAAAGCAACAAAAGAACAAGTGGTAGAAGCTCCAGCAAATACCCCTGAAGCTGAGAAGGCTCCAACACACATAGCTCCTGCAACCACACATAAAACTTCGTATCACAATGAAGTGCTTAGAACAGGACAATGTCTGGTACAAGATCACGGCGATATTATTTTAACTGCTGGAATTAATAGTGGCTCTGAAATCATCGCTTCAGGAAATATACATATTTATGGCTCTGCTCGTGGTAGAGTCATCGCCGGCGCCGGTGGCAATACAGCAGCACGAATTTTCTGTCATGTTTTAGAAGCTGAATTAGTATCTATCGCAGGAACATATTGTGTTGCAGATGATATTCCACCACATATGCTAAAAAAGTCAGTACATATCTATTTAAATGATGCTCAAGAGCTTGTCTTTGAAGCACTCGAATTTTAATGTATAACTAAACATGAGAACCCCTATAGTATTGGGGATAAACATAACAGGAGTGGATTCGGTGGCGAAAATTGTTGTCGTAACATCAGGTAAAGGTGGCGTAGGTAAAACAACTACCAGTGCATCTTTTGCAACAGGTTTAGCCCTTCGTGGCCACAAAACTGTTGTAATCGATTTTGACGTAGGTTTACGTAACCTCGACCTTATCATGGGTTGTGAGCGTCGTGTTGTTTATGATTTTGTGAATGTATTAAATAACGAAGCGAGATTACAACAAGCACTTATTCGCGATAAAGAAATCGAAAATCTATATATTTTACCTGCATCACAAACCCGTGATAAAGATGCGTTAACCGATGAAGGTGTTGCACGTGTTATGGACGAACTTTCTCAAGAGTTCGACTACATCATTTGTGACTCTCCTGCAGGAATTGAACGTGGTGCGATTTTAGCAATGTACCATGCTGATGAAGCAATCATTGTAACGAACCCTGAAATTTCATCTGTCCGAGATTCCGACCGTATTATTGGTATGTTGGACAGTAAAACGAAGAAAGTAGAAAATAACGAAGGTCGTATTCGTAAGCATCTTTGTATCACACGCTTCAACCCTGAACGTGCTGATAAGCAAGAAATGTTAACAGTCGATGATATTTCTAAAGATATCCTTCGCGTGCCAACGCTCGGTGTAATTCCTGAATGTAAAAGCGTGTTACAAGCTTCGAATGAAGGTAAGCCTGTTATTCTTTATACTGAAGAAGCAGCTGGACAAGCTTATGACGATCTTGTTGCACGCTTCCTTGGTGAAGAACGTCCATATCGTCACATCTCTGTGAAGCCGAAAGGCTGGTTAGCACGTTTATTTGGAGCATAAAGATGGCAGGATTCTGGAGTAAACTTTTTAGTAGTGATGACAAACCATCAAGTGCACAAACAGCTAAAGATCGCTTAAAAGTTATCGTGGCATCTGAAAATGGTCTAGGTAAGCGTTTAAGCCAAGATAAAATTGATTTAATGAAAAAAGAAATCATGCAAGTTGTGAATCGTTATGTGCGTGGTGTAGATGAACAGCATATACAAATGTCGGTTCGCTCAGAAGCAAATATCGAAATGCTAGAAATGAATATCAATTTGCCTGAAGAACGTTAATCTGATTTTTGATTAGTCAAGCAAATTGAATCAGGGCAAAATATGAGAGTGGCAGAAATAGGCTATTAGCTATATTCCGCCCACTTGAAGCAGAGCTTCAAGTCTTGCGACTAGACAAAGCAGTGCTTCGCTCATCTAGTCTCATATTTTGCCCTTTTTTATTGATTAAAAATACCAAGGAGATTGTGATGGCATTATCACAGCCAGCCACGTTCAATGAAGAATGGTCAGACGAGCGTGTTTTTGCCTATTTAAATCAGTTACCTCCTGAAGGTGTAAACGCTGATTTTCATGTTCTCTATCATGCTTTTAAACATATGCGTGCTAATGACTATGAGCGTTTACTCACTAAATTTATAGCAGATGGTCGAGATCTTAACGCTCAAAATCCTGAAGGCAAACGTATTCATGATGTGATCGCAGAATTCCCACGCCAAAGTGCAGAATTCCTTGCTGTTTTAGCAAAATTTGCCTAAAAACAGATAAAAAAGCCTGCTTGAGCAGGCTTTTTTGATTTAAATCTATCTTATACCTGTTAAAAAATAGTTTCGTATTAAGGTTACTTATACGTTTGGGTGAAACTTAGATTATTTCCATTGCCAACCCAATGCAATAGCACCACCAACATCACCTTGTGAACTTGCGGTTCCAGATGCTTTATAGACAAAGCGATTCGTTTCAGAAACCCCACTAAATCCAATGGCAATACCTTGCTCACCATCCCATGTACCAGCAGCTGCACTGAACATACTTGCACCAGCATAAGTTGGCTGGGGTAATGAAGCGACAGCCAAAGACGCTGCAATAGCTGCTCGAGTGTCACGTCGTTCATCGGCAAAACTCTGTTCTAAAGCATTTACACGTCGACTAGTATACTCATTGGCCTGATTCAATATTTCATTGGTTCGTATATTCGTATATTCCTGTGCATCGCTCAAAACTTGCTGATCTGCTTGACGCATTTGTTTTACATTGACTGCGTCGGTATCCGCTGTACCTGCTGCCACATTAACAATTTGGCGCTGTTGCGTAGAGGAACCCACTGAAACCGTATTGTCCCGATCGGTAGACGAAGCATTTCCTAAAAGAACAGCATTATTTGCGTCAGACGTTATATTATTCCCAAGAGCTACAGTACTATTTCCTGAAATATTGTTGAAATTACCAACTGAATGCGTATTTTCACCCGTAACCGTATTGTGATTTCCTAAAGCTGTTGCATGTTCACCAGCGACTTGTGATTCAGCCCCAATTACAATACTCTCACGACCCGATACTACTGATGAACTTCCGATTGCAAGAGCATCTTCACCTGTTGCATTTGGTAATATTGCATTTTCACTAGGATTTGTTCCAACAGATATTGCGACAGTTCCACCACTAGCCAAAGACGTTAGCCACTGTTGTTCGGTGCCATTAAAGCCATTTTGTACAGCAATCTCAAAAGCACTAAAACCTTGATCACCTTTGTCACCTTTGTCACCTTTGTCACCTTTTAAGCCTTGAAGTCCTTGATCACCTTTATCGCCCTTGTCGCCTTTTAAGCCTTGAAGTCCTTGATCACCTTGATCTCCCTTATCACCTTTCAATCCTTGAGGACCTTGGTCACCTTTATCTCCTTTGAGTGACGTCAGCCAATCTTGCTCTGTTCCTACAAATCCATTATTCACCGCCACTTGGTAAGCACTATCACCTTGTGGTCCTACACCGCCACCAGGTCCACCGCTTGCACCTGGTATACCTTGATCCCCTTTGTCACCTTTCAACCCTTGTGGACCTTGATCACCTTTATCTCCCTTATCGCCTTTTTCACCTTTTAATGATGTAAGCCAATCTGTTTCAGAGCCCTCAAATCCATTACTCACAGCAACCTCGTACGCACTTGGTCCAGCTGGTCCAGTGGTACCTGTACCTGTTTCACCACCAACACCATTATTTTCGAGTGCAGACACTCGGTCTTTTAACGCTGTAAATTCAATATCAATCCCTCTAATTGTTTGATTTACGTTTTGGTATGTAGAGCCTTGCATTTCAAATGAAAGGGGCATCACACTCCCCTGAAACATAGTCACCCCAGTACCCAGAATTCTTTGTAAACTGGCTGTCAATTGATCAACATTAATAGCATCATGAGTATCTAATCCCCATGCTAAGTTCATGATTCGGCGTTTTAATTGATCACTACCGACTGAAATAACATTCTCTCGATCTGCAACCGATGCACTACCTAAAGCAACAGAGTTGCTCGCATAAACCTGACTCAGCTCACCAATCGCGACTGACTCTCTTACGGATGTATAATTTGGTCCTGGTCGAATAATAATAGAACCACCGACAGCCACATTAGTGTGACCTTGCACATTACTGTTGGAGGCAAATATATGAGAACTCGTCGCGCCAACCTCATTAAATCCACCAAAAATCATCGAGCCATTAGTGTTGACGTCGTGAATATTATTCATACCAACAACAACAGATTTTACAGACGAGTTTAAATTTGAAATACCTATAGAGATACCCCCTTCAGCAGTATTTGAACTACCGATCGCAATACTCCCTTCCCCCTTAACCACTTGATTATTACCAATGGCAATATTACTTGTATGATGCGTTGTGTTTTGATTTCCAATGACCACATTATTTTGCGTTGTCGTTACAGCGTTTGGTGTCACCGTATTATTCAAACCAAAAACAGTATGATTCATCCCAATATTGACGTTATTGCTTTGTCCCATAACCACACTGTTCGGTGCAACCACTGAGTTATTTTCACCACAGATGAAAGATGTAGTGTCTGAATTCGTTGCTGTGCCTGTTGAACCCTCACATTCATCAGCTTGCACCTGACTCGTCATTGCGGTTAATGCCCCAATTAAAATCAGATAACCTGTCGTCATTCCAATATTTTTTAAAGATTGTGTAAAACGTGTACGTCCAAGTTCCCCTGTTACGACTAATTTTCCATTACGATTACGGATAACTCGGTATATATGGTTCATGTAATTCCCCTTAGTTTTTGACATGGTCATGTCACTTGCAGGTTTTCCATAGTTTGCAAGAAAGACCTTTTATAATGAGGAAAATCAAACCATAAAGCTGATAATCTAGAAGCCCCCCTTTAAGGGGGGATGAAAAAAATATTTTTGTGAAAAAATGATTAATATTTACTTTTTTATCTCAATTTTTTTAAAAAAATCTATAATTTGAATTTGTTATAATCAAAACAGTTCAATCGAAGATGAATTCAATAAGTTTTCGTAAAAGTGATCGAACAAGGCTCGGCACCCTCCATCGCCTGAGAAATCTTTGCTGTACTCAACTTCCGCTCCTTACCATTGCGCCCAGTATTTTTGACTATTTGAATTTTTTGATTCCACATGATGCCTACGGTATGGCACTGACCTATCCAAATGGTGAACCTTATATACTGTTTTACAAAAATCTTAACCCTCAGTCGATGAGGTATGTCCAAGAAAATACTGAATTATTCTTAAACTTAAAAACCGAAAGCCATATCCGCTGGCTCAACTGCCCTATGTTACCCAAAGTCGGAAATCTTTTACGCCCAGATGATCCGTATTTTCATAGCTTAACCTACCAGATGATTGTGCGCCAAAGCGGTCTTCACCATACACTAGATCTAAGATTAGAACGCAATCATATTCCTGCAGGAGGTATTACCCTCTATAGGCGTATGTCACAACCCTTCCAATTACAAGATCATCGTTTATTAGAACAAGCTGGTGTCTATATCGAATATGCGCTTAACAATCAAATGGAGGATGGCGACGATGTAATTGAATCAGATCAAGCGTTGTTAATCGTGAATTCTCAAAATGATTTAGTCATGATGACTGATGCTGCAAAGGATTTACTGAATCTCTTCCCGATACATTATGAATTTTGGGAACCATATAAAGCGTTGCCAAAATCATGCTATCAAGTCATCAATGAGCTTAAATATGGGCAACAAATCCCCAAGCTTAGTTTGACCATTCCTAATGGAATATTAACCCTTCGTGCTGAATGGTTAAGTAGTCAAAATACAACCGATACAAATATCGCCTTATACTTAAAGCGCTCATTACCACGCTCCCTCATTATTTTAAAAAAACTAGAAGCACTTGATCTATCACCCAGAGAATGCCAAGTGGCTTTTTCGTTAATTACAGGCATGAATAAAAGTGAAATTTTACAAAAATTATCCATTAGCCCTGCGGTATTTAAAGATTGTGTCAAGTCAGTTTATCAAAGCTTGAATGTTCACTCTGTGAGTGAACTGATCACATTTGCCAGCCAATGGACTACCCCCAAAAACAACACTTTTTTGAGTTAAATAAAAAAAAGCAACCTATGGTTGCTTTTTCTGAGTCAGTCTTCGTTAAACTAAAATTTCACGTTTACCATTTGCGCCCATTGCACTCACGATACCGTTTTCTTCCATTTGGTCAATAATACGTGCGGCACGATTATAACCCAGACTAAACTTACGCTGTAAAGATGAAGTGGATGCTTTGCGGGTTTCTAAAACAAAAGCAACACATTGATCATAAAGTGCGTCACGGTCTGAAGCACCATCCCCATCTTCAAAGCCACGTGATGCTGGCTCTTCATCAAATGGGGTGAGAATTTCATCCACATAGTTTGGTGCACCACGCTCACGCCATGCATCACAAATACGATTCACCTCATCATCGGCAATAAATGCACCATGCACACGCTCAGGCTCAATTTTACCTGGTCCTAAGAACAGCATATCACCATGTCCAAGCAAATCTTCTGCACCACCCGCATCCAAAATCGTACGCGAGTCAATTTTAGAGTTTACACGTAGCGCAACACGCGTCGGTATATTCGCCTTAATTAAGCCCGTGATTACATCGACGGATGGACGCTGTGTCGCAAGTAATAAATGAATGCCAGCAGCACGTGATTTTTGAGCTAAACGAGTGATCATTTCTTCCGCTTTCTTACCCACCTGCATGATCATATCTGCGAATTCATCTGCAACAATCACAATCGAAGGCAATGGTGTAAGTCTAGGTGCACGTTCTCCAGCAACTGACTCACTGGCTTTCCAAGTTGGATCAAATAGATCTTCACCATTGGCAATTGCTTCTTCAACTTTACGGTTATAGTCACTCAATTTACGTATTTTTAAGAACGACATCAGCTTATAACGACGCTCCATCTCATTCACACACCAATTTAAAGCACTGACTGCATCTTTCATGTCAGTCACAACAGGCGTGAGTAAATGCGGAATATCGTTATAGTTCGCCAATTCAAGTTGTTTAGGATCAATCAAAATAAGGCGCAATTGATCTGGCGTATATTTTAAAAGCATCGATAGAATCATCGAGTTTACAGCAACAGATTTACCTGAACCTGTGGTACCCGCAACCAACATATGTGGTGCCTTGCCCAACTCAGTAATGACTGGGTTGCCAGAAATATCTTTACCCATGGCCATGGATAAGATTCCATCTGGATCCTTAAATTTTGGAATTTGTACCAATTCAATCAGGCGCACCATCTCACGTGTACTATTCGGAACTTCAATGCCAATGTAAGGTTTTCCAGGGATCACCTCAACAACACGTACTGATGCCATCGACATTGATCGTGCTAAGTCACGAGAAATATTAGTTACTTTCGAGGCTTTCACACCAGGCGCAAGATCCAGTTCAAATCTGGTCACGACAGGACCCGGTTGAGCTTCAATCACTTTCGCTTTGACATTAAACTCTTGTAATTTAATTTCTAACAGTTCTGATAATCTTGATAATTGCTCTGCAGTGAAGTTTACTTTTTTGTTTGGGTCTACTTCATCAAGTAAATCCAAACCAGGAAGTGGTGATAAATCTTTACGGCGCTCTGCAACTTGCATTGCACGAGACATTGGACGACCAGCAGCATCTGTTAATGGCGCATCGAAATCAAACTCATCCTCTTCAACTTCGGGCTTACCTACCGTTTCTTGCCAAGCTTCTCTAAAAGCATCCTTATCTGAAGATATACGTTGTTTTTCCTCATCACTCACTTTAGCAACAGGAATTAATGATCCCTCTTGCTCAACCATATTTTGTGGTGATGGAGCAATAATACCTTGCTCTGATTCATATTCTGCGACTGTATCTGACTTAGGTGAAGTCATAAATTTAATATTTGGCGTCACCAAATTTGGACGCTTGACCTCTGGATTAGACAAAGCTTCTGCTTCATCCGCAAGTGATGCAAGACCATCAAGCTCAGAAGCTAACAGATCTGCTTTAGTGATCGCTTCCGCCGCTGCGCTCGATTGACTTGCGTATACAGCACTTGCACCAATAGCTGAGGTATTTTGGATTAGGGATGCTGTATTTTGATCATCAGCAGATTGACCTGAAGGATTTGTTTGATGATGAAAAGGAGTATGAATATCTTTGGCGTGCTGTCCTTGTGGAACAACTTCAAGCAATTCATCAAAGATTTGATCATCATTCCAGTCCAAAGCAGTATCTTGAACAGTTGAGCGCTGCTCTACTCGAACGTTTTTACTTAATTCATTAATTTCTGAAGTACGTTGATCAAGCTGATCCTCCTCTGCTGCGCGCAAAAGCTCATCAATTTCTCTTTTATGATCTTCATCGCTATGCAAGGCTTTCCAAACTTCACCCGTTGGAACAATACGTTGACTCTCACGCTCTAACTCATGCGCTTTCGCGATGGTACGCTCGAGCTCTGCCTCATCATCTTCATCAAAACGATGATTTTGTTGAGACTCTTGGAAACGCATATCTTCAAATAGTTTTTCAGCAGTACGTTCATGACGCGCTTGTAATTGATCTATTTCTTCTAAATGACTGACATCATTGAGCTCAGCTTGATGAGGGACTGGAGCTGAATCTTTTACAGGAGGTTCAATTTCTTTTTTCGCTTTTGGCTGAGTCGTCAAATCATAAGCTGATTCAGTCTCAGGTACATTTTTATAGAATAAATCTTGCAAATAAGCGGGTGTCGCCTTCAAAGTAGACCATGTCTTGTTCCACTGAATACCAAAAGCCAGTGTGATTAGAACGATGCTAAGTACGATCAGAAAAAAAACGGCGCCATAAATCGTCAAAAGCTGTTTTAAACTCTCACCCAATTCGTAACCAATGATTCCACCTGAAGCGTTAGCAAGCGTATCTGCAGGCACTGACCAAAGTAAATAAAACAAACTCGCGACGGTAAGTAGAATGAAAAATTGAGCAGCAAAACGAAATGGACGACTCAAAAAACTTCTTGGCCACCACACTTGAATCGCTTCAATGAATAAATAAATTGGGATCAGTAAACTTGCCCAGCCCAGAAATCCAAATAAGAGATCTGCAATCCAAGCACCTGCGACACCACTTGCATTTGAAACTTGTTGAGTATCACTCGAAATATGCATCCAACCCGGATCAAATGGCGTATAAGTCACTGTTGCTAAAAACAGATAAATACCAAATGATATTAAGAAGAATGTTAAAACTAAGCGCTGTGCATATACACTCGACACCGCAGTCATATACTGTCCTGTAAACGATTATTCATTAATGTTCTAATGTTGAAATGGAACAATTTCTTCATTATAGAAAACTTACTATTATGCACCTGTTCATAAAAAAAAGGTGCAGCTTTCTAAGGTTTCCTTGTTAACACTTTTAACTATATAGCTCAATTCGATTTAGTTGATCAATATAATCCACATTCATTCCACACAACTGTGGTGAAGTTTCACGTATAATTTTCAGTAAATCGATATATCAAATTAAAAGGATGCTTATACATGAGCGCTCGTCACTCAAGATTGATTATTTTAGGTTCTGGTCCTGCAGGTTATAGCGCAGCTGTATATGCTGCACGAGCAAATTTAAAACCAACTTTGATCGCTGGTATGCAATTGGGTGGTCAGCTCACCACAACTACAGAAGTTGATAACTGGCCAGGTGATCCTGAAGGCTTAACAGGTCCTGCTTTAATGGAGCGTATGCAAGCTCACGCAGAACGTTTTGGTACTGAATTGGTTTACGATCACATTAACGAAGTTGACTTAAATGTACGTCCATTCGTTTTAAAAGGTGATATGGAAGAATACACGTGTGATGCTTTGATCATTGCAACAGGCGCTACGGCTCAATACTTAGGATTAGAATCCGAAGCTGCTTATATGGGTCAAGGTGTGAGTGCGTGTGCAACTTGTGATGGTTTCTTCTATAAAAATCAAAAAGTCATGGTTGTCGGTGGTGGTAACACTGCGGTTGAAGAAGCGCTTTATTTATCAAACATTGCTTCACATGTAACACTTGTACATCGTCGCGATAAATTACGTTCTGAAAAAATCCTTCAAGATCATCTTTTTGCAAAAGAGAAAGAAGGCAAAATCAGCATCATCTGGAACCATGAAGTTGAAGAAGTACTTGGTAACCCTCAAGATGGCGTTACTAGTGTTCGTTTGAAATCTACAACTGATACTACAACACAAAACGTTGAAGTGACTGGATTGTTCGTCGCTATAGGTCACAAACCTAATACTGCAATGTTTGAAGGTCAGCTTGAACTACGTGATGGTTATATCCAAGTTCAAAGTGGTACACGTGGTAATGCAACTGCGACTTCTGTTGAAGGCGTATTTGCTGCAGGTGATGTTGCAGACAATATCTACCGCCAAGCAATTACATCAGCAGGTTCAGGTTGTATGGCTGCTTTAGACGCTGAGAAATATTTAGACAACTAATATTTATTTAAAAACCCAAAAAACCACCTTCGGGTGGTTTTTTTATTCTTTCAACTTGGCATAATCATTTTAAACATTTTTATCTTCGGTTTTTCATTATTATTTTTAGAACTTAATCCCTATGCTCCCTCCTTCTGAATTTATTTTCCCTAATCCAATTGAATCCGATCCCGAAGGTCAAGGCCTAATCTGTATAGGTGCTGACCTCTCCCCTTCTACATTATTTGAAGCTTATACACATGGTTTATTTCCTTGGTTTTCCGAAGGTGAGCCGATCTGCTGGTGGAGTCCAGAACCTCGCTGCATTATCTACCCTTCGTCATACCATCCAAGTAAATCACTCATTCGTAACATGAAAAAACATGATTATACGATTACCATTAACCGTGATTTTGAACATGTGATACGTTCTTGCTCATTACCACGAAGTTATGCCAATGAAACATGGATTAATGAAGATATCATTCAGGGTTACTGTTCATTATTTGAGTCAGGCTATGCATATAGTGTCGAAGTACGCAGAGAAAATTCGATTGTCGGCGGGCTGTATGGTGTCTCTATAGGTCAGGGTATTTTTGGTGAATCCATGTTTAGTCGAGAGACTGATGTTTCAAAAATGGCTTTTTATACCCTCATGTTGATCAGCCTTGAAAACCAGGCACCCTGGGTTGACTGTCAATTGGTGAATGATCATCTCATGAGCTTAGGTGCTTGCACAATTTCTCGCCAAGACTACCTTAATTCGTTACAAGATGTGATAAAACAGCCTCAGATTGATTGGCAAAAGTATAAAGACGGTGTATTTTCAAGTAAAACAATAGCATTTGATCAACGACTCATGGATTGAGAAATAGGAGGGACAATATGAATTCTTATCAACCCCAGTCCCTATTAAATGAACTGCAGTATTACATTACACCACCGCATGACTGCAGTTATCTTCCCGAGAAATCAGCACGGATGGTCTTTTTAGATCCTGCTCATAAAATCGACGTTGTAACTTTATCAGAATTGTCTCGTGTAGGATTTCGAAGAAGCGGAGATTTTGTCTATCGACCTGAATGTCATTTGTGTCGACAATGCCTTTCATGTCGTGTACCTGTTGATGATTTTAAAATGAACAGTCAACAAAAGAAAGCTTGGAAACGTAATCAAGACTTAGAAGTTAGAATAACCCAAACTCAAGATGCTACTGATTTACACTATCAACTCTATGAACGTTACATCAATGAGCGTCATTCAGATGGAGATATGTTCCCCCCTAGCTATGATCAATTCGAGAAGTTTTTGATTCACAGTTGTAGCAATAGTTTCTTTATAGAACTTTGGAAAGATAATCGACTCATTTGTGTCTCAACCTGCGATGTATTAGATGATGGAGTATCCGCCGTCTATACATTTTTTGATCCAGATGAATCCAAACGTTCTTTAGGTGTTTTTGCAGTCCTTAAGCAAATTGAATATGTAAAGCAGCACAATCAAGAGTTTGTATATTTAGGATATTGGGTACCCCATTCATTCAAAATGAACTATAAGTCCCAATATGCGCCTTTTGAATTATTACTGGATGGTCAATGGCGACGTGTTAATAAAATGCTCAGCAACGAAGAAATCGATCAATTAGGTCATATGCTGATGACGACACTTCCCTCTGAATGGAATAACTTTATTGTAAAGTAAGGTATTGAATTTTGTCACTTGAATAAATCTGCAAAATTATCACTGCATGCCTTTACCATAATGATGGCATGCTCTTTTCCACCATCTAATGTTGGATAATAGTTTTTACGCATATCAATTTGATGAAATCCGGATTTCTCATATAGCGCAATCGCAGCCTTATTACTTTCTCGGACCTCTAAAAAGATTTGTACAGGATCATTATTGAGTTGAGCCATTGAAGCTGCAAGCAATTGATATCCCAACCCTTTTCCACGCATCTTCGGATGAACTGCCATCAACAGCAAATTCGCTTCATCCAATACAGGCTGTAAAATACAGAAACCAACAACACGATTCTGGTATTCAATCACTGTAGATTGATATGAATCAACCGCTTCTAAAAATTGTTTTTTTGTCCAAGGATGCGTTTGCCCCAAACTTTCAATTTCATATACCACCTCAACATCTGATGTCAGCATCGGTCGAATCATAATCACTACATTACATTTTTTAAGTGAGTACATTATAGAAAGTTCGAAAATAAATGAAATAAAAAAAGGCAGCTTACGCTGCCCGAATGCACAAAAGTAAATACTTAAAAACCGAGTTTTGCTTTCCATGTTGCCAATAAACCCACGGTATCCAAATCATTCGGATGGAAGCCTGGTTTAAAATAAGCCAACATTTCCTTACCCATACCAGAAATAATGCCTTTAGATGGACTATATCCATAGGTATAGATATCTTTCAAAGATGCAATATTTAACTGTTTATCGTCTTTCAATAAACGCGCTACAAAATAAGTCTGCACCATGAATAGCACAACCATTGCTGCCACTAAAGAAGATGTTCGAGCAAGATAAGATTTGATTCCTTTACCGAACACACCTTCAAATACATCATATGCGACAGCCTTATGCTCATTTTCTTCAATGGCATGCCAAGCCCACATCGTCGCCATTGTTTCATCAGTCATTAATGCTTGAATATGTTCGTTACGCAATAATTCTGAGGCAATGGTTGCTGTAAAATGTTCTAGCGCAGTCGTTCCCATCAGATCGATCATTTCTTGTGAAATACCAAATGGTTTCATAACGGTGCTAGCTGACTTACGAAAAGTTTGAATGACCGTATCTGTGGCTTTTTCAAGTGCAGCAACATCATGTCCAAATTTTTGTGCTGATGCATTAAAGCCAGCATGCTCATGTGTATGCATTGCTTCCTGACCAATAAATGCTGAAATCTCTTTTTGGAGATCTTCATTATCTTTAATGGCTGGATGTTGGCGAACTGCACGCACTGAATCGATAAAGAATTTTTCACCTGCAGGAAATAATGCAGATAACGCTGTCATGAAATGAGTTAATCCTGCTGAACCATTCATCCAATATTCTGGTACGTGATCAAAATCAAATTGCATACGACGTACTGGAAATGATGCACCGGCACGATTTGTAATATTTACTTTAGCATTCATTGCTGGACTCCTATTCGGGATCTATCCAAATCTAGTTTTATGATTCTTTTCATTACTTCATCTTAGTGATTTATTATTTTTATGATAAATGCCTTATAGGTCACATCATTATCAGTTAAGGACAGCTTACAATTCTTATTGTCTAACAATTTTTAGATTACATAAAAAACGCCCCAATGGGGCGTTTTTTCACACAATCAATAC
>NZ_JBWYJB010000013.1:0-71345 GCF_056784015.1 Acinetobacter sp. ANC_7655 | reverse complement strand
AAAATTTAATTATATTTTCTTAACAAGTGATTATATTTTCTACAAAATCACTCTTTTTTCACGGTTAATTCACATTTTTTGTGCAAATATACTTTAGTAAACTGCTTTCAACTCTCGCTATAATGGCGTTATTCTGTTCGTACTTACTATTTATTTAATAAGACTAATATTCAGCTTTTATTCTAGGATGTTTTTATGCAGTACTCTCAACTTATTTGGGTCAGTATGTTAAGTATTGGTTTAGCAGCACCCGCTTACGCCAAACAACCTGAGATTGCAGGCAATAAAATTGCTGACGATACTGCATTATCAACATCTGATAAGTTGTCTACCTCAAATGATAATAACCAGCCTTTAAACAACGATATTGCTAAGGCTTCACAACCAGCTTTAGAAAATTCAGTTAACACCAATGGATCTATCAAAGATTTAAAAAATTTAAAAATTGATAATTTCAAAGTCAATGCAACAGCAGCATTACCTGAAAATGAAAAAGATCCACTTCAACCTTTAAACAGACAAATCTACGCATTTAATGATGTTGTCGATCAAAATGTCTTGCGCCCCATAGCCGTGCAGTACGCTGATAAAGTTCCAGAACAAGTTAGAGATTCAGTACGTGGCTTCCGAGACAATTTGGGTGAGCCATGGAATGCTGTAAATCAGGTTGCTCAAGGTCGCTTTAAACGTGCCGCACAAACGTTTGGTCGTTTTACATTAAATACAATTACAACGCTTGGTTTCGCTGATCCTGCACGTCGCTTATCTCTCCCAATGGAAGATGAGGATTTTGGAACTACTCTAGGCTATTACGGTGTCCCTTCTGGTCCTTACCTCGTTCTTCCTTTTATGGGACCAAGCACCCTCCGTGATACTGTTGGTCGCGTAGTGGATAGTCAGGCACGCCCTCAAAAATATTTACTCGATGGTCATGATCGCATCTATTATAGTGACTGGGCACTTAGCGCATTAGATACACGTGCTCAACTTTTAGAGATTGAACAAGTCTTGCAAGGTGACAAGTATGCAGCAATGCGTGATGCCTACTTACAACGAAAAAACTATGTTATTGCTGAAAAACGCGGTTTAGAAACGGGTTCTGGACTATTTATTGAAGATGATTTTTCAGATGATGAATCCTTCATGGATGAGTCTATGGAATCCGAATAGAAACCATATGCAAGTTAAAGTCTAAATCTTCTGTTTTTAGACTTTAACTTGGCGTTCGATATAAGTTCGTCTAAGATAGTTTTATAAATAAAGCATTTAGGATTGATTCTTTCATCTATGTATTTCATTCAACCCACTCGTGACATCCATCTTCTAGATAGCGTTCTAGAGGCTCTGCCGAGTTTACAAATGATTCATATAGATGATCTTCATCTTTACGATTCAACCATCATTGCCATTAGTGATGTTAATGATTTTCTGCAATATAAATGGACCCTCCCTACGATCGTGATAGGTCATGCAGATGAGGGACTTCAACTCTCGCAAGCATGGGAACTTGGTGCACTCGCTGGCTGGATTTGGGATCGTCTTCCAAAAGACCTCGCAAAATCGATTGCTAAAATTGAAGCAAAATACAAACGTAATCAGGACAGCCGCGACCTGCCCTCCGCAGCCGAATTACAAAAAAAACTATTACCCAACCCAATCGACCTACTTAATTATAAAGTCGAGACTTTATTTCAACCGTCAGCTTACTTATCTGGTGATTGGTATGATTATTGGAAACTCAGTGATCGTGAAATCTTATTTTATCTCGCTGATGTTTCTGGACATGGTGTAACAAGCTCACTTCTTACCTCTTGGATGGCTGCATTTCACGGTAGATCGAAAACCCCACGAGAACTCCTCAAAAAACTTAATGGCATGCTTTTACAAGAGAACATCGAAAAGCATATTACAATGATTGCAGGCACATTGAATCTAGAGACCCACCAGCTTAAGTGGTCAAGCGCAGGGCATTACCCTCCAGCAATTATCTTTGAACCTAATCAGGATGCTCGCATCCTCAACACCAGCAGCTTTCCCTTAGGTCTTACTGAAGATCTCGAAATTGAAGAGTTTGAATGTACGTTGAATCGTGGAGCTCGTTTTATTATTTGCTCAGATGGTGCACTTGAACCTTTTGATGGTGGATTGAATGAACAATTCACACAATTGGTCTATCACTTGCAAAATCAATCATTCGAAGTTCCTGAACATGTTGCAGATGATATTGCAATACTCAGCTTCCAACGTCTAAATTAAGTTAATAATCAATAGTGTAGCTGTTTATAAATCGATCTACGACTGAAGACTACTTGAGTATCGACTTGCGCTATGTGATAATTTTAGCATCCTTTCTGCAAATGGCATTTATATGTCAACAGGTCATGTTGAATATGCAAGCTTGGATGGTACGCACATTTTCAAACTCATTGGAGAAGTGCGCGCTCAATCTTGTATAAGCCTTGATAAATTATTATCTCGGATTGAACAACAACAAAACGTCGTAGGCGCAATTGTTGATTTAACCCAAACTACATTCATAGACAGTACTGTGCTTGGAATCCTCGCAAAACTTGGATTAAAGCTCAAACAAGTGCATCAAGTTCAAGCTGTTATGTTATCTACTAACCCAGATATCACTACACTTGCGAACAGTATGGGTCTTGGTCAGGTTTTCGTAATTTTAAACTATTGCGGAGATCCGAATGTGTGCACGCGCGCTTTATTGGACGAACACATCACACATAATGCAATGCTTTCAACTGTATTAGATGCTCATCGTACATTAATGAAATTAAATGCTGATAACCAAAATATGTTCGAACCTTTGGTTAAACAATTAGAACAACAACAAGATACCATCGATCACAGCATCTGATATTCTCTTAAGCATACTGAGCGCTTAAGGAGAACCTCATGACAACCTTACTTTCTGTCACCCAAATGAACTCCCAAAATGATATTGAAAATAACTTTCAAGTCATTGAATCATTGTTAGCAAAAAGTAAGAATCAAGGGGCCTCCTTGATCGTTTTCCCGGAGAATTTCGTTTGTTTTGCGGCAGGCAAACAGCGTGAGACTGCTGAACGATTTGAAGAAATACAATCTCGTTTAGAACAACTTGCTCATCAATATCAAATGTGGATTGTTGCTGGGACACTCCCCTGTCCTTTTCGCCCAGACGGCACCATTGTGCCAGATGGTCGTGTCAGAACAACCAGTCTTTGTATTAGCCCTGAAAAGACAGAAGCACGTTATGACAAGATTCATTTATTCGATGTTCAAGTCGGTGATGCGGTAGGTGGATATCAAGAATCTAAGTTTTTTGAACCAGGTGATCAAACCGTCATTGCTAAAACTCCATTTGGCAATATTGGTTTAATGGTCTGCTATGACCTTCGTTTTCCTGAACTTGCTTTAAAGCTGCGCGCACAAGGCGCAAATATTTTAACAGCACCTTCTGCTTTTACTTACACGACAGGTCAAATGCACTGGCAATTACTTTTACAAGCTCGTGCCATGGATAGTCAATGCCAAGTTTTAGGCTCAGCTCAACAAGGGTGGCACGGTGAAAAAAGACAAACCTGGGGTCACTCTGGTGCTGCGAATTCTCGTGGTCAATTGTTAGATATCATCTCTGAAGAAGGTGCTCAAATGATTACAGTTCCGTTTGACATCGATGAACAGAAAAAAATTAGAGAATCGATGCCATTAATTCAGCATCGTAAACTTATTCAGCTTTAACCTGCTCACACATAAAAAATTGAATACCAAGCTTTACAAAATTACCGCTTATCATTCCTTTTAAATCAGAGAGTATAGATATTCACCTATACTCTATCTGGAAGGAATCATGTCATTAGAAAAAGTTGTTTATACCGCACATGCAAAAGCTACTGGTGGGCGTGATGGGCGTGCTACATCATCAGATCAAATTTTAGATGTTCGGCTCGCTGTACCAAAAGAAATGGGTGGTCCCGGTGGTGGAACAAATCCAGAGCAATTATTTGCTGCTGGTTATTCTGCATGTTTCTTAGGTGCGATGAAATTTGTTGCCAACCGCGATAAATTGAAAATCACACCAGATGCTTATATTGAAGGTGAAGTGAGTATTGGTCCTATTCCAACTGGTTTTGGAATAGCAGCCACTTTAAATATTCATCTGGAAGGCTTGGATAAAGAGCAAGCTCAAAAGCTAGTAGATGCTGCTCATATCGTTTGTCCATATTCAAATGCAACACGTGGCAATATTGATGTGACCTTGAATGTGATTTTTTGATCCAGTTGTTTCAATCCTAAAAATCACGCTGATATGCATATTGCATCTCAGCTTTTTTAGCGTTGTAGGTTAAGTTCATGTTAGAACTCATTTAAAATCAGTTGTTTAACCATATAAAAGAAGCCCTTTCATCTCCGATTGGGCTCTTTTGTTGAATCCTCAGCTTTCGGGCTTAATTTCAAATCAGCGCTACTTCGTTTTATCGAGAATTATTAAATAATCTCTGAATCACTCCGCCGCTTCGTTTGTTACTCGAAGTACTTCCTCTAATGTACTCTTACCTTCAAGCACCTTTCGTAATCCATCATCACGTATCGAACCTGACTGCTGGCGAGCATAGTTTTCAACTTCAAACTCTGCAGCATTCCCGTGAATCAGACGGCGCATTCCATCATCAACAGGGACGATTTCATAAATGGCGGTACGACCACTAAAACCTGTATGCGCACAATGTTCACACCCCTCTGGTTGAGGCAGATTGAGCGCAATACCATCATGGACATTCTTAAAAATTTCTTTTTCAAAGTCATCCGCGGCACGCCAACTATGACAATGCGAACACAAAGTACGAACCAATCGTTGCGCAATCACACCAATTAAAGAACTCGACAGAAGAAATGGCTCAATTCCCATGTCTTTTAAACGCGTCACTGCACCAATCGCAGTATTGGTATGCAACGTCGACAATACCAAGTGACCCGTCAAAGATGCTTGCACAGCAATTTCTGCAGTTTCTAAATCTCGAATTTCCCCCACCATCACCACATCGGGATCTTGACGAAGCATCGCTTTCAATGCACGCGCAAATGTCATATCCACTTTAGTGTTAACCTGAGTTTGTCCAATACCTTCAAGTTGATATTCAATTGGATCTTCCGCGGTCAAAATATTCTTAGATCCATCATTTAAATCCGAGAGTGCAGCATAAAGTGTCGTCGTTTTACCAGAACCTGTCGGTCCGGTCACGAGAATGATACCGTGAGGACGATGCACTAATTGGGTTAATCGCTCGTAATCATCTTTCATCAGACCCAAATGGGTCATATTTAAACGACCTGCTTGCTTGTCTAAAAGACGCATTACTACGCGCTCACCATGTGAAGAGGGTAAAGTCGAAACACGGACATCCACCTCACGACCAGCCAGTCGTAAAGAGATACGACCATCCTGAGGAATTCGCTTTTCAGCAATATCAAGTTTTGCCATTACTTTAATACGTGAAACTAACAATGGGGCAAGTTCACGACGTGGTTGCACGATTTCTCGAAGTTGCCCATCAACACGTAAACGAACCGATAACTTTTTTTCAAAAGCTTCAATATGTATATCTGATGCACTCACTCGAATGGCTTCGGACAATAATGCGTTAATCAATCTAACAATCGGAGCATCGTCTTCCTGATCCATCAGATCTTCTGCTTCAGGTACTTGATCGGCTAAACTTAACAAGTCAGGATGATCTTCTAAACCAGCAGCCACTTGCTGAGACTCGCCTGTCTCGCCAGCATAACTTGAACTGAGTAACTGACTAAAATCTTGTTCAGTCGCCAATTGATATTGGGCTGTACGCCCCACGTAACGGCGTGCTTCTTGCAAAGCAACCAAAGCTGTATCTTGACGACGGACAATAAAAACTTGATCCCCTTCATAACGCAACAAAACGCCATGCTTTTTTGCAAAACTATACGGTATTTGTATTTGTTTAAGTACTTGCATAAGGGATGATAATCATGATTAAAATTACCTCGAGTGTACTCTAAGCATTTGACAGCGTGAAGACAGTTTTTTAATGAATTTATTTAAGGATATTCCCTATTGTCTCTAGATCAGAAACTTGAGCAAAACCCTTCAACTTTAAGGTGGTGGGGTGAGCAGCATTTTGAACTCAATCAAGTGCGTGCTTGGCAATTTGGTTCATTGCTCTTTCGACTCACTCGTGGCTTACAAGAATGGCGCATGGAGTACTACCGTCCTCAAATTCAATACGACTACGAACAAAAGTGGCAGGAAATGGATGACCCCCATTTTTCATTTCCTCGTCCAGTACATGTTGAACGTTACATGTTCAGGGAAACTCACCCTAAAATTCAATTGATACCACGTCTTGCAGATCGATCTGTGGTGATCCGTCCTGTAGACCCAATTTACATTCCAGCTGGTCAACGTGGCACGCTTTATATTAGTACCCCTCTGTGGCTTTCAGGTTATGTCGAAAGTCAAAAGACCCCATTATTCGATATACCGGTCATTATGCCTAAAGATACATGGTTCGGTCCTGATCAACGCAGTGGTGAAATGTGTTACGCCACTTCAGTCGATGGTCGCACAGAACTCAAACAACTTCGTCCACGTGCATTTCGTGCGGTCACTCCAATTGACTTTCACAATGTCAGTGGACATCAACTCCGTTTCGATCGAATGAATGTACCTGTTCCTGCCCTGCCTTTGTTTTATAGTGAAAGTACAGAGCGATTGTGGACGTCACAAATTAAAGTCATTCACGAAGGGATGGATCGACCAGCACGTATTCGTATTGAAAATCGCACCCCACCATTGGCAGGTGATGTAATTTATGTCAATCCAGCACGTGCCCCAGGTAGTACTTTATTTAACATGTTTGATTCATTCTTCTAAGGGGGGGCATATGGCAGATAGTCTTACCGGCACCATTGCTGATAGCCTCAAAAGTATATTTACCAATATCAATACGGATCGCTTAACTGAAATTATTATTGCGATTGTGCTTTGCTTTATTGGATTCCTTTTTGCTCGAGTCGTTTCCAATACTTTTGTGAGAACGATAGGCGCCAAATTTAATGCTCATCAGCGTTTGGTATGGCGGCGCGGTATTTTTTATTTTATTTTCCTCATCTTTGTGATGGCGAGTTTAAAAGAAGCAGGTTTTAAATTAAGTGTATTTCTAGGTGCTGCTGGTATCTTGACCGTAGCGCTGGGTTTTGCCTCCCAAACCTCTGCGACGAACTTGATTAGCGGTTTATTCTTGATTGGTGAAGGTTCTTTTGAAATTGGTGACACCATTCAAATTACGTTAATTCGTGGACATACCATCGAAGGCGAAGTGATCTCCATTGATTTACTGTCTGTGAAATTACTGACTCAAGATAATGTCTATGTCCGTTTACCTAATGAGCAATTAATTCGTGCTCCCGTACATAACCTCTCTAAATTCCCGATACGGCGCATTCCCATTACACTTGCAATCAACTTTCATGAAGACATCATTAAAGTACGAGAAGTTTTATTAAAGGTGGCGAACAGCTATCCTTTGGTGTTAGCAGATCCTAAACCAGCTGTGACGGTAACCGCATTCCGTGAATCTTCAATCGAATTGTTATTCGCCATTTGGTGCCAACAGGAAAACTTTTTGAAAGTGCGTGATGAAATGCAAGAGCGGATTCGAAATGGTTTTGTTGATCACCATATTGAAATTCCTGTACCTAAAATGGGTTTTGTTGATCGCCCTCCACAACCCTCGTTGACAGATGAGGAAATAGACCAATACGCCAATGATAAGGAAATCAAAAGAGAGCCTAAATTATAATGAATTAAGGTTAATGCTTGATCTCAGGATCAAGCATTAGTCTCTTCTACTCGTTTTTGCTCTGGCGCTGGAGCGATGTACGCAATAATCAACATTAATCCTCCCGCGCCTAAAAATGATAAAACTCGACTTAGAGTGCCGATATGGGATAAATCTAACAACACCAACTTAAAAGTCACGATCGCCAAAATACTTGCACCAAACATCCATACCACTCGATTATGGATGACAGCGGCATATTTCATCACAATGAATGCCATGACCACCCACAATAATGTCAACGCCAATTGCACTGCAGAATCTTGCCAAATGATCCACTGGTTATAAGGTGTAGCAAAATAAAAATGTAAGGCTCTAAGAAGTACATAACTACTTACCCATAGCACAGCGAGTAAGATCAAGAATGCGCCAAGTGTTCGCTCTAGCCCCATTCTGATTTGACTGCGAAGCACCTGAATAAGTACCCACAAACCAGTCAGACTGACGACATCAATAGGGTTTAAGATTGGGATAAAATATTTCCAAAAGGGTTCTACCACCCAAATTTGTGAGCTGACAATCCAGCACAACAATAAAATGAGGCTAGTCTTAGTTAACCAAAGCTTATTCAAGTCTGTTGTTTTAAAAATACTATAGCCATAAAGTATCAACGTTAAAAGGACAGCTCCCATCATAGGTGACATTGAAACTACACCCACGCTGGCACAAGCTAAAGAAGCGAGTCCACCAAAGGCGATCCATTCATTTTCATACTGAGCATTTGAAATTGGTTTTAACCACAGATAGCTCAGGCCCAAACAAGCCAAGATAAACAAGCCTTGCTCACCAAATGACTGCCAGACGATGACTCCTTGAGTGTATTGATCGATCAGCATAATAGCTGCGAACACTACAATAGGAATCAGCCCCAACCATTTTGGTAATAACCATGACCATGAGACTACTTGGCGCGGTTGCAACACAAAATTGGCAGCAAAATAAATCGCAGTTGTGAATGCAAGTGTGTAGATTAATCTCATTGGTTCACTAAAACTTTCCACACCTTGATAAAGCAGTAAAAGACTCGCAAAAAAAGAAAAAATGGACAGGAAAATTTTATCTGCCAGTGTCAGCTGTTTTTGATAACGTATAACAACATTGGAGACCACAATCGCAAGGATATAACTTAGACCTAGTAACCATGGGATGATATTTGGAATTGATGCTAACTCGATCAAATAGTATACATACGAAAATAATCCAACTGCTAACAACGCATAACCTAATGTTCGACCTACCCTAAACTCACGATGCAAGCCCCAAATTAAAATAAGAAGTCCTTCAATGATCCACCCGATCACACTCCATACTTGTGGGATCAAGATCGGCGGGATAAAACTTAGAAAAATAAAACCTAACATTAAATAATTTTGTTTAATCGCCGTATCAAATTTCGCGTGCTGCACAACTTTAAAAATCGCAAAGTGAGTCAATGCAAAACCCAAACACAAGGCAATTTGAACCGATGTTTGATCTAAATACATGAGATGTAAAAATGCATATGCGACCAAGGGACTGACATAAATCAATGCGGAGTCAATAATACGCTGACCTAAATGAGCTTGATTTTGATGTGTAGCGAGCTGGTTAAATCTGAAACCCAACCAAATAAATACACTCGCATGTACAATAACTAGACAGGATAAAACGAATCTCTCTGCAACACCGCCATTCAGAAAGCCATAACCACCACCGATAACAACAATGAGCAGCAACGCTATTTGAGTGAGTATTTTCCATGGATGTAATGTACAAATTACACCTACAACACAATTGACCGCTAGATAATAAGACAGTAATTGAGCTGAGGAAAAATCTGCATGAGGTAATGTGAACGGTGCAATATAAGCAACCAAAACTCCCATCAGGGAAAGCTCCACTGACCGCTGTTTTAAAATCAGCATGACCAACGACAGCATGCTCAAGCTGTAAAGCGTAATCGTATTAATGAGATTTAACAGATCATCGTGATAAGCAAATAGAATACTTAATAACAATCCCGCAAAACCCAGTCCTTGTAAAGCAAGACCAAAGCCGCGGTTTTTTTTCTGTATATGATAACCAAAGGCAACACATATGACGGCGATGACAGCAACAGCCAAAAGTTTGATTGAAAGACTTAAGGTCCAATGTTCAACCATATATCTCAATAATAAGACGACCCCAATCACTAGGACGGTAATCGCAACTTTGAGAACAGGATTACCATGAAAGATCCATCGTCTGATTTGCATCCCAAAACCCAAATCATGCTGCTGATTTGTCTGGATTCCCTCTGAATCTTGTAAAATACTTGTGGTGCTGGTCTGATCGTCTCGATCTAGTTTTATTAGCTTTTCCTGCAAAGCACCGATTTGAATTAATCGACCCTCAAGTTGTCGCAACCAGTTTAGAAAAAAATAAATCCAGAATGTTAAACCTAATCCAACCAACCATGTCCAATCGAACAAACTACCAATTAGTGCAAAAAATGACGAAATATATAAGGGCAATCGTGATGTATTCTGCTTCGAATAATGAGTCTGTTGCTCAATGTTGGTAAGCGGTTTTTCAACATGATGGGCATATTGCATAACACTTATGAGGAATGCAGCAACACATAAAAACGTAATGATCGGCAACTCTAGAACCCAAGCACTGATCGCTACTATGATGAGTAGCATCAACCAAATCATTTTTATTTCACTATGTTGCTTCAGCATACACATCATTCCTTTTTAACTAGATTGATGATACCTCAGCAAGAATTGGCATTTTGCGTTTTTCATCGCATATTCTGTACACTTGATTGCAAATCTTGTATCAGCGCAACTGCTGAAAATCACGTACAATAAAAAAGTTAATTGGATTAGGAACGTTTCAATGCCACCATTTGTCTTGGTCGATGGGTCATATTTTTTATTTCGTGCTTATCACGCACTACCACCGCTAACGACGTCAACAGGTTTACAAACCAACGCAATTCGCGGAGCTATTTCTGCTATCCAAAAATTAATGCGTCGTGTTCAACCTACACACATGGCTGTCATTTTTGACACACCTGAACCAACTTTCCGTCATCAACTTTCCCCAATATATAAAGGGGATCGACCGAGCATGCCTGACGAACTCGCTCAACAAATTCCATATTTACATAATTTAATACGCGCTTTAGGTATCCCACTCCATGCCATTCCAGGCGCGGAAGCCGATGATATCATCGGTACGCTGGCAAAACGTGCAGAAAAAGAGGGCTATCAAGTCTTGATTTCTACAGGCGATAAAGACATGGCTCAATTGGTCACGGACAAAGTGACACTTGAAGACAGTTTTAAAGACAAGCCCATGGATGTGAATGGCGTTTTTGAAAAGTTTGGTGTTTGGCCGAACCAAATTATTGATTATTTAACCCTCATGGGAGATGCCTCTGACGGCATCATGGGCGTTCCTGGTATCGGGGCAAAGACTGCGGCTAAACTGCTGAATGAATATGGGTCAATAGGCGGAATTCTTGAAAATGTCGATAAAATTAAAGGCAAAGTAGGCCAAAATATTAAAGACAATGTAGATGGTATTGCGCTAGATCATCAGCTAGCAAGTATTGTTTGTGACTTAGACATGAATCTGACCTACGATGATCTTAAACTCCGAGATCCAAATGTTGCAGAGTTACGTCAGCTTTACACCGAACTTGAGTTTAGAAATCAACTTCAGTCTTTAGATCATCCCAACAATCCAAATAGTGCTGCGTATAAACAATCAAGTCAAGTTGTCGCAAAACCGAGTACTGCAACATCGAAAATCGAAGACCAAGCGGTTCAGACTAGTGTAGATGATCAGCTTGGCGAGGCAACTTACCATACCGTTTTAACACCAGCGGATTGGGAAAAACTCTTTCAAAGATTGACTACTGAGAAACGTTTTGCTTTCGATACTGAAACCACAAGTTTAGATTATCGTGTTGCAGAGATGGTAGGCTTCTCTGTGGCATTTGATGCCCAAGATGCATATTACGTTCCGCTTGCTCACGATTATGAAGGTGCTCCAGAGCAATTGGATCGCGACGCTATTCTTGCGCAAATCAAACCAATTTTAGAAAACGCTGAGATTGAGAAGATTGGTCATCATTTAAAATATGATGCTCATATTCTCGAAAATCATGGAATTCATTTACAAGGCTGGTACTTTGACACCATGCTTGCCTCGTACGTGCTCAATGCTGTGGCGACGCGCCATGGTATGGATGACGTTGCGCGCGTTTATCTTAGCCACTTAACCACCACTTACGAACAAGTGGCGGGCAAAGGTGCTAAACAAAAAACCTTTAATCAAATTGAAATCGAAACAGCAGCGCATTATGCCGCTGAAGATGCCCATGTAACCTATCGTTTGTATGAGGTATTGGAGCGTAAGCTTAAAGAAATCCCAGAGCTTCTCAATATTCTTCATCAAATCGAAATGCCGACAGCTGCAGTTCTGACGACGATGGAAGAAAATGGAATTCAGCTCGATTTGAGTTTCCTCGATCAATTGGGTCAAGAATTTTCTAATACAATTCTAGAGTTAGAAAATCAGATTATCGAAATCGCTGGTCAACCTTTTAATGTCAGCTCACCTAAGCAGGTGGGTGATATTCTTTTTGATAAGTTAGGTTTAAAAGGTGGTAAGAAAACTTCAACAGGTCAATACAGTACCAGCGAAAGCATTCTTGAGAAAATTGATCACCCGATCGCTGCACTTATTTTAGAATATCGTGGCTTGTCTAAATTAAAAAGTACCTATACTGACGGTTTAATCAAACAAGCCAATAACGAAAGTCATCGTGTTCATACCAGCTACCATCAAGCTTTAACCGCAACTGGACGATTATCTTCTACTGATCCTAATCTTCAGAATATTCCAATTCGCGAAGAGATCGGTCGTCAAATCCGAAAAGCTTTTGTTGCACCTGAAGGTCGGGTTTTACTTGCTGCCGATTACTCACAAATTGAACTACGTCTTATGGCACATTTTTCACAAGATGAGGCTTTAGTTGACGCGTTTAATCACGGCCAAGATGTTCATCGCCGTACTGCAGCAGAAGTATTAAATATTGCTTTGGATGATGTAACCAATGATCAACGTCGCCAAGCCAAGGCAGTCAACTTTGGATTACTTTATGGCATGTCTGAGTTTGGTTTAACACGTCAGTTGGGATTCACACGCGAAGAATCTCAAAATTACATTAAACAATATTTCCATCGCTATCCTGGCATTTATGAATATATGCAACGCACACGACAAGTCGCATTAGAACAAGGCTTTGTTGAAACCATTACAGGGCGACGCTTATACACCCCAGATATCGATGCGCGCAATATGATGATTCGAAAGGCAGCTGAACGCGCTGCAATTAATGCGCCTCTTCAAGGTTCTGCTGCGGAGATTATCAAAATGGCAATGATCGAAGTAGATAAAATTCTACCTAAAGATCAGGCCAAATTATTATTGCAAGTTCACGATGAATTAGTGTTTGAGGTAGATGAAGCGATCGCTGACGAGATCGCTATTAAAATCGCAGATGCAATGCAAGGTGTTGTTCAACTCTCTGTGCCACTTGTTGTTGAAGTCGGCAAAGGGAAAAACTGGGGCGAAGCGCACTAATTTCTAAGATTCTTAGATTGTAAAAAAGGACTCAAATGAGTCCTTTTTTATGAAATTGTTTAAATCCACAATTTAGATTTAACCAATTGATTTCAACATGATTTCAGCAATATAAAGTGTAAAGAATGCAAGGATTGGAGAAAGATCAATCATCCCTAAATTTGGCATTACTTTACGGAATGGTGCCAACATCGGTTCAGCTAATTCTTGAATCACTTCAATATAGGGTGAACGTGTTTGTGAAAACATCAAAATCCAACTACATATGATGTAAGCGAACAGTAAATATTTAAGAATTGAAATTAATGCCTGCAACATTGAAAGTACTGTTGAACCAATAAAATACAATGCATCGCCTGTTGGTAAGGCATTTAAATATTTATAGCCAAATACCTTAAGAAAATACAACAACACGATCAGCACTAAAGCTGCTAGATTTACACGCCCCTGTGCCACAGTTGGCAAGATTCGTCCAAACACATCTACAATTTTAGTTGCTTTCACTGTCGATAGCACAACAGGGTTATATGGACTGACTGCCGCTAATTGCATTAAAAAACGGAAAAATACCAATAAAATCGCAACATTAATGATAATGTCAAAAAATAGCGCAGAGTTCGCACCCATACTTCAATTTTCCTAAAATTTAGTTATTTAGAACTATCACTTAATTCCTGAGCGAGCTCCTGACTGCGTTTTTTTGCAGCCGCAAGAGCAGCTTGAATATTCTGTGAAATTTGCGCTCGATCAAAAACTTCCAAGGCCGCTTGAGTTGTACCATTTGGTGATGTCACATTTCTACGCAGTTCAGATGGCGTATTAGAACTGGTGATCGCCATTTGTGCAGCACCGAGAGCTGTTTGTAGCGTTAATGCTGTTGCAGTTTTCTCATCCAAGCCTAAATTTTTCCCAGCACGAATCATACTTTCCATCATATAGAAAAAGTACGCTGGACCTGACCCCGATACCGCAGTTACTGCATCAATTTGCTCTTCTGAGTTTACCCAAAGTGTTAAGCCTGTTGCAGCTAAAATCTGACTTGCCAATTCACGCTTTGCTTGGTCAACAACGTCATGAGCATATAAACCATGGGCACCTGTTTGAACCAATGCAGGTGTATTAGGCATGACACGAACGATAAAATCCGTCCCCGTTAATGCAGCAATCGTTGCAATTTCAGCTCCTGCTACAATCGAAACAATTAACTTATTCTCAAATTTATCTTTTAACGGTTTAAGAACTTGTGCCAGTACTTGTGGTTTCACCGCCAGAACAACAACATCAGCATTTTGGATCGCGTCTTCATTATTGTCTGTAACTTGAATTTCTTTTTCTTTTAATAACTCTCTCACACGTTCTACAGGATCGGAAACTGTAATACGCGTTGTTGGTAAACCACGACTAATCAACCCTCCAATTAGGGCTTGAGCCATATTACCACCACCAATGAAACAAATATTACAGTTTAACGCAACACTCATGAACGACTCTCAACCTTGATTTTATAGCGATGAAACTAACTTTGGCTGCCAACCACCGACTTCACAATACTCTGATTCAGCCAGCCAAAACCCTTTTGGCGTGAAAACACCAAGCATAACATTATCTAAGCTTAAAATTTGAATAGTATGACGCTTCCATGGAAAAATTTGTGCCTCTTGAATTGCTTTTTTTAATGGCCATTTCCCCACACGTCCATGCAAATGGACTTTTTCCCCACCTTGACGATAATGCAATGTCAAAGGCTGATTTAAAAGTTCTGTACGCAGACCATACTCTTCCTGATGTTGGCAGATCTTAAATTGACCCGAAGCTAAATTTACAACTTGCTGGATTTCAAATTTTATTTCTGAATCAGTTGTATTCGATTCTGCTAAGTATTCATCCTTAGCAACTCGATATAAGATGTTTTGGAAACGAACATAATATTGTCCATTCCAATGCAATGCTGCTTGTGCATCAGGTTTCGCCAAAATAACTTCTTCAGTCAACCGCTCTACCATCTCAAATGCAGGACGGTATTGATCCTTACCTTTCATCCAATTGGATAAAAGTTGTCTTCTTCTTGCTAAACTTAATTGATTGAGTTGTCGTAAATCTAGATGATCATCATCGCCACAGAACGCCAAATCTTGCTGTAAAACCTCTTGCAAAATTTCATCCGCATCTTGCATCAGCACACTAGTTCTCACAATCGCCTGTTGCATTTTAGGGAATCGGCTTTGCAAAATATTCCAAAGCTCATGACGGCACCAAGCTCGATCATAATGCGTATCAAAATTGGTCGGGTCATCCACGTAGGGCAATTTGAGTTGTTCTACCCATTGGCAAATCTGCTCACGACTTAGATTCAATAGTGGTCGCCAAATAATGATGTCTTCACGTGAATCTAATAATTTCATCGCGGACAACCCCTGTATTCCAGCACCAGAGAACAAACGTAATAATACGGTCTCAGCTTGATCCTGCTGATGATGTGCCAGTACTAAAATATCTGTGTCGGATAAATGATGTTTAAAAGCTTGATAACGTGCTGCTCGAGCTTGCTGTTCCAAATTCCCCTCAGCAACTTGAACTGTCTCGAGAACCACAGGGATGTGCGCTGCTATACAAAATTGATGGACGAATTCAGCCCATTCCTGATTTGCAGATTGCAACTGGTGGTTAATATTAATCGCACGGATTTTTTGGGGAATTAATTGAGACATGATATACAGCAACAGCATGGAATCCATGCCGCCACTGCATCCCACTAAGAACGTGTGTTCATCACCAAATTTGGCAATTTGTTTTAAGAAGCTAGACCTGAATTGTCGCTGCCAAACTTCATTAAACGTTGGTAACGTGCTTCGCATCTTGCATTTGCATCCATTGGAACAAGCTCATCAAGTGCAGCTTGTAACACATGTTTTAATTTATCCATGACTACGTCTGGCTGAAGATGAGCACCCTCACCTTCATCTACAACATACTCAACAATACCAAGTTCTTTCAGTTTATCCGCAGTGAGTGCAAGTGCTTCACTCGCTTGCTCAGCTTTTTCAGCAGTTTTCCAAAGAATTGAGGCACAACCTTCAGGTGAAATCACAGAGTAAATACTGTGAGAGAGCATAATCACACGATCTGCAACGCCAATGCCTAATGCGCCGCCAGAACCACCCTCGCCTAGAACAGTCGCGATGACAGGTACTTTTAAACTTGAGAGTTGAGCTAGACTCGTAGCAATTGCTTCTGCTTGTCCACGCTCTTCAGCACCTACACCAGGGTATGCACCCATGGTGTCAATAAATGTGAAAACTGGAAGATTAAAGCGTTCAGCCATATCAAGTAAACGCTGAGACTTGCGATAGCCTTCTGGATTACTCATCCCAAAATTATGCTGTAACTTTTCACGTGTACTACGACCACGATGTTGACCAACCACCATCACAGCCTGACCATTAAAACGTGCTAAACCGCCAACCATTGCACCATCATCACCATATAAACGGTCACCATGAAGTGCATCAAATTCTGTAAAAATTTCGCTCACATAATCTAAAAATTGTGGGCGATCTGGATGACGCGCAATTTGAACCGTTTTCCATGCTTTAGATTGAGCAGCTTTATTTTTCATAAGTCGATGAATATCCCTAAATTAACTATGACGTAGTTAACTAATAAAATTCGCTTATCAGCTTCTGTTAGCCAATAAATTGTTCCGACTGAATATTCAAAACGATATCCCAATGTTTAAATTGCACCTGCTCATCATGCAGCTCTGCAACCAACAAAGGCCATTGTTTTGCATCACCAGAAACTTTCAGTTGCCATTGTTGCTCATCTAATATCTTTAATTCAATGGCAGGAAGCATCTCATCGCTTCGGCTGTGATTCAGCAAAATTGCGAGACGAAGGAGCAAACATAGATAGACAAGTTTAATTCCACCGACTTTCGTCACATCATTTTTTGCTTCAGCACGCAATTTACGGCGATGATGAGCGACCAAATGTGACAAATGATTTTGATCAATTTGTGAAAAACCAGCAATGTCAGAATGCTGAAGCAAATATGCGCCATGACGATGATAACCACTATGACTAATGGCTAAACCTATTTCATGAAGATAAGCTGCTCGACGTAGCAAATCACTATCGTCATTATTTAGACCAAGCGTTCCTGCCACGCTATCAAATAATTGTTGAGCCGTTTCAACAACACGTTCTGCTTGTTTTTGATCAGCACCATAACGCCCCATCAAGGCTTGTACGCTACGATCTCGAATATCTTCATGCTGGAAGCGCCCGAGCAAATCATACATTACACCTTCTCGTAAGGCGCCATCTGAATAGACCAGCTTATCAACTTGAAGAACTTCAAATACAGCGTATAAAATCGCAATACCCGCAGGTAGGACTGCACGACGATCTTCCTTAAGACCCTCAAATTCCATGTCTGAAATATGTTTATATTTGAGTAATTTATCTTTAAGTTTTTCCAAGCCTTCACGAGTCAAGTTTTCCTGATCATCGCTCCAGCCCATATTTACCGCAATTTGACGACAGGCTTTAATGGTTCCACTTGAACCGACAACAGTATCCCATCCTGCCGCACGATAAGTTGTCGCGATACCCGAGATTTCTTTGCGTGCAGCAGTCACCGCACGATCGAAAGCTTTTGGATTAATATCGCCGTCTGCAAAATAGGCCTTCGTAAATGCAACGCATCCCATTTGCACGGATTCAGTATGAATCGGCTCAAACTCTTCACCAATGATTAACTCAGTCGAGCCACCACCAATATCAATCACCAAACGGCGACCGCTGTTCGCCATAGTATGTGATACACCTAAATAAATTAAACGTGCTTCTTCACGACCAGCAATAATTTCAATAGGTTTAGGCAGAATTTCAGCTGCTTTTTGAATGAATTCATGCCCATTTTTAGCTTGGCGCAACGCATTGGTGGCGACAATTCTTAAGCGATTGGATTGGACTGAACTTAGGCGCCCTACAAATCGAGCTAAGCATGCTAAACCACGTTGTTGAGCAGCTTCTGTCAAATTTTTATTTTCATCTAAACCTGCGGCCAATTGGACCTTTTCAGACATCGATGCGACTTTTTTTACCTCACCATGATCAACTCGAGCAATCGCCAAGTGGAAGCTGTTTGAGCCCATATCAATGGCTGCAAGGAGTTCTTCATCAATCAAAAAATCAGACATTGTTGCGCTAAGTTCAACCAGAATTGTGCCTAGATTAATTCACATAACTGTAATTTAAAAGCCATTTATTTAGTCAATTTAACGACTATTTAAAAAATCATCATATATGACAATTGTGTTACACCGATCATGGAAATCGTGAGCATCAATTAGACATTTACAGAATTTAGTCCGAAAATAAACCCTATCCCCTACTTTGTTAAAGTGGTCTATGTAATACTTATATACATAGATAGACCGTTTTCAAAAAATTATTCGGAGCAAATTCCATGTCTGCTAATATTGTTAATACAACTGATGCTAATTTTGAAGCTGACGTTTTAAATTCTGACACGCCAGTTCTTGTTGATTTTTGGGCAGGCTGGTGTGCGCCATGTAAAGCTATTGCTCCTGTACTTGAAGTTTTAGCAACTGAATACGAAGGTAAGGTTAAAATCGTAAAAGTTGACGTAACTTCATGCGAACAAACTGCTGTAAATTACAATATTCGTAATATCCCAGCTTTATTGATGTTCAAAAATGGTGAAGTTGTTGCTCAACAAGTTGGTGCAGCTCCTAAATCTAAACTTGCAGCTTTTATTGAAGAAAATATCTAATTCTTTCAATTTTAATTGCCTTGAAAGCGTCAAATTTTTGGCGCTTTTTTTGACGGTAAAATTGACAAAGAGCCATATCTCACTTATATTGCATGATCAAGAAACACTTGGACAATTTCTCCTCGTTTCTTACAATACACAAAACATAAGATCGCCGCTCGGCTAAAGAAATTGTTTACACATTTCTCCTCGAAAGAACTTACTAGATTCTGAGTTTGTTATTGTGCAAATCAATTGCTGCTCTTTTCTTGCACTGCGGATGTCTTTTGCTTCTATTCTATCTGTGTTCCACACTTCCTTTTAATTCAATCGACCATTTATGAACTTAACTGAACTCAAGAAAAAACCGATAGGCGAACTCATCAAAATTGCTGAGTTCATGGGCCTTGAAGGAATGGCACGTAACCGTAAGCAAGACATTATTTTTGCCATTTTGAAACGCCATGCTATGAATGGTGAAGAAATTTTCGGCGATGGTGTTCTTGAAATTCTGTCTGATGGTTTCGGTTTTTTACGTTCTGCAGCAGGGTCTTACCTTGCGGGTCCAGATGACATTTATGTCAGCCCTTCTCAAATTCGCCGCTTCAATTTGCGCACTGGGGATACGATTACAGGTACGATTCGTCCACCAAAAGAAGGCGAACGTTATTTTGCACTTTTAAAAGTGAATCAAATTAACTACGACACGCCAGAAAACTCTCGCAATAAGATTCTTTTCGAAAACTTAACGCCTTTATTCCCAACTGAACAATTAGTGATGGAGTTAGGAAATGGTTCGACTGAAGATTTAACTGCGCGTGTTGTCGATTTAGTTGCTCCAATTGGTAAAGGTCAACGTTCAATTATTGTTGCACCACCTAAAGCTGGTAAGACAATGTTGATCCAAAACATTGCTCAATCTATTGTTCGTAATAATCCTGAATGCTTCCTAATCGTTCTTCTCATTGATGAGCGCCCAGAAGAAGTAACAGAAATGGAACGTACCGTTCGTGGTGAAGTTGTTGCTTCAACATTTGACGAATCACCTGCACGTCACGTTCAAGTCGCTGAAATGGTGATTGAAAAAGCGAAACGTCTGGTAGAACACAAAAAAGACGTTGTTATTTTGCTTGACTCAATTACACGTTTAGCACGTGCATATAACACTGTTATTCCATCATCAGGTAAAGTTTTAACTGGTGGTGTTGATGCCCACGCTTTAGAACGTCCAAAACGTTTCTTCGGTGCTGCACGTAATATCGAAGAAGGTGGTTCACTTACGATCATTTCTACTGCTTTAATTGAAACTGGCAGTAAAATGGATGAAGTCATCTACGAAGAATTCAAAGGTACAGGTAACCAAGAAATTACGCTTGATCGCCGTATTGCAGAGAAGCGCGTATTCCCTGCGATGAATATCAAGAAATCTGGTACACGTCGTGAAGAACGTCTCATGGATGAAGATAAACTACGTAAGGTTTGGATTTTACGTAAGCTTCTCCATCCTATGGACGAACTTGCTGCGATGGAATTCTTACTTGATCGCATGAAGGAAACCAAGACCAATGATGATTTCTTCGATCAAATGAAACGCAAAGCTGCCAACTAATACGCAAAAGGCCATCATTTATTGATGGCCTTTTATTTGGGTTGACACCATTTACATAAATACACAATACCGACTTTTGAATGTAACTTTTCTTGCAAGTATGTGATTTTTATCATCTTGTATTTTAATTCCCTTTATTTTTTAAGTATTTACTTAGTATTTCTCCAATTCAAAATGCAAAAATGATTGTAATTTTCTGTTAAAAATAGGGGCAAATTTCTCATTTTTTAAGCATTTTTTCATTTCGCCTAGTAGTAATTCAAAATACTCAGTGATAGCATGTCGGCATACCAGTTAGGCTGCTCCATGCGTTATTAACCTTACTAACGTTAGGAATAATAAAAGCACACAACAGACTAACCGGGTTTTTTGTCTCAATTTATTTTAATGAGAGTGATGCCATGTTATTCAAAAAAATTGCTATTGCTGCTGCCGTTGCTACTACTTTAGCTTTCGTTGGTTGTGCTAAAAAAACTGAAGAAGCTGCTGCTGACGCAAACGCTGCTGCATCTGAAGCTGTAGAAGCTGCTTCTGAAGCTGTTGTAGCTGCTGACGCTGCTGCTGTTGAAGCTTCTTCTGAAGTTGCTGCTCAAGCTGACGCTGCTGCTGCTGAAGCTACTGATGCTGCTGCTGAAGCTACTGACGCTGCTGCTGACGCTACTGCTGCTGCTTCTGCTGCTCAATAATCTAAAGTTTAGATTATTCGAAAAAAAGAGAACCTTTGGTTCTCTTTTTTTATGCGCTGAATTTTATGAATACGCATAAAGTTAAGAGCATAAAAAAACCTGAGCTGAGCTCAGGTTTTTTTATGTTATTTGATCAAGCGATTAATCGACTTGCTCTGTCCCTACACGCTGTCTAAACTTTTGACCAGCACGGAAGGTCACTACACGGCGAGCAGAAATAGGAATCTCCTCACCTGTTTTTGGATTACGCCCTGGACGCTGACGCTTGTCACGCAGTTCGAAATTACCAAAACCCGATAATTTGACATGTTCACCTGCAATTAATGCCTGGCTAATTTCATCAAAAAACAACTCAACCATTTGTTTAGCTTCACGACGATTTAAACTCGTCAGCTCACTCAAATGATCAGCCATTTCTGCTTTTGTTAATGCTGTCATGAGGCCCTCAATGTCGCTTGGTAAGTGTTTTCTAACACTTGTAAAATATTATCCATACCAGATTTAATTTCAGCATCCTCAAGCGTGCGACTCGGATGCTGCCATAAAAGTGCAAACGCCAATGAACGTTTACCCTCTTCTACACCTTGACCCGTATACACATCGAATAACCAAGAAGAATCAAGTAACTCTCCTCCAGTTTTTTCGATAAGTTGCTGAATTTCACTAACATTAATCTTATCACTAATTAAAACTGCAATATCACGTCTCACTGAAGGAAATCGTGATAATTCTGTAAAATTAGATACATAAGTTTGCAAAACAGACGATTGATCGAGTTCTGCTACCCATGTCGTTGCGAGATCAAGCTCATCTTCAAGCGATGGATGTAAACGACCAATATAACCAATTGATTGTCCGTCCACTAAAATTTCAGCAGATTGACCTGGATGTAACCATGAACGCTCTGAACGCACATATTCTACTTGAACTCGCCCAGCCGCCAATACAGCCTCAATTTCACCTTTAAAATCGAAGAAATCCATTGGCTGAGGTTTAGCATGCCAAGATTCCTGATTCTTCGCACCTGTTGCCACAATCGCAAGTGTAGGTATTTGCTTAAGATCATGAATACTGGTGGCTTCTTGATAATCAAAACGTAAGCCAAGCTCAAAGAAGCGTACGCGACTTTGTTGACGATTAACGTTGTATTGGACACAAGGAATTAAGCTTGAAAGTAAAGTCGAACGCATTACCGCCAAATCACTTGAAATTGGATTTGCCAATGCCAAAGGATTTACACTTGGATTTAACTGTTTTTCAAGTTTTAGATCAGCAAAACTAAAGCTGATTGCCTCTTGATAACCAAGAGCAACCAAAGTTTGACGTAATTGTGCAACTTCAAATTGATCTTGGTATTTTGCAAGTTTCACATCAATCACAGGCAAGCTGATTTGAATGTTGTCATAACCATGAATACGCGCAACCTCTTCAATTAAGTCTTGGTAGATTGCCATATCATAACGATGTGATGGCGGTACGACAGACCATTGACCTTGTGCTTTAATTGCTACCTGACAACCTAGACGTGTTAACGCATCAGTAATAAAGTCAGAGTCAACTTTATAACCAAGAAGTTGATCAACTTGCGCCTGCTCAAGCTCGATTGCTTCTCGTGTTGGTAATACTGCTGGATTTTCTGCTACCGTAATTGGACCAAATTCACCACCTGCAAGCTCAGAAATCAACTGAGATGCACGGTGCATTGCGATCATTGGAAGTTCGAAATCTACTCCACGCTCATAGCGCTGAGACGCATCTGTATGTAAACCGAAGCTACGCGCACGACCTGCGATATGAAGCGGTGCAAAGAATGCTGATTCAAGGAAGATTTCAGTCGTTGCGTCTGTCACCGATGAAGACAAGCCACCCATGATGCCCGCAATTGCTAATGCTTTTTCGTCATCTGCAATCACCATCACGTTGTCTTGCATTTCAACTTCTTGCTCATTCAAGAGAACAAGTTTTTCACCTGCAGTTGCTTGACGAACGTGTACCGCACCTTGAACTTTACCACCATCAAATGCGTGAAGCGGTTGACCCAACTCCATTAATACATAGTTGGTAATATCAACCAAGATACTGTGCTGACGGATACCAGAACGAGCCAGTGCACGCTCCATCCATTCAGGAGTTGGCGCTTTGGTGTTGACGTTTTTGATCACACGACCTAAGTAACGTGGGCAACCTTCAGTAGATACAACGACCTTCTTTTCATCAGCAATCGTTGCAGCCACTTCTTTAATTTCAGGCGCAGTCACGGGAAGTTGGTTAATCACACCAATTTCACGTGCAATCCCACGAATACTGAAACAGTCACCACGGTTTGGTGTGATACTAATATCAATCACGTTGTCATCAAGGTCTAGATATTCACGTACGTTTACACCGACTGGCGCGTCCGCGGGAAGCTCGAGTAGACCGTCGATTTTATCTTCTAAATCAATTTCAGATGCACCGCACAGCATACCCTGTGATTCAACACCACGAAGCTTACCTTTTTTGATTTTAAAATCACCTGGCAATACTGCACCGATGGTTGCTACGGGTGCTTTCATTCCTGCACGTACATTAGGTGCACCACAGACGATTTGTAATGGTTCACCCACACCAATGTTGACAGTCGTTACACGTAAACGATCTGCATCTGGGTGCTGTTCTACCGTAAGTACTTCACCTACAACCACACCTGTAAATGGTTTTGCAGCAGGAGATAAATCATCTACCTCAAGGCCAAGCATGGTCAGTTGGTCAGATAAAGTATCGCTATCGATGGCTGGGTTAACCCATGTGCGTAGCCAATTTTCGCTAATTTTCATTGATATAAAACCTGTAATTCAAATCTCTAGAATCCTCCCTCTAACCCCCTTTGCTAAGGGAGAGAACCCCAAATGATTCTGTGGAGTTCCTCAAGTTAGGAGAGGATTTAATAAAAAGTTTTAAGCAAACTGGCGTAAGAAACGCACATCATTTTGGTAGAACATACGCAAGTCGTTTATGCCATAACGAAGCATTGCAAAACGTTCAACACCTAAACCAAATGCAAAGCCTTTGTACTTGTCTGGATCAATACCCGCTGAACGAAGAACATTTGGATGTACCATGCCACAACCTAATACTTCTAACCATTTTCCTCGCTCATCCATGATGTCGACTTCAGCACTTGGTTCTGTGAATGGGAAGTAAGATGGGCGGAAACGTACTTTCAAGTCTTTTTCAAAGAACTCATTCAGCAAATTAACCAATAATCCTTTTAACTCAGCAAAGCTCGTATTTTCTGCAACGTACAAACCTTCAATCTGGTGGAACATCGGAGAATGTGTTTGGTCTGAGTCACAGCGATACACACGACCTGGACATACAATACGAATTGGTGGTTGCTGTGTTTCCATCGTTCGAATCTGTACACCAGAGGTATGCGTACGAAGCAAATGGTTTACATCGAAGTAAAAGGTATCGTGCATTGCACGCGCAGGGTGATGACCAGGAATATTTAATGCCTCAAAGTTGTGATAGTCATCTTCAACCTCTGGACCAGTCGCAACAGAAAAACCTGCTTTCGTGAAGAATTGACAAATACGCTCTTGTACTTGGGTCACTGGGTGGATACTGCCCACCTGTTGACCACGACCAGGCAACGTGATGTCGATCTGTTCACTTGCTAATTTTTGTTCTAGTGCAGCTTTTTGTAATGCAGTTTGACGCTCAGTTAATGCGCCATTAATCGCTTCTCGAACTGAATGAATCTGCGCACCAAAAACCTTACGCTCTTCCGGATCCATTTTACCCAGTGCTTTCGATTGTTCAGCAAGCTGGCTTTTCTTACCCGTAAATTGCACTCGAACCTGATCGAGTGTTGCAAGGTCTTGAGCTGCTGCAATGGCAGCGAGCGCTTCAGTGGTCAGGGCTTCCAGTGACATAGTAACTCTCAAAGCAACAAATATAAAAAATAATATAACTGCGCATTCTAACAGCTTTTATAGCTCCGTATGAAGATCAGCAAGTGTTAAAATTGGATGTGGAATTAAATTGGAAATTACATTTATAAAAAGTTTAAGATATGCGCAATGATCATTGAGAAGATATGTCATGGCATTAGATCAAATTTGGAAACAACAGCTCACACTCGTGACTTACGGCAATGAGTTTTTAAGTCAGGATTTAAGTTTTCAACACTGGAAAAATCATGCGATTTTTAATCAGCACCATTTCCTTTTTCGAGATTTAAATACGCAACACTTATTGGCACAACATTTCCAAGTTTGGTTAGAAAGCTTAAAACGTCAGGGTGTCACACGCTTAAGCCTACATAACTCAAGTTTATTAATCGATGAAAAAAATCCCAATCCAAATGTTGAGCTTTTACCATATCCCCATTTCATTGTCAGTCATCACCGCAATGTAAAAACAGCATGGATCTGTGGTAAAGAACTTGCCGAATGGTATAGTTCTGAACAAGACTTCGACATACCAAACAACCAAACACTCCCTGCACGAATTGAAACATTTTGGCGTTTTGATCTATCCACCCAACATATCAAACGTGTTGAGGCAGATCTTCAAGCACCTAATTGGAATGATATTCACGACTACACAGAGAATGAGCTGTTCGATCGCGCATTAGCACAAGGGGTGGAATCCGTTAAACGTGGCGCAATCTTTTATGGTACTGACGATCAATCACCCTCCAACGCTGGAGCTGCCTTACCATTACTGCCACAAGATTATGCAGCACCTTATGCCAATGAAACCTTAGTGCGTTTCATGCATCTAGAACAACATTTAAAGATTCAAAAACGAAAGCTTTTGGAGCAAGATCATCAAGAATCTCTTGAGGAAGAAAAACAACTGAAGGTATTTCAACAAAAGTTAGATGACCTGAGTGCAAAATTCATTACTAAAGTAGCAAATCACTATAAAACTGCTCATTTAAAAAGCCCCGAAATTCACTCCCCTTTGGATGAAGCCTTAACACATACTCAACATGGAAAACGCTTTTTCAACAATGATTCCAGTTCTCACCAACCCACACCTAAAACAGGTAAATCAAATGTGTTTGCCCTCATTTTAGTCACTGCAATAATCTGTTTCTGCGCTTACTATTTTGGACTGTGATGTTTTAAAAATTCATCTAATTCTTCAGTTTTATGAAAATGTAGCCACTTTATATGATGATATTGAGTGGCATTCATCATCTGCAAATATTTAAGTCTATTTTTCCCATGTGTTTGGACTACCCACAATATTATTGAGTCTTTACTTAACAATTTCGCCCAATGTTCTCTATTGTTAGAATTTTTCCATATTTTCTTTTGGCTAATCACACGGTATAGCGACCTCTTAATCACACGATAAAGATTTACGCGTAGTGAAAAATCCAACCACATCACAGTGTCGATCTCACTTAAGATTAAATTTTGAATCAGAGAATAATTACCATCAATCACGAAGCCCTTATTCATAGACCTAACACGATTTATAAATTTTTCTTGAAATTCTATTGAAGATGACTCAGTCCAGTTATCCAACCAAAAGAGATTATCAAGTTCAATATGATCGACTTGCAGTTGAACAGCCAACTTACGTGCAAAGGTTGTTTTCCCAGATGCTGCTGTACCGACGACCATAATTTTATTCATACCAATCTCTTGGCTTTATTTGGTCGTAAACAATGAAAATAAAAAAGACCGCTAAAAAGCGGTCTTTTTCTCATCTACGATGATTAAGCAGCTAATGCGCCTTTAGCTTTTTCAGCTAAAGCAGCAAATGCAACTGCATCATGCATAGCGATGTCAGCAAGTACGCGACGGTCGATGATCACTTGAGCTTTTTTCAAGCCATCGATCATACGGCTGTACGACAAACCATTTTGACGTGCACCAGCATTGATACGCGCAATCCATAAAGCACGGAATTGACGTTTCTTTTGACGACGGTCACGGTAAGCATATTGACCTGCTTTGATTACCGCTTGGAACGCTACGCGGTAAACACGTGAACGAGCACCATAGTAACCTTTAGCGCGAGCAAGAATTTTTTTGTGACGGCGATGAGCCTGTACACCACGTTTTACACGAGCCATTTATAATCTCCTTAGATGTACGGGCACATACGACGAACTGAAGCAACGTCACTTACGTGAACCATTACACAGCCGCGCAATTGACGAATACGCTTAGCAGATTTTTTGGTCAAAATGTGGCGTTTGAACGCTTGTTTACGCTTAAAACCGTTAGCAGTCGCTTTGAAGCGTTTTGCTGCACCACGGCGAGTTTTCATCTTAGGCATAACAACCTCTTTTGAACACCTGTTCGGCTCGTTTGCACCATTACAATACGACCTGCAGGTAAGGGAGCGAGTATTCTATAGCATCTTTGCGCAAAACAAAAGCACCGTTAATCTTGATTCAGACAAATTAATCTTGATGAGTTTTACTCTACGAAAATTTAGAACAAACCAAGATACACCCAGTAAATAAATAGATACCGACCTGTTTTCGCTATACCCACCACGAAGATAAATTTCCAGAATTTTTCTTTCAAAATTCCTGCAATTAAGGTGATTGGATCACCAATGATAGGCACCCAACTTAAAAGAAGTGACCATGTACCATACTGCTGATAAGCCCGTTGAGCACGAATCATGTGATCTGACTTAAATGGAAACCACTTTTTGTTTTTAAACTGCTCTATTTTTAAGCCCAACCACCAATTGACGCATGAACCCATCACATTCGCTACACTTGCAACAAAAATAAGCATCCACGGCGAAAATTGTTTTAAAGCAAATGACCCCAACAATACTGCTTCGGACTGTAAGGGCAATAAAGTGGCGGCTCCAAAGGCACTTAAAAACAATAAAATCAGATTCATTTACTGGACTTGTTCGCCGCTAAAAGTTTCTGCGTTTTGCGATATTCTTTTATCGACCAAGCAATTGCCAACACTACTATGATGGCACGTAGCACCGTATATTTATTCGTTATCGCTGGAATCACCTGTTTTAATTGATCCCTAGAATCTGGTTCGATTGCTGCAATGATATTTTGCACATGAAATATTTCGACGATATAAGAAGCAACACAGAGTAAAATACCAGCAATAATTGCCCAGTATACTTTTGAATTAGATTCAACAATTTTGCTGAAATTTAAAAAAAAATCCTTCATGGCAGTTCTCCATAAAAAAACCACCAAATGGTGGTTTAGATGTATAGAGTTTAGCACACTTAAATCCGTGATCTACTTTAGTAGTGCAAGCGCCTTTTGTACCGCTGGTCTCTGTTGGATACGTTGAATATAAGCTTCCACTTCAGGAAACTCTGCTAAATGAATACTTTGCCACTCGTGCCGCATCAACCAAGGGAAAATTGCCATATCCGCAATAGAGTACTCACCAGCCACATAGTCTTGCCCAACTAACTGCTTATTGAGCACCCCATATAATCTTTTAGTTTCTGTAATGTAGCGCTCGATCGCATAAGGGATTTTCTCTTTAGCAAATTTAGCAAAATGATGATTTTGACCTAACATCGGTCCTAGACCACCCATTTGCCACATCAACCATTGTTCAACCTGAATCCTCGCGATTTCGTGCTGAGGATAGAATTGTCCCGTTTTACGTCCTAAATATTGCAGTATTGCACCAGACTCGAAAATCGAAATCGATTGATTATTCGGTCCATTTTGATCAACTATCGCAGGAATTTTATTATTAGGAGAGATCGCAAGAAAGTCAGTTTGGAACTGATCATTTTCTAATATATTGATTGGATAGATTTGATAATCTAAAGCCATTTCTTCGAGTGCAATTGTTATTTTTAATCCGTTGGGTGTTCCCCAGTAATATAAATCGATCATTACAGTTCAGGCTCCATATGCCCTTTGTTGATTGATTTATCCACCATAAATCATTTCAGACCAAACAACAAGGATAGAAATTCTTTATTTATAAGTTATAAAAAATCAATTATTTATAAAATATTTTAAAAATTTTTTGAATTTATTATTGAAAAATTTCGGTCTGAACCTATATAAAAACTTGCCAGATTTATGATGATCATCTGGTTCTGTTGATGATAGTCATGACAGAACAACATTCTTATTTTTATGACTTTGCTGACCTCAGGAGGTTTTAATCATGAGTAACTTAAATCTTCATCCATTGTTTCGTCGTAGCATTGGTTTTGATCGTTTAAACGATTTTATTGATTATGCAATGCAAAGTGATGCTCCAAACTACCCACCTTATAACATTGAAAAAAAAGGTGAGAATAAATATCGCATCGTGGTCGCTACTGCAGGCTTTAGTCAAGATGAGTTAAATATCAGTCTTGAAAATCAGCTTCTCTCGATCACAGGAAAACCAGAAGCTATTCAATCTGAACAAACCGAATATCTTCATAAAGGAATTGCGCGTCGTTCATTTAAATTATCGCTTCGCTTAGATGAACATATTGAAGTTCAACAAGCAGATTATGAAAATGGCTTATTAGTGATCGACTTAGAGCGTATCATTCCAGAAGAGAAATTACCTCGACAAATTCCAATTGGCAAAAAACTTCTGTTAGAAAATACAGAGTCTACTGAAAAAACAGTTCATGTCGAATAAAGCATCGAACTTAATGAGTCACAAAAAAAGCCGATGCAAAAGTATCGGCTTTTTTTATAGATCAAATCTAAAGGTACTTTGAGCAACGAATTTCCTGATGTGCTGATGTGCTGATGTGCTGATGTGCAATATAAAAAATCCTTTTTGGGTCATCTTTCAAGGCAGTAAACACTCTAAACCTATTCAGTTTTACCATCCATCTAGAATTTTCTATGCATAAGTACGAGTTTACCTGTCGAAATAATTAAATTTTTTACTCAAGCCACAAAATGATTCGAGAAGTTTAAAATATAAGTTTATTAGACTTCACTAAAGTACTGCCTGATGGAAATATTCAACTGATGATTTATACCCCAACTACAGTCGTTCCTCTCTTTACTAACTCAGGATGTACCTATATCCCTTCAATCAACATATAAAAAAGCCCTGCATGTGCAGGGCTTTTTCTCTAAATCGGTTTTACTTTTTCTTTTTAGGACCAAGTAACATACCCATTTGACGGCCTTCCATTTTTGGTGCTTGTTCCACTACACCGATTTCAGCCACATCAGCTTCAATCTTTTGTAATTGAGCAAGACCCAATTGTTGGTGAGCCATCTCACGACCACGAAAACGTAGAGTAATTTTAACTTTGTTGCCTTCTTCAAGGAATTTCAGAATAGCACGCAACTTAACATTGTAATCACCAACGTCTGTACCAGGACGCAACTTGATCTCTTTAACCTGAACTTGATGCTGCTTTTTCTTAGCATCTTTTTGCTTTTGCTTCAGATCAAATAAATGCTTGTTGTAATCCATGATTTTACAAACAGGCGGCTCTGCATTCGCAACGATCTCAACGAGGTCAAGATCAACTTCTTCTGCAGCACGCAACGCTTCAGCAAGTGAAACGATGCCTTTTTGTTCTCCGTCAGCGCCAACGAGACGCACTTCTTTCGCACGAATCTCATCATTTAATGCAGGACGATTGCTTTTAGCACCTTGTTGTTGGTTACGGTCAGGCTGTTTAATCTTTCTTACTCCACAATATACCGGCCGCGTTCGGCTACGGCTACTTTCACTAAGTCAACGAATGCATCGATAGACATAGTACCTAAATTTGTTCCAGAGCGAGTACGTACATTCACTGTACCTTCCTCTACTTCTCGATCCCCAAGCACCAATAGGTATGGAATACGCTCTAAAGTACGCTCACGAATCTTAAAGCCGATTTTCTCATTTCTCAAGTCTGAAATCGCTCGAATGCCATTTTCTTGCAATTTAGCGACGACTGACTGACAAGCATCTGCTTGAGAATCGGTAATATTCATCACACATGCTTGAATTGGTGCCAACCATGGTGGCATAAATCCAGCGTAGTGTTCAATAAGTATACCAATAAAACGTTCAAAACTGCCAAGAATTGCACGATGAAGCATCACAGGATGATCACGATCGTTGTCTTCAGTGACATAAGATGCATCTAAACGTAATGGCAAGTTAAAATCGCATTGGATTGTACCGCACTGCCAGATACGACCTAAACAATCTTTCAAAGAAAATTCAATTTTAGGACCGTAGAACGCACCCTCACCAGGTTGTAAATCCCAAGCGAGACCTGCTGCATCCAGTGCGTCAGCTAAAGATTTTTCAGCAACATCCCAAAGCTTATCATCCCCTACACGCTTTTCTGGACGTGTTGAGAGTTTCATTTGCACTTCTTCAAAACCGAAATCTTTATAAACATCTAAAGTCAGTTTGATAAAGTCAGCAACTTCTTGACCAATTTGCTCAGTTGTACAGAAAATGTGTGCGTCATCTTGGGTGAAACCACGAACACGCATAATCCCATGTAATGAACCCGATGGTTCGTTACGGTGACATGAACCAAATTCAGCAAGACGAATTGGTAAATCACGGTAAGATTTTAAACCTTGGTTAAACACTTGAACATGACATGGGCAGTTCATTGGTTTAACGGCATAGTTACGGTTTTCAGAATGTGTAGTAAACATGTTTTCTGCATAGTTTGCAGCATGTCCTGATTTTTCCCACAGACTAAAATCGACCACCTGAGGTGTGCGAATCTCTTGATAACCATTGTCCTGCTGAACTTTACGCATGTATTGTTCTAAAACTTGATAGATCGTCCAGCCATTTGGATGCCAGAACACCATGCCTGGTGCTTCTTCTTGCATGTGGAACAGATCAAGCGCTTTACCAATTTTACGGTGGTCACGCTTTTCAGCTTCTTCAATACGTTTGATATAAGCAGCCAACTGCTTCTTATCCGCCCAAGCCGTACCATAAATACGTTGAAGTTGTTCGTTTTTCGCATCACCACGCCAGTAAGCACCTGACATCTTCGTCAACTTAAATGACTTTAAGAATTTAGTGTTTGGTACGTGTGGACCACGACACATATCCACATATTCTTGATGATAATAAAGACCCATTTGAGTCTCATCTGGCATATCTTCGATGAGGCGTAATTTATAATCTTCACCACGCTCAGTGAATACTTTGATCACTTCATCACGAGGTGTCATCTTTTTAATGACATCATAATCTTGATCGATGAGCTTTTTCATACGCTCTTCGATGGCAGCCATATCATCTGGTGTAAATGGTTTTTCACTGTAGATATCGTAATAGAAACCATCTTCAATGACAGGTCCAATCACCATCTTTGCTTCGGGGAAAAGCTGCTTCACTGCGTGACCAACTAAATGGGCACAAGAGTGACGAATAATTTCAACACCTTCATCATCTTTAGGCGTAATGATCTGCAACGTGGCATCATCAGTGATTAAGTCACATGCATCAACTAGATGGCCGTTTACACGACCTGCAACCGTATTTTTTGCAAGACCTGGACCGATGCTTTGAGCAACTTCCATGACAGAGACAGCTTGATCAAATTGTTTTTGATCGCCGTTTGGCAAAGTAATAATTGGCATAAAAAATCCTTAAGGAGTGATGCCCCGTACAATGGAGCATGTCACCGCGAGATTATGATCGAGGCGAACCTCAAAAGATAAAAACGGTGGATAAATAAAATCGCTAGAGATTTTACACGTGTCACGTTGTTTAATAAACCGTTAATCGAGCATTAGGCGATAGCAGTTTTAATTGTGACAAAAATAGTTAAAATATATTCCCAATTTAATATTTAAACCAATATTATCCCAATTATAGAAAAATAATCTTTTATACTTTCTATTAGATGATCAACATACTTTTAAACAAATAAATATAACCCACTGAAATCATTAGGCAGGTCATATGAAATCTCACCCACTAATTGCTTGGTCTACACTCCAGCCGCTTAAACCCGCATATGCTTTAGCAGCCAATGTGGATCTTGTTGTTCTTCGTCTTGAAGATCATGATGAAGAAAAAGTCGTAGTCATGTATGGTCGTTGTCAGCATCGCGGAGCACTCATGTCCGATGCCCATATTCAAGGCGACAAAATTGTATGTGGCCTTCACGGCTCTCATTACATCTATAAAACTGGCATTAACCCGAGATATCTCAATAAAAATCTGCAAAAATTTAAAGCTTGGATTCATGATGATCATGTCTATGTTGACTTAGAAGAAATCGAAGCTTGGGAAAAAAGAAATCCACAGCAATTCAACCGTGATCGTTATCAAGGACTCTACGCAGATTCTCAGCCTGCTCCTGAAGAGCCACACAATAGATTCATCTTAGAATTAGCTCGAAATGGTCTAAAAAATTTCGGTCATCATGGTCCTACCGCAGCCATGGGTGTGCCTTTTGACAAACTTCCAAAATGGGAAGATATTCAACTGGTCACAGCTCAACTTTGGAAAGTTCCTCTACTGGATGATGCCCCCGTTGCAAGCGAAGTGATTATTGGACCAAATGCAAAAAAACCATTGAGACTCAATATTCCATTATTTGTTTCCGACATGAGTTTTGGAGCTTTATCGCAAGAAGCAAAAACTGCACTGGCAATGGGTGCGGAAATGGCAGGTACTGGCATCTGTTCTGGTGAAGGTGGAATGTTAGATGATGAACAAGCCTCGAATTCACGATATTTTTACGAGTTGGCCTCTGGTCGTTTTGGCTATGACATTGAAAAAGTAAAAAAATGCCAAGCTTTTCACTTTAAAGGTGGACAGGCAGCAAAAACAGGAACAGGCGGACATCTACCCGGGCATAAAGTGGTCGGAAAAATTGCAGAAGTACGTGGTTTAGAAGAAGGACAATCTGCGATTTCTCCCGCAACCTTTCCGGATTGGACTGAACTTTCACAGTACAAGGAGTTTGCAAACTATATACGCGAGCAGACAGGTGGCATTCCGATTGGCTTTAAACTGTCTGCACAGCATATTGAAAAAGACATTGATGCTGCGATTGCGATAGGTGTGGACTACATTATTTTAGATGGTCGTGGTGGTGGTACAGGTGCAGCACCAACATTATTCCGTGACAATATTTCAGTGCCGACCATTCCTGCTTTAGCACGGGCACGTCGTCATTTAGATCGTTTAGGACGTCGTGACATTAGTTTGGTCATTACAGGTGGCTTACGTGTCCCTGCTGATTTTATTAAAGCCTTAGCGCTGGGTGCAGATGCCATTGCCGTGTCTAACTCTGCCATGCAGGCAATTGGTTGTTTGGGAATGCGCGCGTGTAATACAAATGAATGCTCTGTCGGTATTGCAACACAAAAAGATCATTTGCGTCGAAGACTCGAAATAGAAAAATCAGCACAGCAACTCGCCAACTTCTTCAATGCTTCAGTCGAGTTGATGCAAGTAATGGCGCGTGCTTGTGGGCATGACCATTTAAGTAAATTTAATTTGGATGACTTAACCACTTGGAAAAAAGAAATCAGTGAATTAACGGGCATCCATTACGGCGGCGTCCAATAAATTTCAAACCAATGCTAAAAAGGGATGATTAACTTCATCCCTTTTTTTCTTTTAATCACTACTCTCTAAAATTTTCCCAAGGTTCAAATCTACTCGTTTCCAAATCAGATGAATTCCACTCATTTTCTTTTCGATAAAGGTACGTGCGATTGAACTGCGGGATGACCACCTCACTCTGGCTCGGTCGAATAAATACATAGTCATCAGGATGGATATCAATTTTACGATCGACACAAATCATTTCCTGGTTGGTGCTTCGTCCATACAATAAATGAGGATGAGATTTTGCTGGATAAACATATTGACCCATCCAATAGCCACCGTAGATAAAAACCGCTTGATGCTTCTGAAAGAATTTTATTTTTTTAAATGAAGGTATCCCTGGCAATGAGACTTCGTCTAATACTTTCAGTACGGGACTCGCAATATATAAAGCGGGTTTAAGCAAAGAAAGATGTTCAGAATCAAAATCGCTGGGCTTTAGCAACATTGAGCCAAATGACAGATCATTACACACACTATGTTTCACGTGAAAACTAAAGGTTGGACTTCCTCCTCCGTTAAAACACAGCTGAGCATGATTTAAATCTGGGAATTGGTGTTTTAAGATGTGCTGATAATTTTGATAAATATGTTGAGACTCAGCATAAGCTGTTTCTGGACGCTTCACCATCTTAGGTAGTTTAGTAACATGCGCATCGTAGCCCATTAAACCACTCAAATTTAGCGTTTTTTGATGCTGCTGAATATAATTGAGCATTTGTATAAATTCAGCAGAATTTTGAACGCCTCCACGATGTAATCCCACATCAATTTCAAGATTGATATTGAAGCTAAATCCCAGTTGATCAGCCAAGGCATGATATTGTTGCAAACGAGCAAAGGAATCAATTAACCAATGTATCTTGCATTTGATTGGCGTGTGATGGTTTTGATAAAACCTTTCTACTGCACGAATTGGCATCGGCTTGCCAAAGAGTAAATCAGCTTGATCAAAATGATTGAACATCAATTGTAAGTGATCAATATGAAATACCATAAAGTGTTGGGTGTCTAAATCGAAACTTAGCTTTTTTAACAAAGGCAAACAAGCCAAAGATTTAACGACTAACCGCGGTTTTAAGTGCTTTGCCGAAGCTAGCTGCTGTTTTACATAAGCAATATTAAAGTTTAATGCATCGTCATCGATCAAGAGCATAGGTTGACCTAAACCATGTGCCCGCAAATCATCATTCATTTGATTAAAAAAACTATTCATCTCTCATCCTTGTTGCCCAAGTAATAGTTTTTCAAGATAGGGATTGAGAAACTTTCGATGGGGATCGAGCGCTTCTCTGATTTGCATAAATTCATTCCATTTCGGATAAAGAGCTCGCATCTCTTGGTGAGACAGTTGATGCATCTTAGCCCAGTGTGGACGGCCTCGATATTTTTGAAAAATCGGCTCAATAAGATCAAATACTTTTTGAGGTGACTGCTTATAATATTGATGGATTGAAATCGAAATACTGTCTTGCTGATAGAAAGGACTTAGCCAAATATCGTCCCCTTTGACCACGCGGAATTCGATAGGGAAAAAAGAATTTATTTGATATTTTCTAAACGTTGCAATCACTTCTTTGATGCATTGAATACCATTCTCAATTGGAATTTGATATTCCATTTCATTGAATTTGGTATTCCGAGGTGTTGCAAAAATATCACCCGACCAATCAATGAATTCTGTTGGCTTCACAAAAACACCGACTAATTTTTGAAGATATTTCGTCAAAAAAGGGGCTTTTTTAGAAATTTCACAACACCATGTTAAAAGTTGATCCTCAGATGGCCAAGAAGTTTCTCTTGGCTTCACCTCACCCTCTGTAACATCAAGTGTTTTAAAAATTAACTGATCTGTAAAAGGGAAAATAAAATACTCCAAATGCCGATGTTGGTGCATCAATTGGAGAAATTGATCAAGGCTTTCTTCTACAGGGGCTAAATGAATTTTCTCTTTCAATTTATATCTAGGGCGGTTTTGCATGGTTATTTTCGTTAATATCCCGAGCGATCCCAACGATACTCTACCTGCCTGAAAAATTTCAGGGTTCTCCGTCTTTGAGCATTGGATTAAATCCCCATTTGCCTGTAATAGCTCAAAATCTTCTACATAGCCTGAAATAGAATATAGCGCTGCACCTGTCCCGTGTGTTCCTGTAGATACAGCACCAGCTAAACTTTGTTGATCAATATCACCCTGATTCATAAGCGACTGCTCATAAGGCGCAAGATGCTGGCCTAAATTGAATAGTCGAGTACCTGCCCATAACGTCGCTTGGCATTTAGCCTGATCAGCATTTAAGACACTTGAAAATCGGTCTAAAGAAATAATAGACGCATCCGTTTTTACCAACGGAGTAAATGAGTGCCCTGCACCAACCACACGAACTTTAGGATGTTGAATCACAATATCCTGTAATTCATGTAATTGGTCTGGATATAAGATATGTTGCGGGTTTGAGTGGCAATATCCCGACCAGTTAGACCAATAATGATGTGTCAGATTACTCATGTTGCCAACTCCTTTTGTGCAACGGCGGTTTGAACATTTCCCCGATTGGTTCTTTTCTCTAATTCTTTTTGAGGTACTGCTTTAGGTACGCAATTTGATAATTGACGTTGTTCAGGTGGCAAACAAATCTGTTTAGCCAAATGTTTAAAATAGGTTTGAAAAGCTGCCAAAGTCCATTGACCAAATAAAGTGTGTCCACCTTCATAGGCTTGTTCTTGATATTCTTCGAATGTCGTGACATAGCCCATATAGTCATTACAATAAGATGCAAACCAAATTTTTGCGTTAGGAAATGTCGGTAATACACTTTTCTGAATGGTATTTAATACGCGCTTACCTGAAGTTGTTGTAAACTCTCCGGGAACACATACCAAAAAAAGTTGACCGATTCGAATGAGCTGAATTGGCACAATATGTGGCACTAAATCGCTTTCTTGAATTGCGCCGGCGTGAACTTGAGCATTCATTTCAGCAATGAGTGGATCTAAAACACCAGGAAGTGAACCTAATTTTTTTCCTAATATCCGATGCTGACCCGATTCAAAAATAATATTTTTGGGTCCTTGAGCATGATAAAGCTTCTGATAATAAGCACTTTCCACTGGATCTTTTGAATTCAATTTACTTCGTTTGAATTGTTTTGAAAGTAAATTCATAGCCATGATCAATGGCTTTGCAGCACCCACACCATCGACTGGTGTGCCCGCAATAAATGCTGTCCCATGACAAGCTTGGCTTGTTATCGCATTGCTATATCCACCTGAAAACTCTGGATCAGCCACAGTATTTGCCATATCCACATACTCGAGTACTGCATCCAAATCTTGATATTGGATGTTTTGATTCTGTTTCTCAAGTAAAGCGGCTAAAGCATACTCACTCTGTATACGACCATTGTTTCTCGCATAGATGTATTCTGCTTCACCTTTTATCTTTTTTCTGATCTTAGTCTGATTCTTTCCATGGAAGTGTGGTGACACATCGCCTGCTGTTGCTTGCGCAAATATACAAACTGGTCCATCCACCCCAGCAGCACTTAAGGTCTCTTCCGAAAGTGTTGCGGCATAGCCTTTATTATCACCATCATGAGCGTCTAATTGATTGCCCAAACATGTCGCATGCACACCAAAAAGTGACAACAGAGAATGAAGCTTTTCCCCACGATAAAAGCCAAGGACTTGCATTTGTCGATTGATTGCTTTGTAAGTTTCAGATTCATCGACGAATGCAGTATCGAGATTTCGATTATACGCTTTTATCGAGCGATTCCATGCCACAGGGACTTGCTCAGGAATGTCAATTGTCGCTAATCGAATCTCTGTAAAATCGCGATTGAATAATGCCTGTTGAATACTGGATTGCACAGCATCCACAACTGCATCAAGGTGCGCAGGCACAAATCCTGGTGTCGGCATATTATAAAGAGCTTCATAACCACAACCGCCTGGACCTGAATGGGTATGCGTTGCCATTAGAACCAAACGATGCGGATCGAAACAATCCCTCAACGTTTCATTCAAGCGTTGGATTACATTGATTCGAATTGCTGAAGTAATACAGCCAAAATCTAGACAACATAATATCAATGGGGCATCTTGATCTTTTTGAATGGTCACTGTTCTCGCATACAGCGCAGTTCTTTTTTTATAGGCACGGTGATGCCACATCCCATAGCCAAACATGGCATAGCCTTTGGGTTCGATGTTAATTTCATCTTTCCCCCACCCAACAATATACATATGCAAAATCCTTTTGCTTTTATTATTCGATTTTGAAACTTAAAATCTGTTTAAAATTTACCCTATTTCTCGATCAATTACATTATTCAGCACAAATAAATATCACCAACTTCACGAATAAATCGCAATAAAATGAAGTTAAAAAATATGAAATTTCGCCTAATTGACAAAATGTCACGTTTGCTCGACTAAAGGATAAATGTATTCCGTTTATTTTTTGCTTATCTTTTACTCAGGATTATAAAAATGAAGATGGATACTAAAATGAATTTAAGTCCGTATGACGAACTACCTAGAACGCCAGCAAATTTTGTTGCCCTTTCTCCACTCAGATATTTAGAGCGTGCGGCCTATATCTACCCTCAGCAAGATGCAATTATTCATGGTACACGCCGGATTAGCTGGAAAGAAAAGTACAAACGTTGCCGTCAATTTGCCGATCAGCTGCAAAAGCTTGGTATTCAAAAAAATGATACTGTGTCGGTATTACTTCCAAATATTCCAGCCATGATCGAAGCGCATTTTGCAGTGCCTATGGCAGGCGCTGTACTCAATACATTAAATACGCGCCTAGATGCAAAAACACTCGCATTTATGCTTGAACATGCTGAATCAAAAGTACTTTTAGTTGACCCTGAATTCTCAGAATTAGCACAGGAAGCTTTAGCACAAGTTCCTCAGGACATTTATGTTATCGATGTTGCAGATACTGAATATGAATTCAATGATCAAGCGCCCCGTATTGGAAAAATTGAGTATGAATCTTGGCTTTCACAAGGTAATCCTGAGTTTGAGTGGCAATTACCACAGGATGAATGGGATGCCATCAGCTTAAACTACACCTCAGGCACAACTGGGAATCCAAAAGGTGTGGTCTATCATCATCGTGGGGCTTATATTAATGCAGCGAGTAATATCATTGCTTGTGGTATGACACCCCGTGCCACCTATTTATGGACTTTGCCTCTGTTCCATTGTAATGGATGGTGTTTCGCTTGGACCATGGCCGCCAACGGTGGCACAAATGTTTGTCTTCGAAAAGTTGATCCAGCACAGATCTATCAATTGATCGCGGATCATCAAGTCGATTACTTCTGCGGTGCACCAATTGTATTGTCCATGTTGATCAACACACCAAAAGAGCAACAACGCGAAATTAATCATCGAGTTGAAGTGATGGTTGCTGGTGCAGCGCCACCAGCTGCCATTATTGAAGGTATGCGAAATTTAGGAATCAATGTTACCCACGTCTATGGTCTCACTGAAACCTATGGACCATCAGCGCTATGTGCTTCGCAAGCAGGCTGGAGTGATTTAAGCATCCAAGAACAAGCTCAACTACATTCACGTCAAGGTGTACCTTATCCACTTCAAGATGGGATGAAAGTACTAGATCCTGAAACGATGCTGCCTGTACCGAATGATGGTCAGACCATGGGCGAAATTATGTTCCGTGGCAACATTGTCATGAAAGGGTACTTGAAGAATCCTGAAGCCACCGCTGAAGCATTTGCTGGTGGATGGTTCCATACTGGCGATCTTGCCGTATGCCAGCCTGATGGTTATGCCAAAATCACAGATCGCTCGAAAGATGTGATTATTTCTGGTGGTGAAAATATTTCTTCACTTGAAGTGGAAGAAGTACTTTATCAACACCCTGCCGTGCTGACAGCTGCAGTTGTTGCAAAACCTGATCCACGTTGGCAAGAAGTTCCATGCGCATTTATTGAATTGAAGCAAGGGCAACAAGCTACACCTGAAGAAATCATTGAATACTGCAAACAACATCTTGCTCGATTCAAGGTACCTAAAGACGTAGTGATTACTGAAATCCCTAAAACTTCAACAGGTAAACTGCAAAAGTTTGTGTTGCGAGATTGGGCAAAAGATCGTGCTGCACTCTAAATATTAAGCATCTAAGAAATAAAAAAGGTCTGAAACATCAGACCTTTTTTTTGACCATTAACGATCAGAGATAAGTGCAACTTGCTGAACGTAATTCAGCAAATTTAACTTAGATTGTGCAACAGCATCCTCACCTAAGTTTTGTTGAATATCACGTTCAATACGAAGTAAATGCTGACGTATTGCATGATGCTCTGCAGCATTGTAAGTCTTCATAAATTCTTTAATAACAGGCTCACCTTGTGCAATCATACGATCGACCCAGCGGTGCAATTGTGCTGTCTTTTTCGCCCCTTGTTGAGGTGTCAAATAAGATAAGATCATGCTCTCGTCTTCATTGCGTAATAATTTACCAATACGCAAAAATTGACGACGACGAGCCTCACCTGATGTTATCAATTGAACATCCAATAAAGCTTCAATTAAGCGTTCTTCCACAGGAAGGCTTTCAATCTTTTTTTTGGGTAACTCAGCAAGTTGAGCCCCTAAAGCAGCCATACGTTGTACAGCTTTCTTTTGTTCAGTTTTACTTGCACGTCCTTCTAAAGACTCAAAATCATCTTCAGTAAAACGTTGCGATCGACGTGCCACGATTATTCAGCCTCGTAAAATTTTGCTGCGAATAATGCTTGAACTTCAGACAAAGCTTTCTCTTCATCTGCCCCTTCAATCACTAGTCTTAATGTAGTTCCTTTGCCTGCACCGAGCATGAGCAAAGACATAATATTTTTGGCATCGACTAATTTATCGCCCTTACCAATTTTAATCGAACTTCGAAATTTGGTAGTGACCTCAATGAGCTTGCCTGACGCACGCGCATGTAATCCTAATTTGTTAATTACGTCAACAGTTGTGTCAATCATGACCAGTGCTTCATTTCTCTATGCAAGACCTGAATAGACCATTGTGCCTCAAGCGCCTTTTTGAGTCTATCCACAATAAATACAGAGCGGTGCTGACCACCTGTACATCCAATCGAAACCGTAATGTAATGGCGATGCCCTTCTGCAAAGGCAGGCAACCACTTCTCTAAAAATTGCTTTAAATCCTCAAACATCATATTCACTTGGTCAAATGATGTCAGGAATTTTTCAATGGGCTCATCTAAACCCGAATATTTTCTAAGCTCTAAATCCCAATGTGGATTGGGTAAATGCCGCACATCAAAAATAAAATCAGCATCCAACGGAATACCATGCTTATATCCAAAAGACTGTAAAATAACAATTAAGTTATCTACCTGCCCTAAGCGGGATAATAATGTATCTTTAAGATCATGGACACTTTTATCTGATGTATCAATCTGTACAGTTGCTCTTAATTGAATCGGCAACAGTAATTGTTTCTCTTCCTGAATGCACTCATTCAGACTTTTAAAACGATTCGCCAGTGGATGAGGTCGACGCGAAGCACTAAAACGAGCAATTAACTCTTGATCTTTGGTGGTGAGATAAATCACCTCGACCTCACCATGTTTTTCCAGTTGCTGATAAACTTGCTCAAATTCTTGCAAATCAGCGCGTGTACTCCGAACATCAACCCCTAAAGCCAATTGTTCTAAATTATTTTCTTGATCTAACTTTCCAACGATCTCAGGAAGTAATGCTAGCGGCAAATTATCGATACAGTAATAACCTAAATCTTCGAGAACCTGCAATGCAGATGACTTCCCTGAACCGGATTGTCCTGTAACAATAAGAATTCGCTTCATGCACCACACCTGACGATCATCATCGAGTTTAATCCTGTTTTAATGACTGATTTGTAAATTGTCGATCAAGCGTGTCGAGCCAATTTTCGCAGCAACAAATAACACAATATCTTGGTCAAATTGCTCAACTGCCTGCAACATTGGATTACGTGCTTCAACATAATCCACGACAAAGCCAGCATTACTTAAAGTTGATTTTATCTCAGCAAGAACCTCTGTAAGCGCTTGACCTTGTTTTAAATTTGTTTCAGCAGTTTTTAAAGATTGATAAATCACTGGTGCAATTTGACGATGTTCAGCCGAAAGATAACCATTACGTGAACTTAATGCCAAACCATCTTCAGCACGTGCAATTGGCACACCAATAATTTCAATCGGCATGTTCAAGTCACGTACCATTGTCTTAATCACAGCCAACTGCTGGTAGTCTTTTTGACCAAAGAATGCAAAATGTGGTTGTACGATATTAAATAACTTCGTTACCACTACCGCAACACCATCAAAGTGCCCCGGACGTTGAGCACCACATAAATCATTGGTGATTTGACCGACACTAATGTTAGTTAAGCGAGGTTGACTGCCATACATTTGCTCAACTGAAGGTGCAAAAATAATGTCACAACCCTCTTCAGCCAACAACTGACTATCTTGATCAAGTGTGCGTGGGTAACTGTCATAATCTTCATTTGGGCCAAATTGAATCGGATTCACAAAAATACTGACCACAACCACATCACATAATTTACGTGCTTCACGTACTAAATTTAAGTGACCTTGATGTAGATTCCCCATGGTCGGGACAAAACCAATAGTCTTTCGTGCTTGACGAGCAGCATGAAGTGATGCGGTTAAACCATGGATTGTTGTTTCAGTTTTCATGATTAAAGCTCAACTTGGAACGTATGTTCTTTAGCAGGGAAAGATTGATCTAGTACAGCAGCATGATACGATTTGATTGCATCAAGAATGGCTGTTTCACCAGACTGTTCTTTCATAAAATTACGTACAAAACGTGCAACACGACCGAAGTTTAATCCCAGCATATCTTGAACAACCAGAACTTGCCCATCGGTTTGTGCCCCAGCACCAATACCAATCACAGGTACATGCGGAAATAGTTCTGTAATTTCTTGACCCAATTGTGCAGGTACACACTCTAGCAATAACACTGCAGCCCCAGCCTCAACAACGGCTTTACAATCAGCAATCAGTTGATCCGCAGCTTCACGCGTTTTGGCTTGTAATTTATAGCCACCAAATACATGAACGGATTGTGGCGTTAATCCAAGATGGATACACACTGGAATACCATTGCGAGTCAACACTTCTACCGTTTCAGCAAGCCAAGCACCACCTTCAAGCTTGACCATTTGTGCGCCAGCTTGCATCACTTTTTTCGAGTTTACTAATGCATCATTGAGTGTGGCATAACTCATAAAAGGAAGATCAGTTAAGATGAAAGCATGGTTATTTCCACGACGTACAACTGAGGTGTGATAGACCATATCTTCCACATTCACAGGCAACGTTGAATCATGGCCTTGAATAGTCATCCCAAGCGAATCACCAATTAAAATGGTATCTATTTCAGCAATTTCCATTGCCTTCGCCATACTGGCGTCATAACAAGTCAGACATGAAAATTTTCGACCTTGCTGTTTGAATTGTCTTAAATCGCTCAGACTGATCATAAGATGTCCTCTAACACAGTTCCTTAGAACATTTTAAAGTTTAAATATTGATCCAAGATGAATCTGCTAAAACATCCAATTGGCTGTGTTTTGCAATATTCGTTTCTCGAATTTTCTGTCCATGAATTTCTAATTCGACATCCAGATCTAATAACGGCAGTATGACAAAATCTCGCTCAAATATCCCGATATGCGGAACAGTTAAGCGATCATTTTGAATCGTTTGATCACCATATAACAATAGATCTAAATCGAGTGTGCGTTCACCCCAACGACGTAAACGCACCCGCCCTGCTTCATTTTCTATTTTTTGTAATTCATCCAATAATTCAAGCGCCGTTAGACTCGTATCTAAACGAACGACCGCATTGTGGTAATGTGGTTGGTCTTGAGGACCCATAGGTGGACTATGATAAAGCCTTGATGCTTTCACCACACCCAGCATTGCCAGTTTCGTATAGGCTTCTGCCATCAACTGCTGAGAATCACCTAAATTACTTCCCAGTCCAATATATGTTCGTACTGTCATTGGATAGGACCAAACACCACTGTATTTAAATCGCGTTTGACACGTTTACGCTTCAAAATAGGATGATCAGCTGCAATACCATTATCCAAAGCGATACTCGCATTTTGCTCTGTTCTTCGCTCATTCGCTGAAGCGGCCTTACGACTGCGGCGGCTACGTGACTCCGTTTCTTTAACTAGCGGTTCAATCTGCTGAGGCTTTGTTTCCGCAACATCTTCGGTCACGGCAACTTTACGTCGTGATTTAGTCCGTTGACGATTGTACTGCGCAATCACACGCTCTTTTTCGTCCAAAGACATCAACTGATAAGCATCCCACCATTGACCCATGCCATTGGTCGTCTGATCTCCAGACTTTTCACGCAGCAACATAAAGTCAAAACCTGCTCTAAAACGAGCATGACCTGAGAGTGCTTCAATTTGCTGAGGTTTTGGGTTCAACAAACGAGTTTGCATTTCCCAAACTTCACGAATAAATGTTTCTGCAAAACGCGGGATAATCGTGCGTGTCGCTTGGCGCTTCAGCACATCTAAGCCAGCTTGAGCACGTGCTTCAGCTGCCACAACACCTTTGTGCATATAAAAATCACAACGCTCAAGGAATGGTTTCCACAACAATACCGCATAGAAAAATGCAGGGTTGATCGTTTTACCAATTTGAATTCGCTGATCTGTATTTTTCGCTGCACGTTCAATAAATGCATCAATATGAGGAGGAATATCTGCAAATAATTGCTTCCAGATTCCAAACTCAATCAACATCGGGAGCACACGATTCAAATGCCCCATTGTGAATAACTTTTGAGATTCATCATATAAACGATGCGGTGATACATCACGTAAAAGCAAGGTTGCCTCAGCTGTAAATACATCTAAAATTGCAGGATCAATTTTAAAGTTAAGTTTCGCAGCAAATCTCAGTGTTCGTAACATACGAACTGGATCTTCTTCAAAACGTAACTTTGGATCCCCCAATAAACGCAATGTTTTTGTTTTTATATCATCAATAGCGTTACAGAAATCAAGAACGATACCCTTACGCGGTTGGTAATACATCGTATTGATTGAGAAATCTCGACGAGCAAAATCTTCTTCAATTGAGCCCCAATTATTATCTCTTAGAATCATCCCTGCAGCAGAAGTCACTGCTTTTTTAGGAGGAGCTCGGAAAGTGGCCACTTCAATTAATTCACGACCAGAATAGACATGAGCCAACTCAAAACGACGACCAATAATTCGGCAACGACGACCAAATACTTCTTTAATTTGTGAAGGTGTCGCATTGGTTACAGCATCGAAATCTTTAGGCGCAAGTCCAAGCATCAAATCACGGACACCACCACCGACGATATAAGCTTCATAGCCGGCTTTAGTTAAAGAATCAATAACATCTAAAATGGAAGAAGGTAATTGTGCAGTGGATAAACCGCACTTTGACGCGTGCAAAGTTTGCAAAAGACGCTGTCTCCTACGTCAGAACGTAAAATCATAATTGTGCTAATCATAGCTCTAACACAATCAAAGGGCAATTTTATTCTCCAAGATTCACCGTCAAAATTGATTAAATTTCAACACCCCTTAGTGCCATTTGATCTCTATAAAAATGTGTTAGAGGGCTAACTGGTTGCGATTCTTTTCGATAAACTTTGGACCTATTCCTTTGACATTTTGAAGTTCATCTACTGACTTAAAACTGCCATGCTTTTGCCGATACTCAATAATTGCAGCAGCTTTCTTCTCACCCACTCCTTTAATCATTTGTAGTTCAACCATTGAAGCCGTATTAAGACGAACTTTAGTTGATTGCCCGACACCACCAGCTGCTTGCTTTGATGATGTATTTACGGCTGGTCGAGATAAATAATGGTTCGCACTTTGCCGGTTAAGTCGTTGATCATGAGCTTCTTGCTCTGCTTTCCATTTTAAGTAAGATTGATCAAACTGTTGTGCATATGCCGAACTGATTAAACTCACACATGCAGTAAATATCAGAAGAAGAAAAGAAATGATGCTATTCATGTTGAACCTGAATTTTATTGTTATGTTGCTTTAGATACACTTTTGCCTGATCCCACAATTGGTCCATTTCTTTGAGACTCATATTTTCAATGGGCGTATTTCTATTTTTTGCCTGCAACTCAATGTATGAAAAACGTTGTTTAAATTTGTGGATGGTTCCAAGTAGAGCCATCTCACTTGAAATGCCGATTTTACGTCCAACATTGATTAAAGAAAATAAACAATCTCCAAACTCTTCTTGTATTTCGTCGGAATTTTGATGGTTGAGGGCTTCTCTTAATTCAGATAACTCTTCATCTAACTTTTCATACGCCTGCTCAACATTTTCGAAATCAAATCCAATCTGAGCTACATTTTTTTGAATTTGCTCGGCTTGATCTAAGGCAGGACCCGCTTTAATTTCATCTAAACGTGATTTAGTTTTGTCTTTGTTCTCTTCAGCCTTAATTTTTTGCCAAAGTTCACTCACCTGCTGTTCATTCAGTTGTTCAAATTGAGCTGATTGAAAGACATGAGGATGTCTTCGAATCAACTTGTCGCACAACGTTTCCACCACATCATGAAAATTAAATGCTCCTTGCTCACTATACATTTGCGCTTGAAATACAACTTGCAGCAGAAGATCTCCTAATTCCTCTTTTACATGCGCTGTATTTTGTGATCGAACTGCTTCTTCAACCTCATAAGCTTCTTCAATCGCATAGCGAGTCAAGCTTTCAGGCGTTTGTTTTTGATCCCATGGACATTTCGCACGAAGCTCTTGCATGATATTTAAAAGTTTTTCCATGAAAGTTGATCTCTAGTGAATGATGAGTTTAAAGTTATTGTTGATTCAATGAACAATCTTATGCTCAACTAGGAACATAAAATGATGTAAAACAACAAGGATTTTCGATGACATCTAGCATTTTTATCAGTGGCGCAGCACAAGGGATTGGCGCAGCTACCGCAAAACTATTCTATCAGCAAGGTTATAAAGTCGGTATTTATGACATCAATCTCGAACAAGCTGAACAATTGGCTCAATCTTTAGGGCCAAATGCTAAAGCGGGTTTGCTAGATGTTTCCCAATACGACCAATGGCAAAGTGCTTTAACTGAGTTCAACGAATGGGCTGGTGAAATAAATATATTATTAAATAATGCTGGCATCTTATATTCAGGGGCATTCGAAAATACAGATATCTCATCGCATCATCGAACATTTAATATCAATGTTAACGGCGTTCTCAATGGCTGTCACGCTGCGCTCCCTTTCTTAAAACAGGCCTCCCACGCACGTATCATCAATATGTCCTCTGCTTCTGCTATCTATGGTCAAGCTGATTTAGTGTCCTATTCAGCAAGTAAATTTGCTGTTCGCGGCATTACAGAAGGTCTTGATGTTGAATGGCAAAAATATGGAATACGCGTATTAGACATCATGCCATTATTTGTTCAGACTGCCATGGTAAAAGGCATGGATGCGGGTACGATTCAAAATATAGGAGTCAGTCTCAGCGCCCAAGACGTTGCTCAGGAAATTTACCGTGTCGCTCGTTTAAAAAACCATCACTTAACCGTGACTCACCATACGGTTGGCATCAAAACTGAATTGATGTATCACCTGTCAAGATTTAGCCCTCAATTGATCAACAGAGTGACAAACTTAATATTAAGTAAAAAGAAATGACAAATTGGTCACATTTGTGTAATATTCTCTCGCCTCAACAGGGGCATTTATAACAATGCGTTACAAATGAGAATATATAATGAAAAAAATTTTAACTTTAGCTATCGCTACTGCTTTAACAACGACTCTTGCTCAAGCTGCGGGTGAACTACCAACGCATCAGCACTCAACTGCTGAACTCAAGGCAATGGATTGTGCAACACTAGCTGTTGAAAAAGCCAATGCTAAGCGTAACTTAGAAAATGCTGATAAAAATATTGCAGCTGCTGCAACCCAAACACCAGCTAAATCATTGAGCAAATGGGCGGGTATGGCAGGTAATGCATTATCTACTTTCGGTGGCAACTCAGAAAAAGCAACAAAGATGGGGCAAGTTGCAAACTCTGTAGCGGGTGAAAGCGATACTTCTGATGCTGCAAATATTCCATTACAGCAACAGATCAAAGCTGCATCACAAGCAAACATTGATAATATTGGAATCTATCAAGGTTCTAAAAAATGCAAAATCTGATTTAACGCTATTTGAGTGATCAGTCATAAAAAAGCCTGCTAAAGCAGGCTTTTTTTTAATTCCCTTGCACCAAACGTCTTGCGCTAATGATGCCTGGTTGCTGTTCCAATCGAGCCAACAAGCGAGACAATTGAGCCAAACCTTTGACCTCAATCAACAGCTTCATATTGGCAATACCATCCGCTTCGGAAATGGTATTCACTTGGCGAATATTAATCTGATCTGAAAAAATCACTTGGGTTAGATCCTTCAGCAGTCCTCGACGATCATAAGCCTCAACCACAATTTGGACACTCTGCCCTCTTGTCGGTTGCATTTCCCAATCTGCTTCAACAGCGCGTTCAGGTTCTTGGCTGATCATACGTACATAATCCGGACAAGCCACCTTATGAATACTCACCCCACGATTAAGTGTGATATATCCAGCAATCGACTCACCATGAACAGGCTGACAACATTGTGCAATATGTAGTTCAACATTATCCAAACCGTCAATCAGAATCCCATGCGCTGATAATGTATGACTCGCCCGTGGATTTAATGCTGGCTTCAGCACTAACTCAGGCTCATCTTGATCCAAGTGCATATGACGATTGACTTGATTAATCAATGCATGAAGACTGATATCTCCACTCACCAAGGATACAAGAATGTCCTCACCTGTTTTAACGTTAAAATGAGCACAATAATCACTCAAATCAATACTTTTTGGGTGAATTGCAAGACGTGATAATTCCTTGGTGAGAATCTCTCGACCGACTTCTAAGTTCTTACTACGGTCTTGCTGTCTGAACCAATGGCGCAACTTGTCTCTTGCACGTGCTGTCTTGATATAACCTAAAGAGTTCACCAACCAATCACGATTTGGCTCACGATCTTTCTTGGTCAAAATCTCGACTTGTTCACCTGTTTTTAATGTATAAGTCAGTGGAACATAACGTTGGTTTACACGTGCTGCATAACACTTGTTGCCAACCTCCGTATGTACATGGTATGCAAAATCTAAAACGGTTGAATTACGTGGTAATTCTTTGATGTCACCATCACGACTAAAAACATAAATTTTTTCAAAATCTTCAAAATCTTGAAGCTGATTGAAATTTTCAGTTTCGTCTTCATTCGGATGCGCACCTGCTTCATTTCGTTCTTGATAATGCTCAAGCACCGAACGTAAAGAGTGTAAACGATGATTAAATGAATAATCTGTAGTTTTCGCACCTTCTTTATAATTGAAATGAGAACAAACGCCTAACTCAGCTTCTTCATGCATTTCAGTGGTTCTGATTTGTATCTCTAAAGATTTATTTTCAGCAATCACTGCAGTATGTAAAGAGCGATAACCATTGGCTTTCGGGTTAGTGATGTAATCATCAAATTGATGGGGAATATGACGCCAGATTTGGTGTACGATCCCCAAAGCGTGATAACACTCAGATACATTTTGAACTAATACACGAACAGCTCGAATGTCATATAGCTGATCGAAACTTAAGTTCTTGCTTTTCATTTTTCGATAAATCGAATAAATGTGTTTCACACGACCTGAGATTTCAGCCTCAATGCCATGCTTCAACAACTCACTTTTCAGCTTATCGACCACGAATTGAATATATTGTTCGCGCTCTAAGCGTTTTTCATTGAGTAAAGATGCAATTTCTTTATAGCGCTCTGGTGCTAAATAACGGAACGCAAGATCTTCAAGTTCCCATTTTAACTGCGCGATACCAAGACGATGCGCCAAGGGCGAGTAAATGGTCAAAATTTCTCGTGCGACACGCTCTTGACGCTCTTTTGGAGAGTTTGCCAACTCACGCAAAGCCAGCGTACGCTCAGCCAACTTGATTAATACAACGCGAACATCCTCTGTTACTGAGATCAACATCTTGTAAATCCCAGTTAAATGTTCACGCTGATTATTATTGAAGTGATCTTCTAAACGTTTATTTTTTTCGATCAGCTCTGACAACTTACCCATAGCCAAAGTGCCTTTCACCAAATTGTAGACACTTTCACCAAAGCTTTTACGAATCTCCTCAAGCGACGTCATGCCCTCACGCACACTACGATAAAGCATCGCTGCTGACAAAGTATCTTCATCAACATGTAGGTGAGCCAAAATATCTGCCATACCTAAGCCAGTCGCGAAGGTATTGGTTTTATGATGGTGATCAGAAGTCAGTTCTTTTTTTAAAACACTAAGAGCGACTTCTTCTAATTTTTTAAGTTCTGCACCGTCTAAAATAATCCGCGCACGGTCTAGCCAAGTTGCTAAACCAAGTTGCGCTTCAGCGGCATGTTCTACAGTCGTTTCCTCAGACAACTCAGTCAGTCGTCCAGGTAACTGCTCACGTACTGTGACCATACCCTTCTCCTTTTTTAAATCTAATCTTCATTTTATTAAATCAACACTTAGCACTAGCTTTTTTCAAATAAAGCAATAGATTCAACATGACCTGTATGACTGAACATATCCATCACACCAGCTTTCTTCAACTGATAACCATGTTGTACTAAAATCCCTGTATCACGTGCTAATGTAGCAGGATTACAGGAAACATAGACGATTTTTTTTGCACCAAAATTTGGCACATAGTGCATAATTTCTTCAGCTCCAGCGCGTGGTGGGTCTATTAAGAGTGCATCGAACCCTTGATTTGCCCAAGAATGTTGCGAAAAATCTTGCGTTAAATCCTGAGCATAAAATTTTACGTTTGTGATGCCGTTTTTCAGTGCATTTTCTGTCCCACGCATCACCATTTCCTCACTTCCCTCCACCGCGACGACCTCACCCCGTGTTACAGAACGTGCAAGTGGCAATGAGAAATTCCCTAGACCACAGAATAAATCAAGAACACGCTCATTTCCGCTCAGGTCAAGCAATTCACATGCCAGCTTCACCATTTGTGGATTAATGGTGGGGTTAACCTGAGTAAAGTCAGTCGGTTTAAAACCAAACGTCACGTTAAAATCCGGTAGTGAGTAATGTAATCGCTCAGATAGGTCACCATCCGCACGATGAACACTACTTACACCAGCTGGTTGCAAATAAAGCTGCCATGATCTTTCTAACGCAAATTCACGCAGTTGGTTGACATCATTTTGCAGTAATTTGTTGGTATGACGTATCAAAAGTGCAACCTCTTGATCTCCTTTCGCCAATTCGATATGACCTATATCTGCTTTTGCTTTTAGATTTTCAAGGAGTACCTTGAGGTGAGGTAACGCAGCATCTAGCTCTGCATCTAAAATTTTGCAGGTTTTAATTTCTGTAAGCTGATTAGATTGAACCTCACGAAAACCCATGACTAGTTTATTTTTTTTAGCAATGTAGCGAACGCCAATACGAGCCTTGTGACGATAATCTTCACGTGTCGAACGCAATGGTTCTAGCCACGACTCTGGAAGAGCACCTGCAAAGTGGGTGAGATGCGACTCTAAAACTGATTGTTTTAAACGAATTTGTTCATCTAATTTTATGTGCTGCATATTACAGCCTCCACATTTTCCAAAATGTGGACAAACTGGCTGTGTACGAATTGGACTCGGCGCCCCAATCAACTGCACACAATCAGCTTCTTCTAATTTTTTTGCCTGATGGGTAATTTGAGCTTCTACTGTTTCTCCTGGCAGTGCAAAACGAATAAAAACCTTTTTACCCAATTTGTCTTGAGGATGTTCCTGTCCTTGAAAATGTGCGATCCCTCGCCCTTCATGTGAAAGTCTCTCAACTGTAAATGTATAACGAGGAAGTTGAGATGAGCGATGTGCGGCACGTTGTTTCAAAGAGATAACCTAATGTTGAGTTGATTTAAAATCAGAAGCGGTGAAGTCAGTTTTTTCAGCAGTTTCTTGCCAAATACGCAAAAATTCTGTTTGCTGGGGTTGACCTTGAAGATAATGAATCGTCGCTTGAATCCACAGACGATGATCTTCAGGCAAAATCTGTCCTTTTAACAATACATAGCGCAGATAGACTAACCATGTGTTTAAAACATCCCCTTCACAATAACTGGTTAATTCTATCCAATTATTGTTACGAACATATTCAGGGATAAAATAACCTGGTGTTCCGCGCTTACCCGGGTAACCGAGCATATAGGCGACATCATCCAGTTTTTGGAAGTGACGCGCATTAAACATTGCCATAAAATCCATCAAATCAATATGACGATGATGGTAACGATTCTGGTAGTTATTATAGCGCTTTTGTGTATCAATTTCGCCTTGATCAAACAGACTTGGCGCAGACAACCCATGATACATTGCTCTATACATAATAACAGGCAGATCAAATTGGGAGCCATTCCAACTGACTAAAGTCGGATTACGTTTATCAAAAATTGATAGAAATTTTTGTAAAATTTCAGGTTCTGAATAATGTTCACGACTGAATGAAAATAATTTCATTCCCGCCTTTTCATCAATCCATAGTCCTGAAATACAGACAATTTCATGCAAAGCAAGTCGCTGAAAGTCAGTGCCCGCTTCTTGACGTCTTAACTTACTCAGCGCTTGTTCAATACTATCTTCTGGTAAATCTAAGCCATATAGATGCGCTCCTGATTTAAGATCGGTCAATGTTTCAATATCAAACACTAAAACAGGTAAGCGCATATAGATTTACTCGAATTTATTGTTCATCTTCTACAGAGAATAACCCCGTAGAGAGATAACGATCACCACGATCACACACGATACATGCAATCACAGCACTAGGATGTTGTTCAGCGATTTTTATTGATGCCCAAACTGCACCACCAGAAGAAGTACCAGCACTAATTCCTTCCTTACGTGCCAATTGACGAGCCATTTTTTCAGCTTCAATTTGTGGAATATCCATAATTTGATCAACACGAGAAGCATCAAAAATCGTCGGTAAATATTCTTGAGGCCAACGGCGAATACCTGCAATATTCGACCCTTCAGATGGCTGTAGACCAATAATTTGAATATTTGGATTTTGTTCTTTGAGGTATTTTGAAATCCCCATGATGGTTCCCGTTGTTCCCATCGAACTTACAAAATGCGTAATTTTACCGCCAGTTTGTTGCCAAATTTCTGGACCAGTTGTCAAATAGTGTGCTTGGACATTGTCTGGATTACCAAATTGATTGAGTACTAAACCTAGACCATCTTTTTCCATTTGCAATGCGATATCACGAGCTTCTTCCATATTCTCGGATTCAATAAGCTCAGCACCATACGCACGCATTGCATCTTTGCGCTCTTGACTAGAGCTTGCAGGCATAATCAATTTCATTTTATAGCCACGCATTGCCGCAACCATGGCTAATGCAATACCTGTGTTACCGCTAGTCGCTTCGATCAGCGTATCACCTGGCTTAATGTCACCACGTTTTTCAGCTTGCATGATCATGTTATATGCTGGGCGATCTTTGACAGAGCCCGCTGGATTATTACCTTCCAGTTTTGCCAATACAGTCGCTTGAGTATGACTTGCCAGACGCTGTAACCTAACCAATGGGGTTTTACCCACATAGTGGTCTAATAAAAAATCGTCTGATTGAAAATCTACTTGTGTATTACTCATTATTTGCACCCATATTGAGGTGCAGGTATTGTATGAAAAAAAGTATCTCACTGCATCAATTTCAAAGGCTTTTTAATGAGGGTGATTAAAGCACCATCATTTTTTTAAAGCGTGCTAATATGCCCAACATGGGGAATGAGTCACTCTGCACATGTCGAATTTGAATAAAAAAATCTTCAATCGCTTAAAACTAAACCATGCTTATGGGCAATTGATTGCCCTCATTTTTGTCCCCATTGCAGTACTGGCAAGCGTCGGCTCTGCACTGGTACTCACAGAAACGTCTAATTCCGCAAAATCAGAACAACGCTTTGCCGCAAATGCAATTTTAAGTCGTTATAAATACACGACAGAAAACCTACTTATTGCGCTTGAAAAAAACCCCTCACAAGCGCAACAAGACCGCGCTAAAAGCATCTTACAAAAGATGTTTAATGAAAAGTATTTACTCAGTGTCGCAGTCCTAGACCAACAACAAAAACCATATTTTGGGTTAGGCTATCGTAATGAAAAACCTTGGCCTAGCTTCCCGACCAATGTACAAACATTTGGTCCGATTAAAGATCAACATAATCATATTTATGGCTTAGCATTAAATACGCCTGATCAAAGTAAAAAATGGCTTGTTATCGAGCTAGATAATCAACCTCTCGCCATCTCTCAATATCGTGTTTTCATTGTACTGATCACGACGGGTTTGTTGACACTTTTACTCTTATTACTGTGCTTGAACTTTTATTCACGACGTTGGATTGCGCCTATGTACGAAATACGTATGCAATTACAGCGACTCAATGCAGACACACTCGACCAACACATGGTCATCAATAGTACTGGCGAGTTAAGGTTACTCCAACGTGATATTGCGAATGTCGTTAAGCGTCTACATTTCAGCTTTTTAGAGCTGAAGGAACATACCGAGCAGACCGAAGACGATTTAAGACGTACGCTTGATACACTTGAAGTGCAAAATATTACTTATAAACAAGCACGCGATCAGGCCATTTCATCCAATCAGGCAAAATCTGTTTTTCTTGCCAATATCAGTCATGAGTTGCGTACCCCGCTGAATAGTATCGATGGTTTTATTCACTTGTTATTGCGCCAAGAGAATCTCAGCAATGATCAAAGCCTGTATTTGCAAACGATTCGCAAATCATCAGCACATCTTTTAGCACTGATCAATGACGTCTTGGACTTTTCTAAAATTGATGCCGGTAAACTTGAATTAGAAACCGCATCATTTGATTTAGAAGAAGCGATCTTCGATGTTATGGACATGTTGTCGCCATTAGCCGCCCAAAAAAATATCGACATGGCCTTCTACTATGCCGATAACATTCCAAAGTATGTGATTGGCGATGCTTTACGTTGTAAACAGATTTTGACTAACCTGATTTCAAATGCCATTAAATTCACCCCTGATGGTGAAATTATTGTACGTGTTCGCATGGAGCATGACGATCTAGAACATTGCCTATTACATTTCAGTGTTCAAGATAGTGGTATTGGATTAAGTGGTACAGATCGGAAACGGTTATTTGAATCTTTTTCTCAAGGCGATGCTTCCGTCACTCGTCAATTTGGTGGCACAGGTTTAGGGTTAGCAATCTCAAAACAATTGGTTAATCTGATGCATGGCCAAATTGGCTTTGAAGATAACCAAGAACGCGCCCCAACTGAAAAGGGTTCAACATTCTGGTTTACTGCGAAATTTGCGGTTGATGAATATGAAATTATTCATCCGCAATTCCATGACATGCGTGTCATCTCCTATTTAGCCCACCCTGCAACTGCGAATGTTTTACGTCATTATTTAGAAAATTACGGTGTTGAACACACAGAAGCTCAATCCATTCTAGATTTATTCAGCCGTCTAAACGGTTTGACACATCATCCTGAAAATACGTGGTTGATTGTAGATCACAGTGGTGATCCAGAGGCTTTATTAAAAGAGATTCGCGGACGTTATCAAGGTCACTTAGCCGTATATGGCTATCAGATGGCACTCGACCTCAACATGTTGAATGAATACAAAGCGAGGCCACTGTATCAACCTCTGAGCCGCTCATCATTAATTCAGCTCTTGGAAAATCAGCCAATATTTGAAGTTGAACCTCATGATAACTTTAAAGCCCTTAATTTACATGTACTTGCAGTAGACGATCATCTACCAAACTTAATCGTTTTAGAAGCTTTGCTCGGCGAAATTAATGTTCAAACAACTAAAGCGCAAAGTGGACAAGAGGCACTACAAATTTTACAACAACAGATTCAAAATGATGAAAAGCCGTTTGATCTGATATTTATGGACATTCAAATGCCAGTGATGTCTGGCATCGATACGACTCGTGCGATCAGATCGTTAGAATCCACCATCGAGGGACGTCACACACCAATTATTGCACTCACAGCACATGCTTTAGCAGATGAGAAACAAAAATTACTTAAAGTCGGCATGGATGACTATGTCACCAAACCAATCCAAATGGATCAGATTATTCAGATTCTGACCCATTGGAGCAGTGATAAGTTTATTCATCCAATTAAATCCCAAGAAAAAACTTTACGTATCGAAACCTTAGATCATCAGGTTTTAGATTGGAAACAGTGCGTTCAATTGGCAGCGAATAAAGAAGACTTAGCACAAGATTTATTGAAGATGCTGGTGGACAGCTTCCCAAATGAACTTGCTGAAATAGAACAACTCATCGAACTTGAAGATTATCCGCAGCTCGAACATGTACTACACCGTTTATATGGGGCAACACGCTACGTCGGCACTCCGAATTTACAAAGCATCACAGGTGAATTTGAACAGTTCGTTTCAACGCTGCGTAAAGAGCGTAGAAAAGCAGATGAGCAATTTATTGAAAATGTGATGAAACGGCTGGATGAATTAAAACATGCGATTGGACAAGTGAAAGAAGCAGCCGAGTCTATTCTGAATCATTAATAGACGATCAACACACTGTATTAGGCAATACGTGATGACTCTACTGTCACGACAGTCTATTTTGGACATGTTATGCTTAAAACAAGGAACAATAAACTCGAGTCACAATAATGGCTGTAATACGTGTAGAAAAAAATAATGGAATTGCGACGGTTTTTCTGAATCGTCCCGACAAACGTAACGCGATGAGCTTTCAACTTTTGAAAGAGTTGGTGCAAGTCGCAAAAAAAATTAAATCTGATCGTACTATCCGCTGTGTGATTCTCACTGGTGAAGCCAACGTATTTAGTGCAGGTATTGATTTAACAGACCTGAATAATCCACAAAATCGTGCTTATGCCGTATGGGAACTCATTAAGCCTGGTCAAAGTCTATTTCAAAAAGCTTTTTTAATCTGGCAAGAACTCCCTGTTCCAGTCATTGCAGCTATTGAAGGGTATTGCTTCGGTGCAGGTATGCAATTGGCTTTAGCGGCTGATATTCGAATTGCTCACCCCAACACCCAAATGTCGATTATGGAAACCCGTTGGGGCTTAGTTCCAGATATGGGGTTAACACGCTCAATCAAAGGTATTATTGGAGTCGACCTAGCCAAAGAATTATCATTAACAGCACGTGTATTTGATGGTCAATATGCCAAAGAAATTGGATTGATCACACATGTTGATAACGCGCCGATGCAAAAAGCTCAACAGCTTGCCGACGAAATGTTGCAGCGCTCACCAGATGCCTTAGCCGCAGTCAAACAAGTCTTAGATGCAATGGAACACGCACCCCAAAAATCACTTCGTCTTGAGAAAATTTGGCAACTCAAATTACTCCTTGGCAAAAACAGTCAAATCGCGCGTAAAAAAGATAAAAATCCAGATTTGGAATTTTTACCACGTCAATTTAAATAAATTGGTTTTCAAACTTAGATCAGGGATTAGCTTCAATAATGATTAACGGTCAAACTAAAATCGCATTCTTAGGTATGGGTTTAATGGGTAGCAGAATGGCGACTCGATTGATACAGGCTGGGTTTTACACTGCTGTCTGGAACCGAAGCCCCAACGCATGTGAGCCGTTAATCCAGCTTGGGGCACATCCCCTTCAACTCTCTGAGATAGCACAATTTGATCTGATCCTAACTTGTTTAGCCGATGACAATGCGGTAGAGGCTGTTTTTTCTCAAATTGAATCACTGATTCAACCCGAGCAGATTATTGTGGACTTCTCGAGCCTATCTGTGGATAAAACTAAAAATCTTGCACAACGTGCAACTGCTAAATCAGCGCATTGGATAGATTCTCCTGTGTCAGGTGGAACAGCTGGTGCTGAAAATGGCAGTTTAGTTATTTTTGCTGGCGGACCATCGAGCATCATCGAATCTTTACAACCAATGTATCAAGTTCTTTCACAGCGTATAACCTGTATGGGTGGAACTGGAACAGGACAAGCCACCAAAATTTGTAATCAACTGATCGTTGCTGCAAATAGCACACTTATCGCAGAAGCTGTTGCTTTAGCAGATCAGGCGGGTGTTGATACTCAACTGCTTGCACCCGCCTTAGCAGGTGGATTCGCCGACTCTAAACCTTTTCAAATTTTAACACCACGTATGGCAACGCATGAGTTTGAGCCTGTGCAATGGAAAGTTCAGACCCTGTCTAAAGATTTAAATAACGCCTTGAGTTTGGCTCGACAATTTGACCTTAATATTCCTGTCGCTCAACAAGCCTTAGAACAATTGAAAGCGCATCAATCCAATGGCTTTTCTGAATCAGACCTTGCCTCAGTCATTCTGCAAGTTGAACAAAACAATAAATAGGTCGCATTCAATATGAAGCTCGCTGTTAATTTATCGATGATCTTTACAGAAGTTCCACTCATTGAACGCTTTGCGCTAGCTGCTGAATATGGGTTCCAACATGTAGAAATTCAATTTCCATATGAGCTGAGTATTGAGCAAATTCAGCATGAACTTAATGAACATCAACTTAGCTTGTGTCTCATCAACGTTCCTGCCGGAGATTTAATGCAAGGCGGATGCGGATTAGCAAGTATCCCAAGTAAAACTGATGAATTTAAACAAGCTGTTGACTTAGCGATTGAATATGCATGCTCACTCAATATACCTCGAGTAAATATTTTGGCTGGCAAGCAACCAGATAATGTTGAATATCAGGTCTGCTATGAAACCTTATTCTCAAATCTTAAATTTGTCAGCGAGATCTTCACAGCGCATGGGATTCAACCCGTTTTTGAGATGATTAATGGCTTTGATATGCCCAACTTCATGATTCAAACAATGCATCAAGCCAAAGAGTTACTGAAAGACGTCAATCATCCAGCTCTAAAAATGCAATTCGATTGCTATCACATGGCTAGAATGCAAGAAGACCTGATTCTGTCACTCAAAGAAAATATGCAACACATTGGGCATATCCAATTTGCAGATGTACCAGGTCGCCATGAACCACTCACAGGGATAATTGACTATCCCGCTATTTTTGAATGCATTGCAAATAGCATGTATGAAGGATTTGTCGCAGCCGAATATCGCCCCCAATCTCATTCAACAGATTCTTTCGAATGGAAAAATAAACTTCTTTAATATCATCATATTGTGGTATAAAATTTGTTCAAAGTTTGAATTTTCAAGCAGAAAGCGCTATAGTGAAAGATGAGTTATAGTCAGGAAAATACACTTCTCATGAATTTAGAACCATCGCCCGGCGCTTCTAATTCTCACGAACTCTCTTTGAATTCTCCAAAACAAGACGTTCAAGCTTGCTTAAAAGTTGTTCAAGAAGCATTGCTTGACGTTAAAGCAAAAGAAATCACAACGATTGATGTTAGCGAAGTGAGCAATGTTGCAGATGCAATTGTCATTGCTTCAGGTACTTCTACACGTCACGTGAAAGCGCTTGCAAACAACGTCGCTGATGAAGCACGTAAAGCAGGTTTTCGCCCTATCGGTATTGAAGGCGAAAGCGATGCAGAATGGATCCTTGTTGATCTTGGCACTGTTGTAGTACATCTAATGTTACCTACAGCACGTAAGTTTTATGATCTAGAAAACTTATGGCGTAATGCTTCAACTACAGATTCTGTAGCATAAACATATTAAAGCGACCTTCTTGGTCGCTTTTTTATACTGTGCATTTTAAATTTATAACAATAAAGCCAACAAAAAAGAACTCACTAATTTGGTTTACCTTGATATGACCATGATAAAAGCCACAAGAACAGATCACGATGCATTAGTAGAAACATTAATGCAATCCTTTTGGAACGAAGAGTTTTGCAACTGGGCGATCCAAGCTGAAAAACTGAGTTTCCAACAAAAACATGAAAAACTAGAGCAATTCTTTAGTATTCAATTGAAAGATATCGCTCAACCATATGATGAAGTCTATACCAATCCCGATCGCTCAGTTGCTGCACTTTGGATTCCGCCAAATCAGTGGGATTTAAACCTCATTCAGCAGGTTAAACTACTCCCTCAATTAACGAAGATTATCGGTTTAAGACAACTGGTGAAATTTATTCACATCATTAATCTGGTGCAGAAACATCATCCCAGTGAGGCGCATTATTATTTACAACTCATAGGTGTAAGTCCTGACCACCAAGGACAAGGCTTAGCCAGCAAAGTCTTAACACCTATTCTCACCAAGAGCGATCAACACGGTATCCCATGTTATTTAGAAACTGCAACACCAAGCAATGTTGGACTCTATTGTCATTATGGATTTGAAGTGATCTTTCACCTTCGGGATCTGCCCTACGATGCACCTGAAATTTGGGGAATGTGGCGAAAACCTACACATGAAAAATAAAAAAACCACCCGAAGGTGGTTTTTTTAAAACAGTCTATAAATTAGTGACCTGTACCATTAATGGCTTTCGTCATATCTTCAACAACTTTCTTCGCATCACCAAAGATCATCATTGTTTTGTCGTTATAGAACAAGTCATTATCAAGACCCGCATAACCTGTCGCCATAGAGCGCTTGATCACCATAATGGTACGAGCTTTATGTGCTTCAAGAATAGGCATACCATAAATTGGCGAGTTTGGATCATCTTTCGCTGCAGGGTTAACGACGTCATTCGCACCGATGACCAACACCACATCTGTTGCTGGGAAGTCTGAGTTAATCTCATCCATCTCTAAGATGTCTTCGTACGGAACATCTGCTTCAGCTAAAAGGACGTTCATGTGACCAGGCATACGACCTGCCACTGGGTGAATCGCAAAACGTACAGTTACACCTTGCTCTTTCAATAAATTTGCAAGCTCTTTCACCGCATTTTGAGCACGACCTTGCGCCATACCATAACCCGGTACAATTACAACACTGTCTGCATTTGACATTAAGAAACCAGCATCGTCAGCAGAACCAGAACGGTAGTTGCGTTGAACTGCTGCACCAGCTGCTGCTGTCGGTGCTGCAGCACCACCCATTGCACCACCAAACAATACGTTGATGATTGAACGGTTCATTGCTTTACACATAATATAAGACAGAATTGCACCTGACGAACCTACAAGCGAACCTGCAACAATTAACATGTTGTTTTCAAGCGTAAAACCAATCCCTGCTGCCGCCCATCCAGAGAATGAGTTAAGCAAAGACACCACAACTGGCATATCACCACCACCAACAGGCGCAATCCATATCCAACCAAAGGCTAAAGCAAGTGCTGTCATTGCCCAGAACGAGGTCATGTTACCCGTCAAGAAGAAGTGAATCCCTGCTGCTAGCATAGCAATAAAAATCAAAGCTTGAACAGGTTTAACCCATGCACCTGAAATCGTTTTTGCCCATTTCTTTGCCGCCAATTTACCATAAGCAAATACCGATGCAGTGAATGTAATGGCACCAACGAAACATCCTACGAATAATTCGAATAAATGTACGCGACTCATTTCATGGAAGTTCACACCATTTGCAGCCAGTAAGTCTGGCCCAAGCTCGACGAGCTTGTTGTTGTGAATAATTGCAGCGATCGCAATCAACACTGCAGCAAGACCCACGAGTGAGTGCATGAGAGCAACTGTTTCTGGCATTTGTGTCATAGGCACTGTACGAGCTCGAGCAATACCAACAATCGCACCCAATACCATTGCACCGACAATCATCCATACCACAGGATTATCAGCAACAAAGAAAGTTGTTAACACGGCGATTGCCATTGCAATCATACCGTAACGGTTACCTGCAATTGCTGTCTTAGGACCAGACAAGCCACGCAAAGTTAAGATAAAAAGAACGGCACCGATTAGGTAAAACCAATCCGCATACTCACGAATAAATTCCATGTATTAACCCTCTTTTTTCTTTTGCTTTGGCTTAAACATTTCAAGCATACGAGCGGTTACAGCGAAGCCACCGAAAATATTAATGCTTGCTAAGAAAACAGCGATCGCACCTAATACACTCACCACATTGATGGTTTGAAAATCAACAGCCCCCTCAACACCCATAACAGGTAAACCAACAGTTTGGATCATCGCACCGACAATAATAATTGAAGACAATGCATTCGTTACGGCCATCAGCGGCGTGTGAAGCGCAGGTGTCACGCCCCAAACAACGTAATAACCTACGAAGATTGCGAGGACAAAAATTGTAATAGTTTCAACCATGATCAGTCTCCTTAACCACGCTTCAACAGCACTTGACCACCATGAGTGACAAGCAATGCTTTTTGGATTTCATCTTCTTGATTAATGCTGTAGTTTTTATCTTGATCAAAAAGCGTTTCAACAAAGTTATAAACGTTACGTGCATATAGCGCTGAAGCTTCTGTAGAAACGGTCGCTGGAATATTTGGAATACCCAAAATTTTCACGCCATTATCAGTCACAACAGTTTCACCGCATTTTGAGCCTTCAACGTTACCGCCAGTTTCAACTGCCATATCGAGGATGACTGAACCTGGTTTCATTTTGGCAACTGTTTCAGCTTTAATTAAGCGCGGTGCATCACGACCTGGTAAAAGCGCCGTCGTGATCACGATGTCAGCATTCGATACCGCTTTGTCTACAATTGCAGCTTGGTCTTTAATATATTGTTCACCAGGCATCCAACCATAACCATTTTTTGCAGCTTCATCGGCACGCGCTTGCTCTTCTGCTGACATTGGTACGTCTAACCATTTACCGCCTAAAGATTCAACTTGATCTTTGGCTGTTGGACGTAAGTCTGTCGCTTCAACAATAGCACCTAAACGTTTGGCTGTTGCAATCGCTTGTAAGCCTGCTACACCAACACCCATAATGACTACACGAGCTGGTTTAACCGTACCCGCCGCTGTCATTAACATTGGGAACATACGTTGGTACTCTGCCGCCGCAAGAAGCACAGATTTATAACCTGCCAAGTTTGCTTGTGATGACAACACGTCCATATTTTGGGCACGAGATAACGTACGTGGTAATAACTCAAGTGCAAATGCAGACACTTGCTGAGCAGCGAATTGATCAAGTTCCGTATTACGGTACGGATCAAACATCGCAACCACTGTAGTGTTTGGGGCTAATTTTTGTATTTCTTCGCCTTTAGGTGCGCGAACTTTTAAAACCAATTGACTGCCGGTATAAGCATCATCAACAATTTTTGCACCAACCTGTTCATAGGCACTATCAATATAAGCAGCTTTAACACCTGCATTACGTTGGATAACGACACTGTGACCAGCACCAATTAACTTCTTTACTGTTTCTGGTGTCGCAGCTACACGACTTTCACCAACTACAGTTTCGGTAGGGATTCCGATCTGCATGAGCATTCCTCAAGCTAATTTTTCTTAAAGTAGATATCGCATTCCTGCGATATACCCCTGGATGTATTCATGTGAATTTTTTGGATTCTAATTGAACTTTTTTAAATTACCACCCAATATTTATTTAATAAATACCCTCATTTTGAACTCATGATTCACGATCATCACAAAATTTCATGGTACTTGATCTATCATTTTCATAAAAAATAGTTCCAGTTTCGTTTAATTTTCGATCCATTTTTTAACAAAAAAGAAACTTTTTTCTAATTTATCGTCAGTATAGGGAGCTTGACTTTATTAAGCTTTGATCATTCTGACATTTTTTAGCTTTCTTTTTATCCCTTTTGATTGTGTTAAAGCGCCGTGCATGGCACATTTTTAGTTGCTTATTTCTTTCTCATAAATCTCAATTTGCCGAATTGACAAAAAATCAGACTAATCGATTCAAATTCTCAGGACATTCTTAAAAATTATAAATAAGACAAAATTTAGATAAATCTAGGTTTAAACATTGGGCTTAGATTTTGGCTTAAAGATGAAATACAAGATGACAGATTCTTGAAAAGAATGCTTACAAACCGTGCAAAAAAAATTTGAAATATTTTTTTGATGTATTTTTTGGGTTGATAGACCACTGTTTTTTTCATATTACGCACCATAATGATGCATTTAAACAAAAAATCAAAACTCCTTATGTCGCTAGGTAGGTGATTAAGCGAAAATTAGAGATTGAATTTTAGAGCTTAAAATGAAGATTGGCTTATACTTTCATTATTTACAATTGATTTTTAACATTTATGGTACTTAAGCTGACTCCCACTCAGTTAGGGAGTTTATGTGCGCTGTTGGCAGCATTCTTGTTTAGTAGTAAAGCGATCTTAATCAAGCAAGCTTATGCAGTTTCTGAAGATGTTGATGCAACATTGCTGGTTGGCTTAAGGATGCTCAGTGCCTTACCCGTTTTTCTTTTTATTTGTTGGTTGAACCGACACCGTAATCGTGGATTTTCAGGGCAGGATTGGGCCCTACTCCTCGTTGCTGGTTTGATTGGATATTATTTTTCAAGTTGGCTCGATTTTATGAGTCTGATGTACATCAGTGCCTCTTTGGAGCGTATTATCCTATTTCTATATCCTACCATGACAGTAATTGCATCAAGTGTAATTTTCAAACATCCTCTTTCACTGAAGACTATTTTTGCAATTGGACTAAGTTATGGCGGCACGCTTATGGTGATGCTCCAAGAACAAAGCAATGTGCCTCATGAAAGTAATTTTTGGCTAGGTGTGAGTTTAGTTTTCGCAAGCGCGATTTGCTTTGCGAGTTATCTATTGATGACTCCAAAATTAATTCAAAAATTTGGATCGTGGAATTTTACGGGCTTAGCGATGTCTATCGCCTGCTTAGGGACGATTCTTCACTATTTTATTGCTCAGCCAAGTCCTATATCCAATATCCTTCAACAACCCATAGAAATAATCGGATATGGTGTTGCATTAGGTATTGGGGTAACGGTGATTCCAACTATTCTCATTGCGCAAAGTATTGCTCGTTTAGGTGCTTCTCAAACAGCCATGATTGGTTCACTTGGTCCAATTCTGACCATTATATTGGCAACTATCTTTTTAGGGGAATCAATGAATATGATTCAATGGTTTGGTTGTGCACTGAATATATTGGGTGTGATGATGATTACGCTTTCCAAAACTAAACTGAAATAAAGACAACATTAACCTCACAGTTCAAATTTCAAAATAATGCTTCACGATGAAACTTAGTCTTCATAGTGAATTTCTATTTTCCCTTGATCATCGTCAAATTTAATGTCGAGTGGAACAAAGTGGGAACCCGACGATGTAGACCCCATTTGATCATTTTCATTTCTTAGTGGGCATTCAGTTAAAGATAAGCACCCACAACCAATGCACCAATCCAGTTGTTGACGAAGTTGAAGCATATTTAAGATTTTTTGATCTAAAATTTTTTGCCATGCACTCGATAATGCGGTCCAATCTGATTTAGTCGCGGTTTTATTCTTAGGGAGTATGTTAAATGCTTGCTTCACTTCAGAGAGTGAAATCCCAACCTGCTGTGCCACTTTGATGATGGCAATCCTTCTCAGCATATATCGTGGATATCGCCGTTGATTTCCTTCCGTCCGCACACTCCAAATAAGAGCTTTGTCTTCATAAAATCTGAGTGCTGCGACCGATACACCACTTCGAGCAGCTAACGCGCCTATACTGAGCCACTGTTGTAATTTTTGTTCTTCCATGCTCTTGACCTCAAGTTAAGTTGAGCTTTCATAATTCTTTTCTAAGCTTAATCCAGAGAAGATAGAATGACAAAACCAAATAAGCCACCATTTAGTTTAACAACTAAAAATCCACCTCAGCTTTATTCCCCAAGGCAATTTGCATATAGCCACATCTGTGAGGTCAAACACTTCAACACAGTCGTTCATATATCAGGTCAAGGTGGTGAAAATGCCGAAGGACATTATTCCACTGATTATTCAGAACAACTCAACCAAGTCTTCGAAAATCTCAAAATCGCTCTCAGCTATGCACATATCGACTTTTATAACATTGCTGTTCTAAGCGTATTGATTGTCAATTTTGACCAACAAAAACATCACCTGTTAAATCTGAAAATGAATACAATATGGAAAGATCAAAATTTCCCAGCATGCACACTAATCCCTGTGTCTCGCTTGGCATTAGACGCCATGCAAATTGAAATCGAAGCCACAGCTTACTGCTCCTCATCCACTGAGCCATTTATTCATGTATAACGATCTTGACGATTTAAATAAAAAAGACATCACGAATGACACTGCTTTACTTTGGTTGATGGCCATTGCTTGTGGTATTTGTGCAGGCGCTAATTATTATTCGCAGCCCTTAATTCACTCTGTTCAACTTTACTTTAATGCCCCTGCAACAGATGTGGCATTAACTGTTACTTTGGCTCAAGTCTCTTATGCTGTCGGACTACTTTTTATCGTACCACTTGGTGATATTCTCAATAAAACGAAATTAATCCCATTTTTAATGTTCTTTGCAGCAGTGGGATTATTTATTTGTGCTTTTTCGCTCAACCTTTATATGTTATGGGCTGGCACAATTATCACTGGGCTTTTCTCGGTTGCAGCACAAATTTTGATTCCGTTTGCCACGATGGCGGTTCGACCAGAACGAACAGGCGAAGTCGTCGGGTTACTGATGAGCGGATTATTGGTAGGCATTTTAATTTCGACCAGTTTAGCTGGTTTGTTATCCAACTTATTTAATTGGCAGCTCATTTATATCGTCAGTGGAATTTTGATGTTAATGGTCGCTGTGGTACTTAATATTCGTCTGCCTTATATTCCTAGCTCTAAAATTAGTTATTTTGCTGTGTTTAAATCCATGGGGCTGCTACTTAAAGAAGAGCCTCGTTTAATCTATCGCTCTATCATTGGTGCCTTTGCATTTGCAACGATGAGCATTCTCTTCTCCACCATTTCTATTTTACTTAAATCCTCTTTTTCTCTTGAAGATGTCATGGTGGGTTTAGTCACTTTGGTTGGCGTATTTGGCGCCTTGTCCACCAAGAAAATTGGTAAGATCGCCGATCGTGGTTACGTCAAACAAATCTCTTGGTTTGGCATTTTAATCCTAGGTAGCGCATGGATATTCCTTTATTTAGGTGCATTCTATTTAAGTTGCTATATCATCGGTTTTGGACTGATGAATCTCGGTCTAGCATTGGTGCATAGTAGCAACCAGAATGTGATTTTTAATTTAAGACCGGATGCTAAATCTCGTGTAAATTCACTTTATATGACCAGCTATTTTATTGGTGGCGCAAGTGGTTCCGCGCTAGGAATTTATGCTTGGGATCATGGTGGATGGGCAATGGCGTGTATCGTAGGATTAATCTTGGTCAGTTGTACAGCACTATTCACGCTAGTGGATCAACGTTATCATCGAACCCAACTCAGCTAACTCATAAAATATGCATGTTAAGCCTCTATAAATGGAGGCTTTTTCACTAATTTAGCCTCTGCAGTCATCATTCAGTCCTCTAAAGCTGTGTATCTCTTGTGCGTAATCACACACACTGTTCACTATCATTATAAAAAATATTCGTGAACAAGAATGAAAGCAGTTGTATGTCATCAAAATGAATTAACACTTGAAGATGTCAGCCATCTAACACCATCACAAGGACAAACTTTATTAGAAGTTGTGCGATGTGGTATTTGTGGCAGTGATTTACATATGCAACATAGTTGTGACCACATGCATGAACTTACGGCTAAAGTGGGTCTAAAAGGTGTTGCAAAGTCAACAGACCGTTTTGTCATGGGGCATGAATTTTGCGGTCGTGTTCTAGATTATGGTCCTAAAACTAGAAAAAAATTTAAAACAGATACCTTAGTTTGTGCGATGCCACTATTGAAAGTTGATCAGTGGGGTTATCAAGCGACTGGTCTTTCCCCTCAAGCTTCTGGTGGTTATGCCGAACAAATCTTGGTGCAATCTCAACTCATGTTTGCGGTGCCAAATGGATTACATCCCGATCTTGCGGCAATGACCGAGCCAATGGCGGTAGCTTTACATGCAGTACGTCGGAGCAGAATAAAGAAATCAGAACCCGCAATTGTTATTGGTTGTGGTCCAGTAGGCTTAGGTGTCATTTTAATGCTCAAAGCGATTGGTGTGAAAAAAATTATTGCCAGTGACTTTTCACCAAATCGTCGTAGGCTGGCTCAACTTTGTGGTGCAGATGTCGTCATTGATCCTAAACAATCATCGCCTTTTGAGAGTTGGAAAGAATACGGTTTATTGGGTGATGCTTCTGAAGCGATTAACTATGGAATCGGTATTTTTGAAAAGATTCAGTCTATGCATATTCCATGGTGGCATGCGTGGCGTATGGCTGACAAATTAGGTGCTTTACCCAAACGTCCTGTGATTTTTGAATGTGTCGGGATGCCAGGCATCCTTCAACAGATTATTAACGGTGCGCCATTATTTTCTAAAATTATCGGTGTGGGTGTATGTATGCAATCCGACAGCATCGAACCCGCTTTGGCTTTAAACAAAGAAATCGAAATCCAGTTTGTGATTGGTTATACGCCACTTGAGTTCAGAGATGCGCTCCATATGATCGCTGAAGGTCAAATTGATTGTTCTCCTCTGATAACGGGCGTTGTAGGTCTTGCAGGAGTCAAAGATGCTTTTCAGGCCTTAGGTGATCCTGAACAACACGCTAAAATTTTGGTCGACCCCAAAAAGACCGGATCTGATATCAGTGCACTTTAGATAATCTTTAGGTTCTATACGACATAAGTGCTCAGCGATTTTTTTACTATGGGGCTCAAACTTGATCAGAGTCCCTTATTCATCCTGCGTGATACTCAATCGAACTTTAAAATTTTAATTTCATCTATGAATAAATCTTAAACAAGGAAGTTTTATGTCAAATTTAAATCACATGCCTTTCAATGTTGAAGCAAGTTGTTCTTGTGGCACAAATACTTTTCGCTTTTCTCATGCACCCATCGCACATTTTATTTGTCACTGCCAAGTTTGCCAAGAATATACAGGTAAGGCATTTTCAGATGTTTTGGTATTTCTAAAACAAGATGTTTGTGATTTGAATATTGAACAGACTACTTTTAAACGTTTGAAGTCACCACCCAATATCCGTCGTGGGATATGCAAACAATGTCAGTCCCCTTCTATTGAATTTGGAATATTAGATCAGTTGGTATTTATTCCTAAATGGAACTTAAAAGACTTCTCGCAAGTTCCCCCTGAAAATATGCATATTTTTTACCATCGTCGTGTGCAAGATGTAGCTGATGATTTGCCAAAATATAATGGTTTTATCCAGAGTCAAACTCAAGTAGCTAAGTTTATTTTAAAAGGGTTAGCTAATAGAATCCTAAAATAAAATCATCAATAAAATATGACTTCACTTGAACACTGTTTAAACCAATAATTGAAAAATTTAAATTATTAGTTTTTTTTAATCGGAAGCGCTACCAGACATTTATTTCATGATGTCGAATACAACTACTATTCAGTGAGTTAACAAGACAACTTGGTTAATAATTTAGTATTTTTAATTTTATTTTAATTAAATTACAAAATTCACATTAAATTATAAAACGTAGTTATCTTTAAAATGATTTTTTATTACCACTGTCTTCAATTCGAATTATAGGTGGCTTTAAAAAACCCCGAATCATTTCGGGGTTTTTTTCTAGAGTCAAATAATAGTAGGATTCAACATTAACAACTCCGTATAAACATCTTCCTGATTTTTACTCACTATAACAGGAGCTTCAGAGTTCCATGTCGTACTGTTGTCTGCTAACTCTTCACCCAACCATGGAGTCAAATCAAGATTATCTTGATTAATGCCATCCATTATAGAGCTGATAACGTCCTCAGATAACGAATATTCTGTAGCATTATTTTCTAGTACATTTAATGATTGTTCTATGTCTAGAACATCTACTAAAGAATCATCAGATAATGAAAGTAACATTGGCTCAGGTATATTTACTTTATTTTTGATTATTTCACGATCCCAAATGGTACCATCATCGAATTCTATGTAATTAACACCATATGCTTCTGAATATAATTGGAAGCCAATTGAAATCTGTCCTGA
>NZ_JBWYJB010000012.1:0-95390 GCF_056784015.1 Acinetobacter sp. ANC_7655 | reverse complement strand
TTCCCACCACTTTACCGTTGTAACTTACCGTCACTGTCGCACCAGCTTCTGTGGTTCCTGTTACAGTTTTATTATCTATATCAAGAGCCTGAGTAAGTATCGAAGGTGGAGTTTTATCACCATCATGACTATTCGAACTATTTGTAATAGCTACTGCCGCACCTCCAATGACGATAGCTCCACCCCCATAGGCTATAGGTGCCAACTTTTCAAACCACAAAAAAGATTCAAAGTTTTTAAACTGAAGAAGTTGATTAATTTCTAAGACATCATTCAAAGAGTTAATATTAAAAATAGTTTGGTTATTTTCTAAAACACTTAAATTAAAATTTTCTACTAATTCAATTTCTTTACCATTCACTAATTTTATGCTTAAACGATCACCTTCATGAGAAATTTCTTTTATTTCGTTAAAATCGTACTCATATTGACCATCTAAAGTCGTTAGTATTAATGATTTATTCATTTTATTCCCCTAATACTTAAAAAATAAAAATATATATTAAATTTATAATTTATCAACAATTTAAATTAACCATTAAGTATAATTTTTCGTGATTTTATTATGTTATTCCTAAGAATAATGTTTAGAAAAATACCATCCTATAATTAATTTTTTTAAATTAATCTAATTTTGTAGTTAAGTTAAATTTTGAGTAGGCCTGTAGAAATATTCAAACTAGCATTCTATTAGTAACATCTGATCAACACTATCGAATTTAAGCTTGAAGACGTATAATCGCCTGCTCTCTTATTCGTCTTCAAGATTAGGTTTTCTTATGTCGTCGATCCAATCCTTACAGCCTCGAATTTCCGTCGCACCCATGATGGATTGGACGACCCGTGATTACCGCTTTTTTGCACGTCTATTCAATCCAAATATCATCATGTACACCGAGATGGTGACCACAGGCGCAATTTTATTTGGCGATGCAGCCCGTCATTTAGATTACAGCAAAGAAGAACACCCTATTGTGTTACAGCTTGGTGGATCAAATCCTAAAGACCTCGCAACCTGTTCTAAAATGGCTCAAGATTGGGGCTATGATGAAATCAATTTAAATGTTGGTTGCCCTAGTGATCGTGTTCAAAACAATAAAATTGGTGCTTGCCTCATGGCTGAGCCTGAGCTGGTTGCTGAATGTATTGCTGAAATGCAAAATGCAGTTGATATTCCCGTCACGGTAAAACACCGAATCGGCATCGATGATATGCAATCGTATGAGGAGATGCTGCATTTTGTCGATACCGTTGCAAAAACGGGATGTCAAAATTTTATCGTGCATGCACGCATTGCTTTACTACAAGGTTTGTCACCAAAAGAGAATCGAGACATTCCGCCTTTACGTTATGAAGATGTCTATCGTTTAAAGCAAGATCGCCCAGAACTATTGATCGAAATCAATGGTGGGATTAAAACATTTGCTGAAACTCAACAACACTTACAACATGTGGATGGTGTCATGATTGGTCGCGAGGCTTATCACAATCCTTATCTACTGGCTGAACTAGGACAATTATGGAATTTGTCAGCACCTGACCGTTTTGAGATCATGCAGGAAATGATGCCATATATTGCAAAACGTTTAGCTGATGGTGCGCCACTATCAGTGATTACACGTCATATTTTAGGCTTATTTCAAAACCTTCCTGGTGCACGAAAATGGCGACAAGCCCTGAGTGGGGGTAACGCGAAAACATTAAAAGATATTGAAAATGCCTTAATCGGTATGCAACAAGCCATTCAAAGACATGCTGAACAAGAAAGCTTAAAAATCAATGCTGAATAAACCAATATAATCCGTAAAAAAGGTCTCTTGATAGAGACCTTTTTTGATAATCACTTTTAGGCTTGTTTTGCTTGAATCGAATCTAATCGTTTTAACACTTCAGCCACAGCTACCATTGCAAAACTTGATGTCACCACCACGGCTGAACCATAACCACCACATCTTAACCCAGCACTCGCACAAACATCAGCATTCGAAAAAGGATTATCCACCGAATAAATACAGGTGATACCGAACTTCTCTTTCGGCTTTTTACAGATACCTTTTGAGCGTAACTGACTTCTTAATTTTGCCAGCATCGGGTCGTATTCTGTTTTTGACAAATCTGCGACCCGAATTTTGAGTGGATCTAACTTACCACCAGCACCACCAGATACAATCAAGGGGACTTTATTGAAACGACAATGTAGCATCAATGCGAGTTTTGCTTTGACATCATCAATGCAATCCAACACAACATCTGGATTTGAACTCAAAATCTCCGTTACATTTTCAGGCGTTAGATAATCATCAATTAAATTGATTTTTATACGTGGATTGATTTGGCGACAACGCTCTGCCATCACTTCAATTTTTTCATGACCTAATGTTGATGTCATCGCAGGTAACTGACGATTAATATTTGATGCTGCAACAGAATCCATATCCACTAATGTGAGCTCGCCCAAACCTGTTCTAGCCAAAGCTTCGACAGCCCAAGAGCCAACACCGCCAATACCGATCACCATGACATGACTGTTTTCATAATGCTGAAAATTTTCTTCGCCATAAATTTTGGCTACACCGGTAAAACGGCGTTCATATTCATCATCATGAACTAAGTCAGTCATATTGCTCTAACACTATTTGGAAAAGGCGTATTTTAGCAAAACTTCAGAGGAATAGAGAGTTTTGAACTCACGACAATTTCAGTTCATTTTTTAGGTTGAGTGCAGACACACTATTCTCCCAAACACGTTGCGCAATGTCTTCGACTCTCGTATTTAGACTATGTGCCAAACCATCTAAAACATAAATTAAATTCTGTGGGGTATTACGGGTACGGTGTTCAGTTGAAGCTTGACAACATAATGGCGTCATATCAGGACAGTCTGTTTCAATGACCAGATGTTCAATGCCAACATACTGAACTATTTGGTGTAATTTTTTAGCATTGGGATTGGTAATCTGTCCCGTGATACCTAACTTAAATCCAAGTTGAATAAATGCCTTTGCTTCTTCTACCCCTCCACTAAATGCGTGGGCGATACCGCCCTGAACAAATTGCTTTGCTTTTAACAGTCTTAATACTTCAGCATGAGATTTACGAATATGTAACAGCACAGGAAGCTTAAATTGTTGAGCCAAATCGAGTTGTTGCGCAAAAAAATCCTGTTGCTTAGCGAAAACTTCCGACTGCTTATGTTGCTTGAGAAAAGTATCTAAACCAATTTCACCAACGGCGATGCATTGTTGTGCTTCAAGAATTTTTTTTAAATCGTCTAGATGATGAGGCTGATGTTGTTCGATATAAAAAGGATGTAGACCAGGAGCGAGATAACTCCTCGGTGCCTGATCTAAACCATTTAACCAATGGTGTGTTTCAATCAATGTATGAAAGCGTTGGTGTTGAAACCCGATCAGTACAAGGGCATCCACTCCCTTCTGTTTAGCCTGATACGCAAGTTGCTCACGATCGAAGTCAAAATCTTCTACATCAAAGTGCGTATGCGTATCAAACAAACGTGGCATGGACATGTTATTTTGCTTCACCTGCAGCTTGAGGTACAGCAACTTGAACCGAAGGATGAACAGCCTCCAGCATTTCAGGTTTAATCACACCCTGTAGCTTTTCATAAGGAATCGTAAGTCTTGGCAAACCCACCACATAAGGACCAATTTCATATTCACCGTATTGAAGAATTAAACCCTTCTTACCCAAATAATAATTATCAGTGAGTTTAAATTTCCAAGCCTCTTCATACTCTTCAACGTTATCTGCTAACTGCGAATCTATGACCCATTTTTTAAATTCATCATGGGCCAATTGATTTAATTTATTCTTTTGGTCTTTCACTAAAATTTGATCTAGTGACACTTGTTTCTGCTGTTTCAAATCAAAATTAAAGTAAGTTTGTGAAGAAGAACCATGTGCACCTCCTAAATAGTTACTCGTATTCAATACGACGGTTGCAAGTGGTCCTTGTGAATTTAAAATTTTAGGACTAATACTCAAACTAATTTGATGTCCAACCCCCAAGTGCTTTAACTCTTTATCTAAACCCACAAAGTTATCAATATAGGGCTGAATCTGCTCTGCAAGTAACTGCGCTGCAGTTTTATATTCAACAACTTCACTTGCGGCTTGAGTATCTTTGTCTTTAGGCAGCGTCTGCTCAGGTTCGAACAACTCTAGCGTTTCTTGTAAATTTTTGATAATCGCTTGATCAATTAAGCCATCTAACACAAATTGATTCGTTCTCAATCGATCAATTGAAATTTCTGGACAATTGTTACCATCACATTCTACCAACCGAACAGGCACTTTTTCAGTTTCACCCTGAAGCACGAGTATCTGAACTTCCGATGCTGCTTGAGTTTGAGTGTCAGGTGACTCTTTAGGCCCGTCCCCTTTTGGCTGACATGCGCTCAGCGTAATTGCGGCAGTAAGTACAGATACAGTCCAAACTATTTTATTTTTTAACATCTCACAACCTTGAGGAGAAACGGTCATTTATCATTGATTTAAGCCTAACCCGATGAAATTGATAGCTCAAGCTTCGTTTGTATGGGTTTAACTGCAATTGTATATGCTACATTACAATATTTGTAATATTTCAAAACATCTTTTGGAAGATCTGCGGCACAACCACTTGCTTGGTTTGAGCATGATTCAAATAGATATCCAATTGCTCACCACCTTTGACAATTTCGTTCGCGCGAATATGAATACCAATCCCTTCACCATCAAAGAACCACTCCTGATTTTTCCAGCTAAGATTCACTGGAGCGATACTTCTCACTTCACTGCTCTGGGCCTTTAACCATTTTTGATAGGACAACTGAAGTATTCTTTCAAAATCATTTATTTGGTTCTTTTGAATCACATCCTGCAACTGTAAAACTTTTTTCTGCTTTCGATCCAATACCATAAAGTAACCACGATCTTTAACGATCACTTCAGCTTGTTTTGTGTTTACGATGAATTGGATCAACACATATTGATTTCGTTGGGTGGCGACTTGCGTCAGTATATCCAACTCATAAGGCTGATTCAGTGAAAACTCCTTCATCCATGATTCAGATCGACTTATATAGGTTTCGATGGATTGATCCAAACTCAATTTTTCTTTTTCATTGATTTGATCTTGAATCACAAAAGCCAAATGGTTGTTAAGTTGTTGATTGACCCACTGATCTGCTGTTTTTAGACTTAAAATTTCAATTTTTTCGCAGACCGATTTTGTGCAATTTTCGCTCTTTATTTCAAATTGAAACGCGTCATCATTTAAGTATGGTAACACATCAGCGTTTTTAACTTGGGCAGACTGCCCTGACTTTTGTGTCGTAGACTCTGGTTGTTTTTCACAAGATGCCACCCCAATGACTAAGGTAGCAAGAAGAATACGCAGTCGTTTTTTTTGTAAGTTTAGAGTAATCACAAGAATCAACCAAAATTAAAGCATTGGTTATTCTGATACAAAAACAGCTTCACGAGGAAGCTGTTTTACATTTTCAAGCAAAATTAATGTTCACGTGTATTACGGAAAACAATATCAGGATAACGCTCTTGCATTAATTGTAAATTGACACGGCTAGGTGCTAAGTACGTTAAATGCCCACCACCATCAACTGAAAGTTGGTCATGTGCTTTTTTCTTAAATTCATTAAATTTTTTCTCATCTGGACATGAAACCCAACGAACAGTGTTAATGCTCACAGGCTCGTAAATACAATCTACTTTGTATTCTTCTTTTAAACGATAAGCAACAACTTCGAATTGAAGAACACCCACAGCACCTACAATAAGATCATTACTGTTTTGTGGCATAAATACCTGAGTTGCACCTTCCTCTGAAAGCTCTTTTAAACCTTTTTGAAGTTGCTTCGATTTTAAAGGATCTTTTAAACGAACACGACGGAACATTTCAGGAGCAAAGTGAGGAATACCTGTGAATTGCAAGTTTTCACCCGAAGTGAAAGTATCGCCGATTTGAATCGTACCATGGTTATGTAAACCAATAATGTCGCCTGGCCATGCCTCTTCTAAATGCTGACGATCACCCGCCAAGAACGTTAATGCATCTGAAATACGCACATCTTTCCCAATACGCACATGCTTCATTTTCAAGCCTTTTTCATATTTGCCTGAACAGATACGCATGAAAGCAATACGATCGCGGTGTTTAGGGTCCATATTGGCTTGAATTTTAAAGACAAAACCAGAGAAACCCTCTTCAGTCGCTTCAACTTTACGGTCTTGGGTAGGATGTGCTTTTGGTGGTGGTGCATATTCACTAAATGCATTCAAGACATGGTCTACACCAAAGTTACCCAACGCTGTACCAAACAATACTGGAGTTTGACGCCCTGCTAAGAATTCTTCACGATCAAGCGGTTCATTTGCCATTTGAACTAATTCTAGTGACTCTTCAAATGCAGCCCAAGCTAATTCACCGACTTTTTCACGAAGGTCAGCATGGTCATAACCGTCACGAATTTCAATATCTGTAATGGTTGAACCAAAACCTGCTTTATAGACATAGAATTTTTCTTCGATCAGATTAAAAACACCCGCGAAGTCACGGCCTGTACCTAAAGGCCAAGTTAAAGGTACGCATTTAATTTTCAGGACATTTTCGATTTCGTCGAGGAGCTCAAGCGGCTCACGGATTTCACGGTCCATTTTGTTGACGAATGAAATAATTGGTGTGTCACGCATACGACACACGTCCATTAACTTAATAGTACGATCTTCGACACCTTTCGCACCATCAATCACCATCAACGCTGAGTCTACGGCTGTAAGGGTACGATATGTATCTTCAGAGAAATCTTCATGCCCCGGTGTATCGAGCAGGTTGATCATTTTGTCTTTATAAGGGAACTGCATCACAGAGGTCGTGATCGAGATACCACGCTCTTTTTCCATTTCCATCCAATCTGATGTCGCAGCACGGTCAGATTTACGGCTTTTTACCATACCTGCAACTTGGATCGCTTGCCCCCACAACAATAACTTTTCCGTCATTGTGGTTTTACCCGCATCGGGGTGGGAAATAATGGCAAATGTACGTCGCTGAGCAACTTGCTCCGCTAACTCTTGCTTAAAGCTCATGAATAACACCTACTGCAGACATGCAGTTTAGAAGATCAAAAAGATCAAAATAAAAATTGGCGATATTGTAGCAGATCAATACCGAATGTGAATGTGATGAATCAGAAACTGACCAGAAGTTAATAGTTCTTAAATGTGCTTTCTAAACGATCCACAGGTAATGGCATACCCAATAAATAGCCTTGTAATTGCTGACAACCTAAACGTTTTAAGATATCGGCTTGTTTTTGAGTTTCAACGCCTTCAGCTGTCACCACCAAACCTAAACGTTTAGCCAATACAATAATACTTTCTAAGATAATTTCATCTTTAGTATTGGGTGAAAGATTTCGAATAAATTCACGGTCAATTTTAAGCTCATCTACCGGGAGATTCTTTAAATATAAGAAGCTAGAATGACCAGTTCCAAAATCATCAATCGCAAGCCCAATCCCCAAATTACGTAGGCTCTCAAAAGTACGAATACTGACATCGATATGATGCATTGCTGTCGATTCAGTAATCTCAATAATTAAATGGGCTGGATCGATCTGGTATTGCGTGATTAAACATCTTAATGTATCTACCAGCGCTTTATGTTCAAATTGTACAGCTGATAAATTTACAGCGATCGGACAGAAAGGCAATTTCTTTTTTTGCCAAGCTTGAATCTGTATACACGCTTGTTCAAGAGCCCAGTAGCCCATTTTAATAATAAGACCTGTTTGCTCCGCACCCTCAATAAACATATTTGGTGCTAGAAGTCCTAGACTTGGATGCTTCCAACGAATTAAAGCTTCAACGCCACAAATTTTAAAATCTGCTGTGAATTTCGGCTGATAAAATAAAATGAATTGTTGTTCTTCAACAGCACGATACAAATCATTAATAAGTTTTGATTGGCTACGTGCGATTTCTTGTTGATCTAATGAATAGTTAAACACACTGTAAGTATTGCGACCTTGCTCTTTGGACATCAGCATTGCAGCATCAGCATTCACCAACAAATCATGTAAATCAGCACCATGATCTGGATAATAGACCACACCTAAACTTGCTGAGATATTGATTTCCTTCCCAGAAATCACAAAGCCTTCTTGGATTTTACTCAATACTAGATTGGCAACTTGATCAATTTGGTCTGTAGAAAAGTCTTCAACAACCAATAAAAACTCATCACCACCAATACGAATTAATTTTTGGTTTTTTTCGAGTAATGCATGAAGTCGATGTGCTAAATTCACTAAAAGCTGATCACCAATATGATGTCCAAAAGCATCATTTACTGCCTTGAAACGATCCAAATCAATATAAATGAATGCAACTTTATGATCTTTAGATTGGTGAAGTGAAAATAATGAAGTGGTGTAATCAAGCAAAAAAAGTCGATTTGGAAGTTTGGTCAAATTATCTTGAAGGGCAAGGCTTTCCAATTCCTTATTCATTTTGATTAGTTGTTGATTTCTCTCTTCAAGTCGTAATTCTAAAATAGCGACAAAAAAACTGACCACTAAAACCAAGCAGGTGACAAATATAATGACAAAAAGTAATAAACCTTGACCTTCATGGAGTTGATTCAATGCTGCATATTTGGCATCCACGGGTTGGAAAGTCGCAGCCGCCATACCAATATAATGCATTCCCACAATACTAAAAGCGATCATGAATGCCACGGCAAGCTTGAAAGCCAATTTATTGTGATAGGTACGCTTATATTTAAACATCAGCCAGAATGACAATCCTGAACCACATACAGCAATCAGTACAGAAAAAATCACCAAAATGGTGTCATAACGAATAATGTAGTTGGGAACGATCAATCCCGCCATTCCAGTATAGTGCATACCTGAAATACCGAAACCCATCAGAAGTGCACCCAAAACTAATCTAGCTAAAGGAAGTGTAGATCTAGTCGTGAGCCATATGGCAAAAATTGAAGCGAGAGCTGCGATCACATAAGAGAATAGCGTTAAACCTATATCGAAACTATGATCTTCGGGTAAATGACAAGCCAGCATTCCAACAAAATGCATGACCCAAATCGCAAGACCAAATATCATGCCACTTACACCGAGCAGCACTTTTTGACCAACTGGGTTTTTGTGGGTACTAATGAGTTGTTCAAATGAAATAGCAATAAAGCAGACGATCACTGCCGCCACAGCAGAACCCGCCACCATTGCATAATCGTAACTCATATGAATCATATAGAGACTTATCCGTACCTGAACCTGTTTTTATTTTATTTAAACCCCAAAAGTACAGCAAATAAATGTAAGAAGGTTCAACTTTTTAATGAGCATTTGTCGCCTACAACAATATCACCATCTCATTGAACGTCAAGTTGTTTTTCGGCGATATCCATAAAAAATGGCGTATCGAAATACGCCATTTTTAAGTAAAACTTAACAATAAATATTTTTATTTTTGCAAGGCAATGTAATCGAGCAAGATATGAGCTGATTCAGTGACAAATGCTTCTTCTTCAGGTAAAGGTGGGCGTTGATTAGTTTTCATCTTAGCACGCGATTCAGCCAAAGCTTCCATCGATGCCTGATAACTTTCCCAATTTGGATAAGCAGTTTTACCCATTGCTATACGGCGTTTGTTTTCTCCTGCCAACGTTTCTTTTTCCAAAGCGATGAGTTCAGCTTTACGTTGATCGATATCCAACACGATTTGTTTATTCTCTTTAGCTTTCTGCGAAATCGCTTTACGCGCTTCTAAATACTTAAATTGAATATCATTCGCAACACGCTGTTTTGAATGAGCAGCTAATTTTGGTACAAAGGCTTGCACTTCTCCCTCACGTTTGAAAGGAGCTGTAGGGATGGTATCCCACTCTAAAGCATTCTTAGCTTTACGCTCCCCAAACTCTTCATCGTAGATATCAACCAATTGAATATCAGGCACAACCCCTTTATTTTGTGTGCTTCCACCAGTAACACGGTAAAACTTTCGTTGCGTCAATGTCGCTTGACCATACGCTAAGCTGTCCAATTGAACTTGAGCTGTACCCTTACCTGTCGTAGTACTTCCAATCACAATCCCACGACCATAATCCTGCACAGCAGCTGAATAGATTTCACTTGCTGATGCAGAAGCCAGATTCACCATGACAGCCAATGGACCTGCGTAGGTTTGAGCGCCTCCATCACGATCTTCGAAGACACTGACGTTACCATTCCCATCCCGAATTTGAACCACTGGACCAGATTTAATCACTTGCCCAATCATTTTTGCCACTTCTTCGAGTGAACCGCCAGGGTTATTACGAAGATCGACGATAATGCCATCGACATTTTGCGCAGCTAAACTTTTCAATGCATTATTGGTATCTTCAGATACTGAACGATAGCTTTCACCAGCACGACGGGCACGGTAGTTGTAATAGAACGATGGAATTTCGACTACCCCAACTTTATGTTTCTTGCCATCTCGTACAATTTCTACTGTTCTTGAACGTACACCTGCATCCTCTTCTTGAATCACATCACGTACGATAGTTACGGTACGTGCCTGACTCATAGATGCTCCAGGTCCGAGCAATTTAATGGTGACTTTAGTCCCACGCTTACCTCGGATCAATCCAACGATTTCAGAACTGGTCCATCCAATGACGTCGACCATTTTGTCACCGTCTTGCGCGACACCAATAATACGATCACCAGACTTAACCTGTCCTGTCTTAAACGCAGGACCACCATCTACGATCGTCTCGATACGCGTATAGTCTTCATTCCCGCGTTCTGGGCGGATCGACACACCAATCCCCTCAAGCTGCAATGTGGTCTGACGATTTAACTCAATTGCATCGATTGGTGGGAAATAATTACTGTGCGGGTCATAAGTCGCTAACATAGCATTGAGCGTTTTTTCTAAAACGTCATCGCTTTTTGTACGCTTCATACGTTCTAATTGACGCATATAGCGCTTGGTCAAAGTCTGAACTGGCGTTAAATCTTCAGCTGAAGTGAGATCTTGCCCTGCTGCTAAAGAAGGATCATCTTTCAGCGCTTTTTGCTTAGCCAAATCTTCTTCTTTAGCAATCGTTAAATTGATTAACTGAGACACCAGCATTTTGCGCCATTGATTTTCTTGCTCAGCTTTATTTTTGAAAAATGGAGCCTTTTCACGATCAGACTCGATAAACACATTAGGTTGATTTAGGTTTTGCGGTTTTTTTAACTCCGCCAACATAAACTCATAGAATGACTTTAAACGATCACGATATTGAGCGTGAATGGCATAAGGTCCTTCAAGGTTACCCGCTTTGAGCGCCGCTCCAAAAGTTGGTCCGTATTTTTTCTTATAGTTTGCCACTTCATCTGCCAAGAAAAGGCTATGGTCAGGATCAAGACTATCAATATACATATCAAAAATACGTTGTGAGGTCGTAGCATCTAAACGCATATTTAAATAGTGCTGACGATCCACCAAAGTTGCTAATTGTCTTGAAACTAAAGCTTGTTCTTGTGTGGGCTTTATATTCTGAACCTGTTGAACCGCTGGTTCATTCGCTGCGATCGCAACATTAATTGTATGACCAAAAAATAAACCACCAGTGGCAATGGCTACCGCGCAAGCGATTGTTTGAAGTTTCATAACGAATTTGTCTTTCCTTGGATAAACCAAATTTACACTATTGTTTTCAGATAGAAATATTAATATTCAAAACCTTAAACAACTTTTTCATTTCTGCCGTATAGTTTTATCATAATCTGTACGGAGAAAATGTAGCAAATCATTGCAAAATTCGGGTATTGTTTTCTCTTTTAAAATTAGAATCACGGATTCCACTATGATTGGCGCATTGATGCTTGATATTGAGGGCACAACACTTAATCAAGAAGATATTCAACTCCTTCAATCTCCACAAGTCGGTGGAGTCATTTTGTTTGGAAGAAATATTGAATCACCTCAACAAGTTCGCGCCTTAACGGATCATATGCGCCAAGTTCGCCCCGATATTTTAATTGCAGTCGATCAAGAAGGTGGACGCGTACAACGTTTAAAACAAGGCTTCACTCTCCTTCCTGCTATGGGACGTTTCGGTGAGCTCTATCTAAGACAGCCAGAACGCGCAATTGAATTGGCTGAGCAATGCGGTTGGCTCATGGCTACCGAAGTTCTTGCAGTCGGGATCGATTTCAGCTTTGCACCTGTATTAGACCTTAACGACATTAGCGATGTTATTGGTGATCGTGCTTTTGCTAAAAATATCTCAGATATCATCCCTTTAGCCCAAGCCTTTATGCAAGGTATGAAACGCGCAGGTATGGCAACCACAGGGAAACACTTCCCTGGCCATGGCTCGGTTAAAGCAGATTCACATATTGCTGCAGCTGTGGATACACGAAGTTATGCTGAAATTGAAGCTCAAGATATGCAAAGCTTTATTCAACTCCAACCTCAACTTGACGCACTCATGCCAGCACATGTGATTTATGAAAAAGTAGATCCAAATCCTGCTGGTTTTTCTCAGTATTGGGTTCAAAAAGTACTTCGTGAAACACTTGAGTTCGATGGTGTCTTGTTTTCTGATGACTTAAGTATGCAAGCAGCTTGTGTTGCAGGTGGTGCAGATGCTCGCATCAAAGCCGCGCTTGAAGCTGGCTGTGATATGGGCTTAGTCTGCAATAATCGGGAATCTGCATGTGTCGCGCTCAGTGCCATAGAGAATTATCCATTGCCGAACCAAGAACGCTTAGAGCGTATGCGCGGTAAGATTCAAGAGATTCGCATTGGTGAACAACTTGACTTAGGCAACGAATGGAAATCTGTCAAAAAGGTCATTGAAGATTTTAGACAATCATTTTAATAATAAAGGGAGCATCTAAATGCTCCCTTTATCTTGACCAATCCAATAATAATCATAGCTAAGGATGTGTATGTCTCAATCAAAACAATCAAAGCACCGTCATATTTCGTTTACTGCTCACTACACTGGCTATATTTGGTACCAAATGGGTATCTCTCACGAAGCATTTGCGACTTCGAAAGGTAAAGCGTTGGCGCAATTCGCTCACCCTTTTGAAAGTATGGCTGAGAAGTTTATCGGTGGAAGTATGCGTTCAACTCTGAAGACACGACATACATTATTAGACGACCATTTAAAATTATTAATCAAACAATATCCAAACCTGCAAATTTTAGAAATTGCAGCGGGACTTTCACCTCGTGGTTGGTGGTTTAGATCTCATTATCCCGAAATAGATTATCGCGAATTAGATTTACCAGACATGGCTGCCACAAAACAATCCGCTTTGAATAAAATCGATCCCGAAAGCCCTAAAGTTTTATCAGCAGACTTATTCACGGATGATTTCAAAACAGCTTTTGACGAATTCGACCCAACACGACCGCTAGTAATTATCAGTGAAGGATTAATCAATTATTTTAATCAAGATTTACTCAAACAATTGCTGAATTCGATTGTGCGTTTTGGTCAACCATTCCAAACGCTTCATTATTTAACTGACCTTTATCCCGAGCCTGTGCAACATAAACTGGCTAACTTAATTTGGTCGAGCAGCAAATTACTCAAATACGCTTCAAGAAGTGCATTTACCTTCCACTTTAAAGACCCTTTAGAGGTACAGCACTTTTTTAAACTGTCAGGTTTTACTGAAGTTGAAGTCATTCAACCTCAACTGTATTTTGAAAAAAAGAATCAAAATATGGATACAGATCAGCATCTTGGTGATCTAGTATGGATGATTCATGCAATAAAATAATGATTCGTTTATCTAAATATTAAGAAGAGTATATTTTCTGATTCAATTGAATTCAATGACAGCCTAAACCACGCTGTCATTGTGTTTATGGGTATCTATAAATTGAAGTAAGCGATCAGCTACTTCAAAATAACCATGCTTGAATAATGCTCTTACTTCATTTCCAATAAAATCGAACATTAAACATTCGACAGCAAAATGTCCTTGCTCATCCTCAAATTCAATTGCAAAACTTCGAGCATTTGCCTGTAATACTTCAACTTGAGATGGGTCATCCAAAAAGAATGATACACCAAAGTAATTCAGGTCTTTAATTTCAACTTCAAAACGTTGTGCATTTGTTTGATGAATTAAAACAGAATGTGCATTTTTAAGGGCAAATCGAACTTCTCCTCTACGATCCAAAGATTGCATTTGGTCTTTATCTAAATAAATGATCCCATCTAGATTATGAATCGATTCGCCTTTTAAGAAACTGGTAAAAAGATTCATGGTTTCTTTTCGGCGTTGCAGTTGAGGCACATGATCCGCATTTGCAATCATTGCAAACTCAACATCAGGACATTGCAAGGCAAAATTCGCATTCTCAAATGGCAAAGTAAAACTATCGAATTGACCACATGCTACCAATGTTTTACACATCGGTATTGGAACATGGGAAAGACGCAATAAACGATTACAGTTGATTTCATATCGCTCACGCTCAGCGATATCAAACTCAGACATCTGCTTATAAAAAAGTCGTTTAGCTGTTGGAGACATACGCGTTTGATCTAATTTTGCATGATTCACCAAGTACAAAATGACAGCCTGACCAAACTCATCCATACGTTGCTCTTGCATCAATATTAATGACTCTTCAAGCAACATACGCCAGCTTTTACGCGTCTTCTGCATGACGCCCATCAGAATCAATCGATCTACCAGTTCTGAGCGATAATGAGCAAAACAGGAAGCAACCACAGAGCCTAATGACATCCCCATGACAGAGACTTTCTTAATCTCCACCAAATCCAACCATTGACCTAACATTTTTGAAAGCTCTGGTAGCTCTAGAGTACCAGCAGAAATTCCAGTATCACGATTGTGGATTTGTTGATTTGAACCTAAAGATGGTAAGTCGATTAAAATAACAGGTCCTTTCTCGAAGAGCTGTTCAACGCAATATTTATATGAATTAAAATTTTGAAATGCGCCTCCGACAATCAGCGTTGGCGTCTGGTACAGTGTTTCTGGCGATGCGATCGCCATATATTCAATTTTCCAGCCATCAATCCATGTGGTTCGTGGCGGCTCTTTAAAACTATTTTTATGGTACAGATCAAAAAAATGAGTGCTGTCTTCAGCTGAATAATCTTCAAGCTCCATTTTTATCATGGAATTCATTCCCTTATCTCCATTTGGCTTTATTGTTTTGTTTTCACAGCCGTTAATTTGATCATACTCTCAATTCGTTATGATTATGCAACATAATTAACATTCATTTCATTTTATACAGATGCATGAAATCTGCGCAATGCAAGAATTCACCTTTTATCTTTTTTAACTGCCGTTAGGTTCTAAAAATAGTTACAAGTTTTATCAACTTAGCTTTTTTCGCTGATAAACATAGATTGTTGTCATCTGCGCTGCTACTATTTGAATGAGATTTTAAAATGATCAGTTAAACTGCTATGCAAGACTCCATCGAACAGTACATGCAAGTCGTCGGTCAGAATGCGCGTGAAGCTTCACGCTTTTTGGCTGGATCTTCGACTTTTGAACGAAATAATGCTTTGACGGCAATCCATACCGCTTTGGAAGACCATCAAGCTCAAATTCTAGCTGCGAATAAACTAGACATGACTCGTGGTCATGAAAACAATTTAGACAGCGCATTACTCGATCGTTTGGAACTTACACCCACACGCTTCAGTGGAATGTTACAAGGTCTTAAAGATGTCATCAGTTTAATTGATCCCATTGGTGAAATTACTGACCTAGCTTATCGCCCGTCTGGTATTCAGCTTGGAAAAATGCGAGTGCCTTTAGGTGTCGTAGGTATGATTTATGAATCACGTCCTAACGTCACTCTAGAAGCAGCCTCTTTAGCGATTAAGTCTGGCAATGCCATCATTCTTCGCGGTGGTTCAGAAGCATTAGAGTCAAACAAAGCCATTGCTACCGCAATTCAAAAAGGTTTAGAGCAAGCTGGAGTACCAGTCAACGCAGTGCAGGTTGTAAATACAGCTGATCGTGCTGCTGTTGGACAATTGATTACTCTCTCTGAGTATGTTGACGTTATTGTTCCACGTGGTGGCAAAGGCTTAATTGAACGTATTACACGTGAAGCAACTATTCCAGTAATCAAACATCTTGATGGTAACTGTCACGTCTTCGTTGAGGCTCAAGCAGATCTACAAAAAGCATTGCCAATTGCGTTAAATGCAAAAACTCATCGCTATGGCGTATGTAATGCCATGGAAACGCTGCTGGTTGATGAAAAAGTTGCTGATGACTTTCTGCCTCGCATTGCTGAACTTTATGCTGAAAAACAAGTTGAGCTGCGTGGTTGCTTAAAAGTAAAAGCAATTTTAGGTGAACAGATTAAAACTGCGACCGAAGAAGACTGGTATGAGGAATATCTAGGACCTATTTTAGCGGTTAAAGTGGTCAGTGGCGTTGATGAAGCAATTTTGCATATCAATAAATACGGATCGCATCACACTGATTCGATTATTACTGAAAACTTTAGCACGGCGCGAAAATTTCTTACACGCGTCGATTCAAGTTCGGTCATGGTCAATGCCTCTACTCGTTTTGCTGATGGTTTTGAGTATGGTTTAGGTGCTGAAATCGGTATTTCAACAGATAAAATTCATGCCAGAGGTCCAGTCGGTTTAGAAGGACTTACCTCACAAAAATGGATTGTCTTAGGCGATGGCCAAATCCGTCAATAAACCTAACTTAAAAAACAAAGCCCTTTGAGTAAAGGGCTTTTTTTTTGAGTGATTCAACTCATTATAACTAAATAAAAAACGTATAAATTAAATCAATTACAAACCAGAAGTGGTATATAAAAAATACAATACATGCTATGTTTTACGCATACAATTTAATTAAAACATAACCATCATTTATTTAATAAATGAATAAAGAAAGACTATAAATTTTAATTATTATTGCCTTAGTGGTCGATAGTGCTTAAGTCTAATCACCTAAAGTCTATCTAGGACAATAAAAAAACGCATGATACAAATGCTTCACGATCAAGAAATAACATTTTTTGTTCATTTGGAAGAAAACAAACGAAATATTAAAATTGCCAGTAAAGGAACACACCATGCCTCATTCAGTTCTTATCATCAATTGCGGTTCTTCTTCGATCAAGTTTGCATTATTACTTAAAGATCAAGATTTCCGAATTCATGGTCTTGCTGAAAACTTAGGTACGCCAGAAGCGCGCATCAAAGGCGTGACTGTAGGCAACGAACCAGTTGATATTCGTATTCCAAATGCAGACCACAAAGAAGCACTTGAAGTTGGATTATCTCGCTTAGCGAATCACAAGCCTGATGCCATTGGTCATCGTATTGTACATGGTGGTTCTTTAACTCAAGCAGAGTTAATCACCGATGAAATTATTGAAAAAATCCGTGAAGCAACACCTTTAGCTCCATTACATAATCCTGCACATCTCGTTGGGATCGAAGCGACTAAACGTTTGTTCCCAGACTTACCGCAGGTTGCAGTGTTTGATACAGCGTTCCATCAAACAATGCCAGCGCATGCCTATCGTTATGCGGTACCAAAATTTTTATACACTGAACATAATGTTCGCCGCTATGGATTCCACGGTACGAGCCATGCCTATGTATCAGATCGTGGTTCTGAGCTTGCTGGTAGTTTCCGTGAAGGTGGTTGGCTCACCGCTCATTTAGGCAATGGTAGTTCTACTTGTGCAATTTGGAATGGTAAAAGTGTTGATACCTCTATGGGATTAACGCCACTCGAAGGTTTAGTGATGGGTACCCGTAGTGGTGATGTAGACCCAAGTTTACATAATTTTTTAGCCAAAAACCTAGGATGGGACATTTACAAAATTGACAGAATGCTCAATAGCCAATCTGGTTTATTAGGACTTTCAAACCTGTCAAACGATATGCGAACACTTATCGAAGCTTCAGAAGAAGGCAATGAAGATGCTGCACTTGCTATTGAAGTATTCTGCTATCGTCTTGCTAAATCATTAGCAGCACTCAGCTGTGGTTTACCTCGTCTTGATGGCTTATTCTTCACAGGTGGTATTGGTGAAAACTCAGCATTCATTCGTGAAAAAACATTATCTTATTTGCCACATTTTGGTTTTAACTTTAGCAAAGAAAAAAATAACCAATTAGCTCGCGGTACTGAAGGTCGTATTGATAATGGTACTGGTCCGCAAATTTGGGTCATTCCTACAGATGAAGAAGGACGTATTGCACAAGAAACAGAACATGTGGTGAATCAAATCGGAGATGTGAATTCATCTGAAAAAAAGTCTGAACTTGAAACCGCGACTGCTTAAGCAGTCGCCCGCGCAGACATATTTACATATTTCTTTTTTATTTTTAGATATAGATTTTGATGATATGAAAACAATTGTACTTGTTCCAACTGGTGAAGGTGTAGGTCTGACATCAGCGTGTTTAGGCTTAATTTATGCACTTGAGTGTCAAGGTGTAAAAGCTGGTTTTGTTAAGCCATTTTCACAAGAAGTACATGCTGAAAATTTCGATCGCACCACAGCGTTATTCCGCCATGTTTCTCAGAACGAAACAGTTGAACCAATCTCATATCAAAATGTAGTGCAGCAATTAAATGCTGATGAAAGTGATGAGTTATTAGAGGAAGCTGTTCGTCTACATCGTCAAATCGCTAAAAAACATGATCTTATTATTGTGGAAGGGTTAGTTCCAAACAGCCGTGATAGTTTTGCATCTGAACTGAATGCTCAACTTGCTCAGGCACTAGATGCGAAAGTCATCATTGTGAGCAATGCTGATATCAAACAACCAGCCTATACAGCAGAAAAAGTAGAAACCCAATTACGTAATTTTGGTGGAGCAAACAGCAACCGAACAGCTGGTGTGCTTTTCATGCGAACCAAAGGTCTGTCCGAGGAGTCTGCACAGATTCCAGTGACCATTGATCCAAATCTTCGTCTGACACAAGAGACTCAACAATTTGTTGGGGAAATTCAAAAAACACATCCACTGATTGGTTCCGAACAACTTCCTGTTATTGCATTAGTACCATTTAGTAATACTTTAAGTGTGCCGCGAATGTCTGATATCGCGCAACATATTCAAGCAGAATGGATTAACTTAGGTGAGGCTGCACAACGACGTGTTCTGCATAGTAGCTTGATCGCTTCAAATATCGAGCGCGAACTGCACAAATTCACGGCAGGTGAACTGATTATTAGCGCATCAGATCGTATTGATGTATTACTTGCAAGTAGTTTAGCAAGCAGCAATGGTATTCCTCTTGCAGGTTTAGTACTGACTGAACATTATGCGCCTAATCAACAAGTACTGGCTTTCTGCCAAGCTGCGATAAAACAGGGCTTACCTATTTTACACACACCACTGAGTACATTTGAAACAGCGACTCAATTGGCTAATTTAAGCAATGAAATTCCTGTAGATGATACTGCTCGCGCTGAACAAGTCACTCGATTTGTATCTAGCCATATTGATGCGGATTGGGTAACGCAGTTGCTGAATGGCTCATACCAACCACGTCTTTCTCCATCTGCATTCCGTCATGAGTTGGTACAAAAATCAATTGCAGCGAAGAAAAGAATTGTTCTTCCTGAAGGTGATGAACCTCGTACGATTCAAGCAGCCGCGATCTGCCAATCACGTGGTATTGCTCACTGTATCTTATTGGCAAAACCAGAAGCAGTTTTAGATGTAGCCAAAGCTCGAGGGATTGAATTACCTGATGATTTAGAAATCATTGATCCAGACCTCATCCGCGACAACTATATTGCGCCAATGGTAGAGTTGCGTAAAGGCAAGTTAAATGAACTGCAAGCGAAAGAACAGTTACAAGATACAGTGGTTCTTGGAACGATGATGTTAGCACTAGATCAAGTGGATGGATTAGTTTCAGGTGCAGTTCATACCACAGCCAATACAGTTCGCCCTGCATTTCAGTTGATTAAAACGGCACCTGATTACTCTTTAGTTTCGTCTGTTTTCTTTATGTTATTACCAGATGAAGTGTATGTTTATGGTGACTGTGCAATCAATCCAGATCCTAATGCAGAGCAACTTGCTGAAATCGCGATTCAATCTGCCGATTCAGCCAAAGCGTTTGGTATTGATCCACGTATTGCCATGATTTCATATTCAACTGGTACATCTGGCACAGGTGCTGATGTTGAAAAAGTTGCTGAAGCAACACGCATCGCAAAAGAACGTCGTCCAGATTTATTGATCGATGGCCCCCTTCAATATGATGCTGCCTCTGTAGAAAGTGTAGGTCGCTCTAAAGCACCTGACTCTCAAGTGGCGGGTCGTGCCAATGTCTTTATTTTCCCTGACTTGAATACTGGTAATACCACCTATAAAGCAGTTCAACGCTCTGCCAATGTGGTCAGTGTCGGTCCAATGCTCCAAGGTTTAAACAAACCTGTAAACGATTTATCTCGTGGTGCATTGGTCGATGATATTGTCTTTACGATTGCTTTAACAGCGATTCAGGCTGAGCAACAAGCCCAATAATTTGATTTGCATATGAGTTACCATCCTCGCGAAAGTGAGGATGGTTTTTTCAATAAATCCCTTAGAACACTGAGATCTATGATTAACTCCTACGTGTTGTAACTTAGAATCATGAGGTTAACTAAAGACTTATATAAAAAAACAAGAACTCTTAAAGAGTTCTTGTTTAAGACAAGATCGAAAATTAACTTTGAATAAATTCAAGAAGGTCAGGATTAATCACGTCAGGATTAATAGTGAGCATCCCATGTGAATAACCTGGATAAATCTTTAAAGTTCCATTTTGTACCAATTCAGCCGATAACTTTCCTGAAATATCAAGAGGAACAATTTGGTCATCATCACCATGTAAAACTAATACTGGCACTGAAATTTTCTTAAGGTCTTCTCTAAAATCAGTTTGGGAGAAAGCCACAATCCCATCATAGTGTGCTTTAGCAGAACCCATCATCCCTTGTCTCCACCAATTTTGAATCACTGGTTCAGACGGCTTCGCATTTGAACGATTAAATCCATAAAATGGACCTTCAGGTACAGCACGATAGAATTCAGCTCGATTTTTAAATAATTGAGCCTGCATGTCGTCAAAAACAGCTTTCGGCAATCCGTTTGGATTATCTTCAGTTTTCACCATATAGGGTGGTACAGAGCTCACCAGAACAGCTTTAGAAACACGCTCCTCACCATGTCTTGCGATATAGTGCGCAACCTCACCTCCACCTGTTGAATGACCAATATGAATCGCTTTTTTGATGCCTAAATGCTCAACAACAGCTGCAACATCATCAGCATAATGATCCATATCATGACCATCAGACACTTGAGAAGATCGTCCATGACCACGGCGGTCATGCGCCACTACACGATAACCTTTCTCTAAAAAGTAAAGTATTTGCGCATCCCAATCGTCTGAACTTAAAGGCCATCCATGATGAAAAAATAACACCTCATCATCACGTGGTCCCCAATCTTTATAAAAAATATCAACACCGTCTTTAGTCTTTACATAACTCATTTTCAACTCCTAAAATTAGTTGAATAAACTTAAAGTTAAAATCAAACAAATTTGTTAAATCATTGTATATAAGTGAAATTTCATTTGATTTATTGTAAGCAGAACATCATTAAAAAACCTTAAATGTGCTGCAAATCAAGCGAACATTTAAAGACTTAAAATTGTCCTGATTCAGATTAAGGTAACGGATTTAGAATAAATTTTATTGACTTAGATGATATAGATTAAGTATCGATTGAATCATTTTTTGTGGTTTTTCTTTTGCGGTATTGCAAAGGTGTCTCACCCGTCCAACGTTTGAATGCTCGTGAAAATACAGAGCTCTCTGCGAAACCAAGAACGCTGACAATATGACTCATGGAGATCTCTGTGGTTGCTAATAGTTGCTTAGCAGTCCGAATACGATAATGAGTCAAGATTTTCTCAAAAGAAGTGTCAATATCAGTTAAACTTGCGCGTAAAGTGTTAACATTCATATTCAACTGTTCTGCCACATGAGTTAACTGAATGTTGCCCGATTCGAGCAAACTATTCGCTAGAATTTGTTCTATATCATAAATGAGCTCATATTTTTCCACCTGTCTCATTTGGCGTTTGGCATAAGTTTCATGGATGGTAAATAATTCTGGTTCATACCAGTCAAATTTTAAATTTAGCAACGCTGCATCAAATAAGATTTTCCCCTCTGAACAACCTAACTCTACTTCACATCCCCATACGCGCTTATATTCAGCTAAGGTTGCACCAGTTTCATAGGGTAAACATATTCTCATCGGGCGGAATTGATGTTCAGTAATAAATTTTAAAAAACTTAAAGCCACACTGATGGCAATCTCTAAATAATGCCGAACAGGATGATTAAACCCTTGAATTCCAGCAACATGCCCATTTGTGAACAGGCTAAAATGAAAAGCTGAAGAAAGTAATTTTTGGTAATTTAAAGCTTTCTCTAGTCCAACTTTAAATCCCGAACTACTCAAAAATAGATACTCAATCAATGAGCCTCTAATTACAGGAAAATGCTCTCCTACATGTAAACCAATATCTCTGTCATTAGAAACTTTTTGCGCTGTATTCCAAAATCGGTACTGACATGAATTATCTCTGCGAACTGTCTTATCAGGCAAATGTGCGGGCAATCCTACATCTTCTAAAATTTGCTCTACATTTAATCCCATCTTTTGCATTGTGATATAGGCATAACTCAGAAAGACTCCAGCGTCACTTGACTTCATATTTAATTAACTTCTAGATTTTATGAAATATATAAATAATATTGATTTTTAATTATATAAATATTTACTTAATACTTTCCATTGAAAATCTTAACAAAATTTAATTTCACAAAGTCAATGTATTAGAATTATTGATGACTAAAATAGTGAAATTTCACCCATTTAATCTATAAATATTATGAGATAAATTTGAAAAAAATTATTGTTATTTATAAAAAAGCTTAAACAACTTATTACGTAAACGTATTTCCATCTAAAAAATTAATTAGCAAATATTAATTTTAACTTTTCTATGAATGAATCTGCTCTCTTAAACTTTCGCCCAATTCCTCAGCAAAAAAGCCACAATTGAATCATTTTGTCTTATAATTTAGCCCGCTAGCTATCAGCCCGCTCAAGAGATATTTGTATGACAACTATTATCAAGCAAGACGACTTGATCACATCCGTTAAAGATGCGCTTCAGTTCATTTCTTACTATCATCCACAAGACTTCATCCAAGCAATGAGTCGTGCGTATGACCGTGAAGAAAACAAAGCTGCCAAAGATGCGATCGCACAAATCTTAATCAATTCACGTATGTGTGCCGAAGGTCACCGTCCGATCTGTCAAGATACTGGTATCGTCAACGTATTCGTTGAAGTGGGCATGGACGTTAAATTTGATTTAACAATGAGCTTAGACGACGCGATTAACGAAGGTGTTCGCCAAGGTTACTTAGAAAACTCTAACGTACTTCGTGCATCTGTACTTGCTGATCCTGCTTTTGGCCGTAAGAATACGAAAGACAACACCCCTGCTGTGATCTACCATAAACTTGTTCCAGGTAACAAAGTAGATATCACTGTTGCAGCAAAAGGCGGTGGTTCAGAAAATAAATCTAAACTTGCAATGTTAAACCCATCTGATTCAATCGTGGACTGGGTACTGAAAACTGTACCAACCATGGGTGCAGGCTGGTGTCCTCCTGGTATGCTCGGTATTGGTATCGGTGGTACAGCTGAAAAAGCCATGATGCTTGCTAAAGAAGCATTGATGGAAGAGATCAACATGGACGAGCTTCTTCGTCGTGGTCCACAAAATAAACTTGAAGAACTTCGTATCGAAATCTTCGAGAAAGTAAACGCGCTGGGTATTGGTGCACAAGGTCTTGGCGGTTTAACGACTGTTCTAGACATCAAAATTAAAGACTACCCTTGTCACGCTGCGGGTAAACCAGTCGGTATGATCCCGAACTGTGCTGCGACTCGTCACGCACACTTCACACTAGACGGTACAGGTGTTGCGAATATTATTGCACCTAAACTTGAAGACTATCCTGAAGTCACTTGGGACTCATCTTCTTCTAAACGTGTTGACTTAGATAACATCACACAAGAAGAAATGAACTCTTGGAAACCAGGTGATACGCTTCTTCTTAACGGTACAATCTATACAGGTCGTGACGCTGCGCACAAACGTATGGTTGATATGTTAAACAACGGTGAAGAGCTTCCTGTAGACCTTAAAGGTAAGTTCATTTACTACGTTGGTCCTGTTGATCCAGTGGGTGACGAAGTTGTAGGTCCTGCAGGTCCAACAACTGCAACACGTATGGATAAGTTCACACGTCAAGTTTTAGAAGCAACTGGTCTTTTCGGTATGATCGGTAAAGCGGACCGCGGTCCTGCTGCAATTGAAGCAATCAAAGACAATAAAGCAACTTACCTCATGGCTGTAGGCGGTGCTGCATATCTCGTATCTAAAGCAATTCGTGAAGCGGAAGTTGTCGCTTTTGAAGATTTAGGTATGGAAGCAATCTATAAGTTCGTGGTTAAAGATATGCCTGTATCTGTTGCAGTAGACGTTAACGGCACATCAGTTCACGCAACTGCACCAAAAATTTGGCAGGCTAAAATTGGTAAAATTCCAGTTGTAGATGCAGCTGCACAATAAATAATATTCGACTTGTCTCAAGTTCAAAAAGCACTCTATCATTAGGGTGCTTTTTTATACCGAGAATACTCATGAAAATTTTAAGAACATTATTTTTGAGCGGATGCATGATCTGCTCACCTGCGGTTATGGCAGCTCAAGCGACTGATCAACAAATCGAAAAACTCATACAAGTATTGAATTTAGATCAGCTCTTACAAAGTACGCTTAAACAAATCCGACCTCAAATTGATCAACAGGCCTATAGCATTGTTCAAAATATTGTTAAGGCCGAAAAATTAACACCACAACAACAAGTTATTGCCAATGAACTGGCTGATAAAATTCACCAAGAAAATATTAAGCAAACTTCTTGGGAAAAACTTAAACCGATCTATCTCAAAATTTATAAAGATGTCTATGATGCCCAAGAAGTTCAAGCCCAGATCGACTTTTATTCCTCTCCAACAGGTCAATCCATTTTAAATAAAGGTCCACTTGTTGCTCAAGAATCCATGAAAATCCTGAATCAACAACTTGCAGGCTCTTTACAATCTACAGAAAAGAATTTTGCTGAAGTCCAAAAGAAATTAGAACAACTACAAAAACAAAGTATTCATACTGACTCGAAATAAGCTAAAAACCATTCTGCTGAATCAGAGTTACCATGTGCGTGGATCATATATCTTAAAAGGTTCTGTTAAGCGCACATCATCACTGGCTTTATATTCTTTATTTTTAATTTTTTCTTTTGATTTTTGCAATGTTCCGTTCGGTTGAATAACGGCAACATAGTTAAGCCCAGGCGTTTTCAACTGAGTCATGCCAATTTCTCTTAATGCCTGTTTTGTTGGCATTTGCATCAATGGTCCAACTCTGAGGAGATCTTCACTACCATTTGGTCCACCTCGAAACTGTTCTTCTTCATATTTTAAGAAATACTGCTGCCCCGCTTTAACACTAAAACTTGCAACCAAAGGTTTTTGAAAATGCATCACAGTTAAAGGTCGACTGATACTAAGTTGATAATCCCCTTCAGCCAGCTCTATCCAATAATAATGATTGCTGATTAAACTCGGAATGCGCTTACCATTTAGAAAAAAACTCGGTGCAATAATTTCCTGACGATTCCACTTACTATCAGGACGGTACAGATACAACACTGCGGCTTGCTGATGTTGAGGTTTTACACGGCTGAAAAACTGTCCTGGTTTTTGATTTACCCATGAGCCCAGATCAAATCCTGCAACTTTATATTGAGCTAGCTTCTGAGATACAAAAGTTTTTTTCTCACTAAAATCTACCGGTTTTAACGTTGAGACCACATGAGTTTGATTATTTTCGTTAAGCCCTTTATGTGTCTGACATGCCACAAGAAACAGACTCAAAGCACACACTGCTACGGTTGATCGCATGATTATCCCTCATCACGAATACTTTTTATTCTATGTCATATTTTTGTTATCGTTAGATTATCATCTCAATCCGAGATTAAAAACAAAAAACGCGCAAAAAGTGGGACTTTTTACGCGTTTCAGATGAATTACAATCAATTAAGCAGATTTAGTATCTAAAATCTTTAAATCGACCTTTTCTTCAACTTGTTGTTCTTGTTTAGGTTGGCGCTCAGCTCGATATTCTGGTTCAGCATTTTCATTGATCACAGCTTCATTGATCACAACAGTACCAATATCAGAGCGACTTGGTAAATCGTACATCGTATCGAGCAAGACGTTTTCAAGAATTGAACGTAAACCACGAGCACCTGTATTACGCTCAAGTGCTTTTTTCGCAACTGCTCGCAATGCTGAATCTTCGAATAATAGATCAACATCTTCCATTTCGAACAAGTATTGATACTGACGCGTTAATGCATTTTTTGGTTCAGTCAAAATTTGCATTAATGCTTCTTCGTCCAATTCTTCGAGCGTTGCAATCACTGGCAGACGACCAATGAATTCAGGGATTAAACCAAATTTCACAAGATCGGCAGCTTCTACCTGACTAAATAATTCAGATAACTTCTTAGAATCATCTTTAGTCTTCACGTCAGCAGTGAAACCAATTCCACCTTTTTCTTGACGCTGTTGAACGACACGCTCTAAACCAGAGAATGCACCACCGCAGATGAACAGAATATTAGACGTATCAATTTGAATGAACTCTTGCTGTGGATGCTTACGACCACCTTGAGGTGGAATTGAAGCTACCGTGCCTTCGATCATTTTTAAAAGCGCTTGTTGAACACCTTCACCTGAAACATCACGTGTTATTGAAGGATTTTCAGACTTACGGGTAATCTTATCGATCTCGTCGATATAAATGATACCCTTCTGTGCTTTCTCAACATCGTAATCTGCTTTTTGTAGCAATTTTTGAACGATATTCTCAACATCTTCACCAACATAACCAGCTTCAGTTAATGTCGTTGCATCAGCCATCGCAAATGGCACATCTAATAAGCGCGCTAAAGTTTGCGCCAACAAAGTCTTACCCGAACCTGTTGGTCCTATGAGTAAGATATTGCTTTTAGCAAGTTCTACACGATCTTCTGACTTTGCAGTTGATTGAGTCACTTTAAGACGTTTATAGTGGTTATATACCGCAACAGAGAGCGTTTTTTTCGCAGTGTCTTGACCAATCACATATTGATCTAAAGCTGCACGAATTTCATGCGGCTTAGGTAATGGACGAGTTGCCCATTCACCAGTTTCGACTTGCTGGCTCGTCTGAACTAAATCTAAGCATACATCTACACATTCATTACAAATGTAAGCGTCCTCGCCTGCAATGAGTTTACCCACTTCAGACTGCGTTTTACCGCAAAATGAACAATGCTTTTGTCCTTGAGGATTTTCAGACATCTTCACTCCAAATAAATTTCTATGCTTTACAGCTTAAAGTTGCGGACGTTTCGTTAAAACTTCATCGACCAAACCATATTCTTTTGCAGCTTGAGCGGTCATAAAGTTATCACGGTCTGTATCACGTGCAACAGTTTCATAATCTTGGCCACTGTGTTCAGCCATTAGACGGTTCAAACGCTCTTTAATAAATAGAATTTCACGTGCATGAATTTCAATATCTGAAGCTTGACCACGGAAACCACCCAATGGTTGGTGAATCATAACACGAGCGTTTTCTAAGCAGTAACGTTTACCCTTAGCACCAGCATTCAATAAAAAAGCGCCCATTGAGGCTGCTTGGCCCATACAATATGTCACGACATCTGGTTTGATGAATTGCATCGTATCGTAAATTGCCATACCCGCAGTCACTGAACCACCAGGTGAGTTAATGTACAGATGAATATCTTTTTCTGGATTCTCAGCTTCTAAGAACAACATTTGCGCAACGATTAAGTTCGCCATATTGTCTTCAACTTCACCCGTTAAGAAAATTACACGTTCGCGTAAAAGACGCGAGAAAATATCAAAAGAACGCTCACCACGAGATGATTGCTCTACGACAACTGGAACCAAAGCATTATCAATTGTTGGAACATACATACGTTATTTATTCCTGAATTTTTTGTCACTCAATACATTTTCACAATATGAGGGATAATTGTCGAAAATGCAAAATATTCACCATTAAATATCAGATATTTTTTAATTAGGCTTTGTGAATACAGGACAAGTTGATCCATATTTTTTACAAGAAAAAAGGCGCGTTAAGCGCCTCTTCCTTCGGATAACCGATTAGCCTTGTTGACGAGCTTGTTGTTCTTTCAACAATTCTTCATAGCTAACAGCTTTATCAGTTACTTTAGCAGACGCTAAGATGTGATCTACAACTTGGTCTTCTAAAACAACAGCTTCGATTTGTGCACGTTGTTGCTTATCATTTTTGAAGTATTCAATAACTTCTGTAGGATCTTCATAAGAAGTCGCCATATCTTCGATATAAGCTTCTACACGTGCTTGATCAACTTCGATTTTTGCTTCAGCAAGAATACTGCTCACCAAAACACCTAATTTTACTGATTTTTCAGCTTGCTCTTTGAATAATTCATCTGGAAGCATGCTTGAATCAAATGCTTTAGCGCCTTGAGCACCAAACTGTTGAGTAAACTGTTGGATCATTTGTTGACGTTGACGGTCAATTTCTTGAGACAACATAGATGCAGGTACTTCGATTTCATTTGCAGCTACAAGCGCATCAAAAGTTGCACCTTTCACTTGATTGCGAAGACCGTTTTTCACTTCACGTTCCATATTTTTGCGAACGTCAGCTTTTAACTTCTCAACACCTTCTTCTTCAGTTAAACCAAAGATTTTTAGGAATTCAGCATCTACGTCAGGAAGCTTTTGTTTTTCAACAAGCTTAACTGTGATTTTGAATTGAGCTGATTTACCTGCAAGGTTTTCTGCTTGGTAATCTTCAGGGAAAGTTACATCAATTACTTTCTCTTCGCCTTTCTTCATACCAACGATACCGTCTTCGAAGCCAGGGATCATACGACCAGAACCTAATACAAGTTTGAAGTCTTCAGCAGAACCACCTTCAAATTTTTCGCCGTCAATAGAACCTTCGAAATCAAAAGTAACTTGCATGTCTTTTTTAGCCATGCCTTTTGTTTCAGTCCAAGTCGCGCGTTGCTTTTGAAGATTTTCGATCATTTGATCTACATCTTTATCATTTACTTCAGTAGATTTACGTTCAACTTCTAAACCGTCAAACTTAACTGAAACTTCTGGGTAAACTTCAACAGTTGCTTCATAAACTAAAGCATCTTCTTTGTTTTCAACTTTTTCAATGTTAGGCATGCCTACAGCATTGATTTTCTCTTGTTGAATTGCTTCGAATACTGTGTCACGAATAACATCATTTACCACTTCTTGGTAAATGCTCGCGCCGTATTCACGACGAACAACATTTAAAGGCACTTTACCTGGACGGAAGCCGTTGATCTTAACTGTTTTAGCAGTACGTTTTAAACGAGCTTCGAATTGCTCATTAACACGGCTCGTCGGTACAGATACATTTAAACGACGGGCTACGCCCGAAACCGCTTCAGAAGTTACTTGCATGGCTTCCTCGATATAGAAATAGTAATTGCAATTTTTAAAGTGCCACATTATATGACAACAATCAAAGATATACAAAATACCTTTTTCGAACCATCTTTTTTATAAAGCTGAGAATATTTTTTTTGCTCACAAGGTTTGACCATATTCAATTCATTTTTCTTAATTATTGTTTGTTTTTTATTGCAAATGATAAAGTTTATCATTAATATTTGCATCAAATTTGATCATGCCCTCAAGCATCACTCATACCAGCGGAAGAACATAATATGAGTAAGTTTAAGCTTCAACCTCTTACAGTTGCATTATTCGCTTTGTCTAGCGGTGTAACATTTGCAAATACCACAAATGAAAATAGTGCTCATCAACTTTCTACAATTGTAGTTTCTGCAGCTGGTTACGAACAGAAAATCAAAGATGCTCCTGCATCAATTACAGTTTTAACAAGCGAAGATTTCAAAACCAAACGTGTAACCTCTCTTGCTGATGCACTTAAAGGAGTTGAAGGTGTTGATATTAGTCCAGCAGCTGGTAAAACAGGTACACTTAATATCCGTATGCGTGGTATGCCAGCAGAATACACCTTAGTGTTAATTGATGGAAAACGGCAAAACTCTGTAGGTAGCATCACCCCTAATGGCTTCGGCGAATCAAATAATAATTTTATTCCACCAATTTCTGCAATTGAACGAATAGAAGTTATTCGTGGTCCAATGTCAACCCTTTATGGTTCAGATGCTATGGGTGGGGTAATTAATATTATCACCAAAAAAGTCTCAGATGTATGGACAGGATCATTAACACTTAATGGTACCATTCTCCCGAATAGTTCTGACTTTGGGAATCAATATTCAGCTGAAGTGTTTGCTTCTGGCCCTATAATTAAAGATTTAGTTGGCGTGCAATTACGTGGCCGTAAAGCCGAGCGTCAACAATCTTATCTGAGTGATCCAAATGGTGCTTTAACACAAGGTAATAGCCCGACTAAGTCTGACATTGAAACTTTAGGTGCACGTATTACTTTAACACCACATGCTGACCATACAATTGCATTAGATGTTGAAAATACACAACAATGGTTCGATAACAGCCGCGGTCAATTAGGTACTTACCTTGATAACTCTGGTAAACCATTAGCCCCATCAGCAACACAGGGTTATGGCCCAAGCCAAGAATATGAACGTACTAAAGGATATATCTCACATGAATGGGATGCCGACTTTGGTAAGCTTGAGAGCAGCATTTCACATGTTGAAACTGAAACTATTGGTCGTCTAATCCCTGCAGGCATGTTAAGTGCTGCTGAAAAAAATAATTTCAATGATCGCAAACTAACAAGTGAAGACACCTATTTCGATACTAAATTTAGCACCCAAAAATTTGAAAATCATAGCTTAACCGTTGGTGCTCAGTGGTGGGAATCAAGCGTTAAGGATGGCATCCGCCGTGCCAACCCTGAACTGTCTTTTGACCAATATGGCTTATTTATTGAAGATACTTGGAGCATCTTACCAAACTTAAACTTAACTTTAGGGGGGCGTTTTGACGACCACAGCAGCTTTGGTGATTTCTTCACACCACGTGCATATGTCGTATGGAATGTGAATGAACAATGGACTGCAAAAGGTGGATATTCTGAAGGCTATAAAGTGCCACGTTTAGAGCAATTAACTCAAGGTCTATCAAACGTTGCGAGCCAAGGTCGTGCACCGGTATTAGGTAGCGCTAACTTAGAGCCTGAAACAAGTGAAAACTACGAACTTGGTGTTTATTTCGATAACCAAGCTGGCTTTAATGCCAACTTAACATTCTTCCAAAACAAGACTAAAGATAAAATCACAACAGTTGGTGCTGGTTACTCTTTAGTACATATTCAGGATAAAGATATTGCTGATTTAGTTGCGAAAGGTACTTATGTGCCTGGGGTGAGTTATAACGGTCGTCCAATTGAATTCGATTGTTCTGGTGCAGTAGATGCATGTAATGCCAAGTTTGCAGAATGGGGCATAGATTGGAATACCGCATCAAATCGTAACTTAACCCTTGCTCGCCCTTATAATGCGGATGAAGCAGAATCTCATGGTATTGAAGTAGGTGCAGGTTATCAGTTAAATGACCAGTGGAAGTTATCGGCGAACTATACATGGACTAAAGGTGAACTTACCGATGCTTTGGGTAATACAACCGATGACATAGATAATGCAGAACATGTGGCAAACCTTTTAGTTAACTATGTGCCTGCTGATAACATGAGCTTATGGTTGCGTGGTGAATATCGTAGTAGCCAATTACGTGAAGAAGGCAATGTTAAAAATGCGTTAGGTGATTTCAAAGGTTACACCCAATGGCACCTTGGTACAAACTATACTGTGAATGATAATATAGATGTCGGCGTTGCTATCTACAACATTTTTGATAAAGATTTTGTTGATCTTCAATATGTCACTTTAGATGATCAGTACTACAACCGTTATACCAACACTCAAGAAGGTCGTCGTGTACAATTAAGTACAACTTTTAAGTTCTAAGCAAAATTTTTTTAAAGACCCTGCGCTAGCAGGGTTTTTTATTTTATTAAAATAAAATTCCCTATTAAAAATAGCCATACAAAAATGTAGAAACTTTAATTTTTCCAATATTATTTAAATTCATTTACTTATACATAAAATATTACATTATTACATTTAAGCTTCCGTTATTTAGTTTAACTTAAATCGTAAATATCAATTTTAAGACCCGTTAAAGCTAAAAAAGAATCATTATTATTCTCAACCTGAAAACAAATTCAAATCAGGTTGAACATGGCCTTTATCAAGACACGTAAAAAAATCGTTTCATCTGCAATAGCAACGTCATTGGCTGTTATTTCAGGTCAAACTTTCGCACAAGAAGATACAGCGCATTTAGAAACAATTAAATCAGAGGCTCAATCAGAGCAGTCATTTAAAGTCGACAAATCCTCAAACGCTAAATACGTTGCTCCCCTACTCGATACTCCCAAATCAATCTCTGTTATTTCTCAAAAACAGATACAAGATACTCAAGTGACTACGCTGTCTGATGCTTTAAGAACTGTTCCAGGAATTACACTTGGTGCGGGCGAAGGTGGCAACCCAAATGGTGACCGTCCATTTATCCGTGGTTATAACTCTGAAAGTTCAATGTACGTTGACGGTGTGAGGAACTCTACTTCTCAAAACCGAGAAATGTTTGCCGTTGAACAGGTTGAAGTCACCAAAGGCTCCGCCTCTACTTTAGGTGGTGGAGGTTCCACGGGTGGTAGTATTAACCTAATTTCCAAATTAGCCAAATCTGGAGATGCTTTCCAAGGCTCTGTTGCTGGCGGTACTGATGCTTATGCACGTATCACATTAGATGCAAATAAAGATTTTGGGAATGGTATTGCGACTCGTGTCGTGGCAATGGGTCACCAGAATGAAAAAGCGGGACAACATAATGGCGCTGAATATGAACGTGCTGGTATTGCACCAAGTATTAGCTTTGGGTTAGACACGCCCACTCGAGCGACACTAGCCTACTACTACCTAAAGTCTGCTGATAAGCCAGATTCAGGTATTCCATATAAATACGACACTGACAGAAAAGCGACCGTCGGCTCACCCGTTGATGTTAAACAGGGTACATACTACGGTTGGTTAAATCGTGACTTTCAAAAGCAAGAAAATCAAAGTGGGACCCTTAAGCTAGAGCACGATTTTAGCGAAAATCTAAGCTTGATGAATACTGCTGTCTATAGCAAATCAAAAAATAATTACTTATGGACTCAACCAGATGACAGTCAGGGCAACGTCGCAAATGGAAAAGTTTGGCGTCGTCTAAATACCAACCTAACAACCACTGACAGTTTTACAGATCAACTCGCATTAACAGGTAAACTCCAAACAGGCATCATAAAACATAATTTCAATTTGGGTGCTGAATACAGTAAACAAGATTCTGAACGCGGCACAAACATTGTAACCGACCCTAATACCACGTTAATAGGCGGTAGTGGTGCTAATAATGCATGCTCATTAAATATTTCAAATGGTTGGTGTACTGATCTTTATAACCCCAATTCGAATGATGCTTGGCTAGGTAAAGTTCAAGCTAATCCAAATGTCATGAAGATTAAATCTGAAACACAATCAGTATATGCCCTAAATAATATTGAGCTTAATCCTCAGTGGCTCCTTGACCTTGGTATTCGCTGGGATGAATTCGAAACTGAAATGAAATACAATCAAGATACTGGTTCAGGCACTTCAGCAATTCAAGCAGGAACAAAATATAATTCAAAACACGATTTCTTCAATTATCAAGCTGGATTAACCTTTAAACCAAGAGAAAATGGATCAATTTATGCAAGCTATGCGACTTCAGCTAATCCCGTTGGAATCGATGCTGGTAATGGTTCAGAAGGGTTAAGTGTCCCAGGACGAAATACGACTGATGCACAAGCAAGAGCAATTAACAACCTCAAACCTGAAGAAGTCAAAACCTATGAAATCGGAACCAAATGGGACCTTTTGAATAACAGAATTAATCTCACAGCTGCTATTTTCCGTACAGAAAAAGAAAATACTCGCGCTTTAGATAGTGATGGATTTACAAGAAATATTGGTGAGACACGTGTTGATGGCGTTGAATTAGGCTTAAACGGCAATATCACAAATAAATGGGCTTTATCTGCAGGATACACATATTTAGATAGTGAAATTGTTGATGCAGGTTATGTAAAAAATAGCGATGGAAGTTATTCGGCTAGCCCAACTAATGGTAACCAAGTCCAAAATGTCGCAAAACACTCTGCCACTTTGTGGACAACTTACCAAGTTCTCCCTAAATTACAATTAGGTGCTGGTGTTTTAGCTATGGATCGAGTGTATGGAGATGCTGCAAATACCAAATTTGTACCAGGCTATGTTCGTTATGACGCCATGGCTCGCTATCAAGTAAATTCAGATATTGATCTTCAATTGAACGTCAATAATCTCTCAGATACACGTTATTTCACGAAAGCTTATGCTTCGCATTATGCAACTGAAGCTGAAGGTCGAAATGCTGTATTGTCTTTAAATTTCAAGTTTTAATTTCATTTCAGCATAGCTCTATACAAGCTATGCTTTTCATCACCTAAAGCAGTGAGTGATCGTAGTGATTCATCATATTCCAAATATTCTAAGCCCTGAACAAGTTCGATATTTTCGTGAAGAAATGTCTAAAGTAGATTGGGTCAATGGAAAGGTAACAGCTGGAACACTCTCTGCAACAGTGAAACATAATCAGCAACTTTCCAATGATCATCCCCTGACCAAACATCTAGGTGATATTATTTTAGAATCCCTAGGTCAACATCCTTTATTCTTATCAGCAGCAATTCCACTAGATATCATCCCTCCTCTGTTTAATCGCTATGAACAGCATCAATCATTCGGTTTTCATATCGACAATTCGATTCGCAGAGTTCAAGGCTCACAAGAACGCTTGAGAACAGATTTATCTTGTACTTTATTCTTGAGTGATCCGCACGAATATGACGGCGGTGAATTAGTCATTGAAGATACTTATGGATATCACGAAGTCAAACTCCCTGCAGGAGATTTGATACTTTATCCATCTACTAGCTTACATGAGGTCACTTCTATCCAATTGGGTTGTCGCTTGGCATCATTTTTTTGGGTACAAAGTATGATTCGAGATGATTCAAATCGACATATGTTATTTACTTTAGATCAATCTATTCAGCAACTTCGTATGGCATTAGGAGATCAACATGAGCAAGTCATCAAACTCACGAGCCTCTATCACAATTTAATTCGAAAATGGGCAGAACTATAATTTATTTTTCACAGTTAATTTTTATAATGAAAAATATTATTAAAAAAAAATATATTGTGAAAAAAAATTTCACATTCATCATACTTTGATCTAAATCAGGGAATAATTCTCTTGAAGATCGCACTATAATAAAAGAAAGAATTTACAAGCACTGTGACGGTATAGCTAAGCTCTATATATTCAAAAGATTTTTAGAGAATTCAGCAAAATGATGCAGTAAGCCACTTGTAAATTGATAGAATAGACACAATCGATATAAATAGCGCAGTGCCTTTACACAAGACCCAAGCATGTTGTGCTATGAAAGGAGTTATCTCATGATGTTGGCTGATCCAAGCAAAAAATACCGTCGCATGTACCAACGTGTAGACTTACCTGACCGTCAATGGCCAAATAACGAAATTAATAAAGCGCCTATCTGGATGAGCACCGACCTTCGTGACGGTAACCAAGCTATTTTCGAACCAATGAACATTGAACAAAAGTTCAAGATGTTCCAAATGTTGGTGAAAATTGGTTTCAAACATATTGAAATTGGCTTTCCATCTGCCTCACAGATTGATTTTGACTTTACCCGCAAATTAATCGAAGAAAATCATATTCCAGATGATGTCTATATCGAGGTATTAGTTCAAGCTCGTGATCACTTGATTCAACGTACATTTGAATCATTACAAGGTGCAAAACGTGCAATTGTGCATATCTATAACTCAAACTCACCAACATTCCGTCAAAAAGTATTGAATGTTGATGTAGCGGGTGCGAAAGCCTTAGCGGTGAATGCGGCTCAAAAAGTGAAAGAATATGCAGCACAATATCCTGAAACTGAATGGGTGTTCCAATACTCTCCTGAATGCTTTACCGCAACTGAATTAGAAGTTGCAAAAGATGTCTGTGATGCAGTCACTGAAATTTGGGATGCTCGCCCAGATAATAAAGTTATCTTGAATCTACCCGCGACTGTTGAAGTTTCTGGGCCTCATGTTTACGCTGACCAAGTTGAATGGATGCATCGCAACTTACAACGCCGCGATGGTGTCATTATTTCTGTACACTGTCACAATGACCGTGGATGCGGTATTGCAGCATCCGAGTTAGCGATCATGGCTGGTGCTGATCGTGTGGAAGGTTGTGTATTTGGTAATGGTGAACGTACAGGTAACGTTGACGTTGCAGCGATTGCATTAAATATGTATACCCAAGGTGTCGCTCCAAATCTAGATTTTTCAAATATTAATGAAATCATTTCTACTATTGAAGAATGTACAGGTATACCCGTTCATCCACGTCATCCATATGCGGGTGATTTAGTATTTACTGCATTTTCTGGCTCACACCAAGATGCGATTAAAAAAGGCTTTGAGTTCCAGAAAAACGAAGAAATTTGGGACATGCCTTACTTACCAATTGATCCTAAAGATTTGGGACGTGATTATGATGCAGTCATTCGTGTCAATTCACAATCAGGTAAAGGTGGTATCGCATACTTGTTAGAGTCGAACTACAACGTCGTATTACCACGTCGCTTACAAATTGAGTTCTCGCAAGTCGTGCAACAGGTAGCTGACGAAGAAGGCGTAGAAGTTTCTGCTGATCAAATTTGGAGTTTATTCCAAAGTACATATGTAAATCAGAAAGATAAACATTATGTCGCGAAAAACTATCGATTATCTGATGAAAATGGCAATCAAGTCATTGAATTAGATATTGAAGTCGGTGGTCAAGTTCAACATCTACGTGGTGAAGGCAACGGACCAATCTCTGCAATTTTAGATGCTTTACAGTTGCCAATCGATGTTGTGAACTATGAAGAACGTAGCATTGGTTCTGGTGCAAATGCTAAAGCGTTGGCACTAATTGAACTTCAAGTCAAAGGTACAGGTAAATCAGCATTCGGTGCTGGTGTACATGACAACATCGTGACTTCATCTATTGAAGGAATTATTGCATGTACAAATCGTTTAATTGATCAAGGTGTTTTGAGCACAGATCAAGTGATCGCTGCGGCAGTATAAATATTAGCAATAATATTTAGCACGAAAATGACTTTAGAAGGATACCCTCAAGTGGTATCCTTTTATTTATTCATACTTAAGATTTTAGGCGAATTTATCCTGTGTCTTTTCCAGCTGACTCAGTGGGCATTGTTGTTCCACAAAAGTTCCAATTTGAAGAACCACTCGCATTAGAATGTGGCCGCGTTTTACCACGTTTCGAATTGATGGTCGAAACTTATGGCACACTCAATGCAGATAAATCTAATGCAATTTTGATCTGCCATGCGCTTTCTGGTCATCATCATGCTGCTGGTTATCACCATGAAGATGATAAAAAAGCAGGTTGGTGGGATGCTTGTATTGGGCCAGGCAAAGCAATTGATACCAATACATTTTTTGTGGTGGCATTAAATAATATTGGTGGTTGTAACGGATCAACAGGACCAACCTCCCCAAATCCTGAAAATGAAAATCGTCCTTATGGTCCAGATTTTCCATTAGTGACCGTGCGCGATTGGGTTAAAACTCAAGCAATGCTGTCTGATCGTCTTGGTATCACTGTTTGGTACTCTATTATTGGTGGCTCTTTGGGAGGCATGCAGGCACTTCAGTGGTCTGTTGATTATCCTGACCGATTAAATAATTGTGTCATTATTGCCAGTGCACCTAAACTTTCAGCGCAAAATATCGCGTTTAATGAGGTCGCGCGCCAATCCATTTTGTCTGATCCTGATTTTCATCATGGTCGCTATTTAGAAAAAGACAGCTATCCTAAACGTGGTCTTATTCTAGCGCGGATGGTAGGTCACATTACCTACCTTTCTGAAGAAGCCATGAAACAAAAATTTGGTCGTGATTTAAAATCTGGCAAATTCATGTATGGTTTCGATGTTGAATTCCAAGTTGAAAGTTATCTTCGCTATCAAGGTGAACAATTTAGTCGTAACTTTGATGCGAATACCTACTTGATCATGACTAAAGCTTTGGATTACTTCGATCCTTCTCGTGAGTATGAACAATCTTTAGTTAAAGCAATGTCGAATACAAAATGTAAATTCCTTGTGATTTCATTTACTACGGATTGGAGATTCTCTCCTTCCCGATCTGTTGAGATTGTGGATGCATTGATTACCAATCATAAGCCTGTGAGCTATGTTGATATTGATGCAGAACAAGGTCATGACTCGTTCTTGTTCCCTATCCCTTTATATGTCAAAACTTTAAGGGCTTTCTTAGGTGGTATAGACCATCTTGCTTCAACCCCTAAGGAGACCGTGTAATGCGTATCGATCAGAAGCTTGCAGAAAAATGGATTAAACCTGATTCAAGCATTTTAGATCTTGGTTGTGGCGATGGTGAGTTACTGGCTCATATGAGCAAAAAGCACAACATTCGTGCATACGGATTAGAAATCGATCAAGAAAAGATTGCAATTGCAGTCAGTCGAGGGTTAAATATCATCCAACAAGACTTGAACCTCGGTTTGGGACGCTTTGCAGACCAGTCATTTGACTATGTTGTCATGGCACAAGCTTTGCAAGCTGTAGATGCACCTGATGTGCTTTTGCGCGATATGGTGCGTGTTGGGAAACAAGCAATTATTACTTTTCCTAACTTTGCACACTGGAAAACACGCTCTTTCCTTGCTTTAAAAGGGAAAATGCCTGTTTCGGATGCCTTACCCTATATGTGGTATAACACTCCAAATATCCATCTGTGCACGTTTAAGGATTTCGAAGCACTTTGTGCTGAGAATCAAATTAAAATTATTGACCGTTTAGCCGTGAATGGGAATCAACAAGGGAGTTTGCTCAGCAAGCATATCCCGAACTTGTTTGGCGAGGTCGCGATTTATCGAGTGAGCGCTCTATGAAAAAGTTATTCTTAGGTACTTCATTATTTCTAGGGTTGTTGAGTTTCCAAGTTCATGCAGATTATGTACCTCAACAACCATCAACTTCTGCACTGGCTGCACAGTATTCACGTATGCCTGTATCGGAGCTGCAAAAAGCTGCTCGAGCAGGCCAACCGGCTGCCCAGTTTTATTTGGCAACACATTATCAACATGGTAAAGATGTTGCTAAAGACCTAAAGCAAGCTTTCGTTTGGTATAAGGCAGCAGCCGATCAAGGTATTTCATCTGCTCAGCTGAATGTGGGTCGTATGTATGCTGACGGTATTGGTGTTGCTAAAAATGAAACCTTAGCTCGCCAATACTTCGAAAAAGCAGCAAGCCATGGTGACAATCGTGCAAGCTTCAATTTAGCCGTTATGGAAGAGCAAAAGAAAAACTATATGGGTGCTTACCAATGGTATGAGCTTTCTACACGTGATGGCATGTTAGATAATAAAGTGATCAATATGTCTGAGACAAAAAAGACGGCTTTGGCTGCCAACCTGACACCAGAACAAATTCGTACTGCACGTGATCGTGCTGATCAATGGATTCAAAGCCGTTAGTAACGCTTATAAGTTTGAAGAAAGCACCTATCGGTGCTTTTTTTATTCGATCATCTTCTTCATTCTTATGAATTTCAGATCTTCGAATATGTCCACTTCACTCTGTGAAGTAAAACCTAATTTTTTATAAAAATGAACAGCCCCTATATGCGCATTGACTGTTATCTGCTGGATCTCCGTTTGATTTAATTGATCTAACACATAATTAAATAAAAGAGTTCCAACGCCTTGAAATTGCAGATTTGGATGAACAAAAAAATGAAAAATATGAGTGGGTTGTTTGTAAGCAATCATCCCAACAAGCGACTGCTTTAATTCTGCAACAAAGTATTTTATCTCTTGATGATTGATGTGCGATCCAAGAGCTTATTTTGAAAATAGGGACTTACTTTTTGGTATTTCATCAAAGTGGTTCAAAGCTAAAGCAATACAGGACGCAATATTTTCAACATCTGCGATCTCTGCTTGACGAATATGAATGCTATTTAAATTTCTCATGTTTAATGATTGGTTATTTTAAAGATGAGTTCATCTGTATCATCGCAAATATCCGTTAGAATAGCTTCAAATTTGAAACAGAAAGTGATTCAACATGGCGTCTAAAGATTGGTTAGATCAAGGTACTTTGGTTTTAGCGAGCAACAATAAAGGGAAAATAGCTGAGTTCGAAAAGTTATTTGAAGAATTAAAACTCCCTGTTAACGTTGTTCCCCAAGGACAACTGAACATTGAGGATGCGGTGGAAGATGGATTAAGTTTTGTAGAAAATGCCATTATCAAAGCACGACATGCTTCTAAGATTTCGGGTAAACCAGCTATAGCAGATGACTCAGGTATTTGCGTCCCTGCACTTGGTGGTGCTCCTGGTATTTACTCTGCACGTTATGCTGGTGAGCATGGCGATGATGCTGCCAATAATGCTAAATTACTGGCAGATTTAGCACCATTACGTAACAATGGTGACGTGATTGAAGGGATGTTTGTGTGTGTACTCGCCTTAGTTCAACACGCTGAAGATCCTTTACCTCAGATTTTCCAAGGAATCTGGAAAGGTGAAATTTTGGAAGTAGCACGTGGCAAAAATGGTTTTGGCTACGACCCACTGTTTTGGCTACCTGAACTCAATATTAGTAGCGCTGAAATGACCAAAGAAGAAAAAAATAAGATCAGTCATCGTGGTCAAGCCATGCAGTTATTCAAAGCAAGCCTCGAAACGAACTAAACGATCAGTCCATGATAAACCATGGCAAATAAACCAATTGTCATGCAACTTACGATGGTACCCGCTGCGATATATTGGGCTGAAACACCTGTTCCTGAATAATGTGTTTCTAAAGCAACAATATTCGCTGCGGGTGGTAATAAAAAAAACATAGACATCAGTGCAATAACAACCAGTTCGTGAGGAATCGGTAGAAGAAAATAGGCTACCGCACAGCACACTAAACCAAATAGAAATTTAATCAAAGCAAGTTTTAAACTTTCAATTAAATCGGACAAGTGAATTTTTACTTGAGATAACCACATCCCAAGGATACACATCCCTGTAAAGGTCATTAACCACTTATCCAATATATACAATGATTGAATCATTGCATTCTGCTGAAAATGACTAACATTCCATAACGAAAGAAAACCAGCAACTAATAAAGCTAAAATCGGTGGAGAGAAAGTCAATTTTCTCAAAATCTCCATCGCAGACTGCTTTTCAGCACTTAATACGGTCACTGCACAAATATTACCAAAAATAGAGCCCCCGACATAAAGTGCAACCATAGGACTAGATGCTTGCGCACCAAAAATAGCGAATGCAAATGGAAAGCCAAGCCAAGCCATGTTTAGGTAACTGGAACATAAGGAGACTAATTTGTCTTTTGTACGGTAATAAACAAATAAATACAGTAAAAATGAAGCGATAAAACTAAATAACATCAACCATATACTGCCCTCTTGGTAAAACACCATATTGTAAATAATGATGAGAGGAATCAGCACTTTCGCCAACAACATCGCCATAAAGGGACGAATTTTTTGTAAATATTCTACGCCAAAATAGCCGATAAGAAAGGAGACTAGTGGGAGTAGAAGAACCATATTAAATATGAAATAGATTTTTTCTCATCTTAGCACAACATCTATTTCACTTCAGAATAAGTCTCTTGCACACATAAAAAATCCATGACTTCAAACTGAAATAATTCCGTCAACTTGCTGTCATAAAGAACTGTTGAAATCATTCAAGATCATTTTCAATAAGGAATATATCATGGCTGGATTATCAATTTGGCACGTACTTATTTTCGCAATTGTCGTTTTACTTTTGTTCGGTACGTCTAAGCTAAAAAATTTGGGTAAAGATGTTGGTGGTGCGGTTAAAGATTTTAAAAAATCAATTAAGGATGACGAAGACCAGAGCACATCTGCTCAATTAAAAGAACCACGCACGATTGAACATCAAACATCTCATGATTTGAACTCAACTGCGAAACATTAAAGGTAGGTAACAGTAATGCTGAATATTGGTATGGCTGAACTATTAATGTTTGGCATCATTGCATTGCTTGTTCTTGGACCTGAAAAGCTTCCTGAGGGTGCGCGATTTGCTGGTAAATGGTATGGCAAAATTAAACGTATGGTCAGCAATGTACAAAATGATATTGATCGTGAACTAAGAATGTCTGAACTTAAAGAACAAATGCAGACTGAAATGAAGCGCATTCAAGAATTAGAAGAAAAAATGAAAGCGCAAATGCAGGAAATTGAAAAACACACAGTATTAAGCGATGAATATTTAAATCCACCTATCCATCAACAGGTTCGCTCTGAAACAAGCCCTGTTTATGTGTATTTAAACGTTCAGCAAAGTACAGCAGTTCCTTTTAGAGGACACGCTACACCTAAGCAAAGTTTTATTCATATTCAAAATTCAGCGCAATACAATAAACCGTATGTCGTCTTAGCGGAGGCAGTATGAGTCACAATACTCTCCCAAATATCATCTCTTCAAATGAGGAAAATCCTCAGCTTGAAGAAATGCCAATAACCAAGCATCTTATTATTTTAAGAAAATATTTATTTAGAATAGTTGGGGTCATTCTAGTTTTATTCTTTTGTTTATTACCATTTGCAAATCAAAGCTATCAAATGATGTCTGAGCCTCTTAGAGCTCAACTCCCAATAAATTCATCAATGATTGCAACGGATGTCACCGCGACATTTATGGCACCATTTAAGTTAAACTTCTTCGTTGCTCTAATGATCGCCATACCATTTATCATTTATCAAATATGGGCTTTTGTCAGACCGGCGCTATATAAAAATGAGAAAGCTTTAGCTCTACCATTACTCATCGGAAGTATTACATTATTTTATGCGGGTGTTGCTTTTGCTTACTTTATAGCCCTCCCTTCGATTTTACATTTTTTTATTAGCGTTGCACCTGAAACGGTTGCACCCATGACTGACATTAATAGCTATCTGAGTTTCTGTTTAAAATTATTCTTGGTTTTTGGTTTAACTTTTGAAATTCCAATTGTGACTTTATTACTCATTATGATTGGGGTCGTTACCACAGAACAATTGGTTGAAAAAAGACGTTTTATTATTGTAGGTTGTTTCTTCGTTTCTATGTTTGTGACGCCACCTGATGCACTATCGATGATTATGTTGGCGATACCAATGTGGATGTTATTTGAATTGGGGCTTTTCTTTGGAAAATTACTCGAAAATAGAAGAGCAAAGTCAGTACTTTGATATTTTGACCCTTTTAAACATAGGCGAGTCTTAAGACTCGCCTTTTTCATACTCTTTAAATAAAAGCTTAATTCAACTGACATAAATCTATCATTTGATTGTCATGATTGCGCATTAAGTTGTTGGTGACGCTAAAAACTACCAAGCAAGATGCTAGGAACGAACATGACTGATTTAATACCTTTTAACGATGATTACGATAGCAATGATTCGGGGAATCCAGAATTTCACCATTTACTTGAAAAGCAAATTACGCGTAGAGATCTCATCAAGAAGACTGCTGGTGGTGCAGTAGCATTGACAGTAGCGGCTTCAGTCGCAGGCTGTAACAGTGACGACAATGACAATAACAACTCAAATCCTTCACTACCTGAATTCGACAAATCAAAAACGCCAACTGAACTAACATTTAAAGCGGTTGATAAAAATATTAAAAATGAATTCACAGTGCCTGAAGGATATGAAGCACGTGTTATTTATGCACTAGGAGACCCGCTTTTTGAAGGTATGCCTGAATGGGATGCAGATAATATTCCGAGTGGTGCTTCATTTACCATGCGCTCAGGCGAATGTCATGACGGTATGACATATTTCGGCATGAAAAATAGTCGTTATGATCAAAATGAGTCAAATGTAGGTTTACTGGTACTCAACCACGAATATGTAGATAACAAAGCGATTTTGCATCCAGCGAATAATACCATTTCAGCGGATATTCGTTCTGAAGATGAAGCATTACGTGAAATCAACTGTCACGGCGTTTCAGTGATTGAAGTACAAAAAAATCCTACAACTCAACAAGTCACTCTAAACAAACGCTCTGTATTCAACCGTCGAATTACAGCTGCAACACCGATCGATTTCGCTGGTCCTGTAAAAGGGCATGAATTGGTACAAACCAAGATCAGTCCAGAAGGCACATTTACATTAGGTACGATCAATAACTGTGGTAACGGTTATACGCCTTGGGGCACATACTTAACCACTGAAGAAAACTTTAACCAATACTTTACTCGCGATGATAAAGATCGTTCTGAAAAGGATTTGGAGTCGTTAAAACGCTATAAAATTGCTTCAAATAGTTCTTATAAGTGGCACACAGTTCAAGCACAACTGTTCCCTCAAGATGTCTATGAGCGCTGGTTAACTAAAGTCTCTGCATCTTCTGCAACTCAAGATTTTAGAAACTCACCAAATACATTTGGTTGGATTGTTGAAATTGACCCGTTTGATGGTCGTCAACGCCCAGTAAAACGTACAGCTCTTGGACGTTTTGCACATGAAGATTGTCGTGTCAGTCGTGCCATTCCTGGGCAACCACTAGCCTTCTATATGGGGGATGACTCTCAAGGCGAATATATCTATAAATTTGTTTCAGATGCGGTTTGGGACCCTAAAGATATCAACGGCGGTTATGCTGCTGGTGATAAATATATGAATAACGGTAAATTCTATGTTGCTAAATTTAACTTTAATGAAGCAACTCAAAAGACGTCTGGTGAGTGGATTGAACTCAATATCTCCAATCCATTAATTGCTAGTTATTCAAAATACAAATTTACAGATCAAGCTGATGTATTGGTAAATGCCCGTTTAGCAGGTGATGCAGTTGGTGCAACCAAAATGGATCGTCCAGAATGGGTTGCAGTAAACCCAGAGAATGGTGAGGTTTATGTCACCTTAACAAATAACTCATTACGTGGAAGTGAGCATACGATTGATGCTGCCAACCCTCGTAATTATGCTGATAATGATAAAAGTGGTAGTCCTCGCGGGAATATCAACGGACATATTATTCGTTTCCGTGAAACTGGTGATACTGTTACAGCAAAAACATTTGTATGGGATATCTTCTTATTTGGCGCAGAAGAAGATTCACTTCCGGGTGTAAACCTATCTGGACTCACATCAGCAAATGATTTCTCAAGTCCAGATGGCCTATGGTTTGATCCACGTGGTGTCTTGTGGGTACAGACTGATGATGGCGCTTATACAGATGAAACGAATTGCATGATGCTCGCTGCACTTCCAGGTAAAGTAAGTGATGGTAAAGTGACTTCTGCAAATGCTGGTTCAAATAATGCCACTCAACTTACTCCTGCTGGCGCACAGCTTGATGATTCAAAGTTACGTCGTTTTTTAACAGGCCCTTCAGGCTGTGAAATTACAGGTGTAACGATGACACCAGACTATAAAGCTATTTTTGTGAATGTTCAGCATCCAGGTGGCACTTGGCCTGCAAATCACAGCAACACTATCAGCGGTGGTAAAGGTACACGTCCTCGCTCTGCGACGGTCGTGATTACACGTAAAGATGGTGGCGAGATTGTTGGTGAAAGTCTAGAAAAGAAAGAAAACACTCCTGCTGCTTAATTCAAACATTGAAATAGAAAATGCCGACTACGATGTCGGCATTTTTTTTGAGAGATTCAGATCAATTTTGACTATGTGATTCTGATGTTCACCTTGCTGCGTTTTTTCAAGCCAAGTCCATTGGTTTCTTTTCAACAACAGGTAGTTTGAGCATCGTGTTCCATATATCGGGCTTTGTATAAAAGTAGAAGATAACAGCTGCTCCATTTCCACTGATATGCCCGTTTGAGGTAATAAGTCTAAATCAATTTTTCTTTCATCTTGTAAGATATCCCAAACGGCGTACTCTAAATCATACGCTTTTTGAGCATTGGGATTTAATTGCAATAATGGTAAGAACTCTTGTGTGAAGCGTTTACGCAAATGTTTGGTTTTTTCCCATGGATCACTTAATACACCATTGGAAACCACATATACACCTTTGGCAAGCACTTGTGGAGATTCACCACGATTACTCATATAAACCGCTTGATCAGAGGTTCCGATAAAAAGGTTAAATCCAGCGTAATCACATTGCTTTTTTTCTAATTCTTGGGCGAATCGGATCGGTGCTAAATCGGATTCCAGATATTGCTGAATGATATGTCCTCTTGAAGTTGGATATTCCTTCTTATCATTTGCATCACGGTAATTTGTCACAAGTGCCCAACGCCCTGCAGCAGTAATCCCCATCCATGTCCCACCAGATTGTAAATCTTGACCTGCAATAATTGGGCTATTTTCCCACTTATGAATTTGTGAAGCAGGTCGGTGATAAAACTCATCCCGATTTGAAATTAAGCATAATGGTGTTTCATCCAACACTTGCCATGCGATTGCTACAATACACATCGTTGCATCCTTAGAACTTTACACATTGAATGTACAACATTTTTTCAGTCTTTCCGTTAGAATCGACACAAAACATAATATAAAGGAAAAGCAATGCTGACCTATCCTTCTATTGACCCAGTGGCAATATCTGTGGGTCCATTACAAGTTCACTGGTATGGACTCATGTATCTACTCGCATTTTTATTTGCTTGGGGCTTGGCAACATTCCGTGCTAAGCAACGAGGATGGACACCAGACATGGTCTCTGATCTCATCTTTTACGGTGCATTAGGTGTCGTGATTGGTGGTCGAGTAGGCTATGTGTTCTTTTATGGTTTTGATCAATTCCTTGCAAATCCGATATGGTTATTCCAAGTTTGGACAGGTGGCATGAGCTTCCATGGCGGCTTCTTAGGTGTCATGTTGGCCATGTTATTGTGGTGTAAAAAATACAAAATGACTTGGTTCCAAACACTGGATTTTATTGCCCCATGTGTTCCAACAGGTCTGATGTTTGGTCGTATTGGCAACTTTATTGGCGGCGAACTTTATGGCCGACAAGTCACAGATCCAAATTTCGCATTGGGTATGATTTTCCCTACAGATCCTTTACAACTCGTACGACATCCATCCCAACTTTACCAAGCACTCTGTGAGGGTTTGATTCTTTTTATTGTTCTGTGGTGGTTTAGTTCTAAACCTCGTCCACGCATGGCTGTTTCTGCTCTATTCTTAATTGGATATGGTATCGCTCGCTTCACAGTTGAATTCTTCCGTGAGCCAGATAATGGACAATTATTTATCGGATGGATGAGCAAAGGACAGTTCCTTACAGTTCCAATGATTCTTATCGGGCTATGGATGCTTTGGTATGCCTACCAAAAGAAAGTATATGACTGGGGTCCTCTACAAAATAATGGCAAATAAGTAAATTATGTCCTCAAAGGTGAACATCTTGTTCACCTTTTTTTGTGCTAGAGTTTTGAATTATTTACTGTGATTCAGATTACTATGCTCGAGTTTTGGTTTGATCCTAAAGTTTCAATACAATACAAAGCTTTATTTTTTATTTTGATTGCGAGTGCTACCGCTACGTTATATTGGATGCAACCGCTTAACTTCGATGCCATCTTAATGTTTGTGGGCACAGGTATCGTTTTTCTTATTTGCCGTTACTGTAAAATTCATTTCGCTTCACACCATCCAACAGGGTTGATGTACCGATTATTTACTTGGATTCCTATCGCTCTGCTACTTGCCTTAATTTTCATGCATGCAAAAGATGGAGAAATTCTTTTACCTGGCGCTCAAGGATTAGGATTTATGGCTTTATCTATTTGCTTATTTTCCCCACTGTCTCTACTTCATCAACATCAGCATTAAGACTTCATTATGTTAAATTTCTGGTATTCGGAACGATGCACACGCAGGCTTAAATTGATCATTTGTATATCAACGTGTGTAGTGATTCTGTTGACAGCTGAAATTAAAAAACTTGATTTTCTATCGACACTAATAAGCTTATGTTTAGGCTTAAGTCTACACATTATTCATCATGTTTTGATCCAATCTAAGCGTCTAAAGCATCAGCTGAAAGCATATTATGCTTTTAGTCCTTTCATCTTGATTGTATTTTTTATCTTCATGCTTTCAGCGCTGAACTTTCAAAATAGCAGAGAGTTTTTTGCACTTTTTGTACAACTCATGGGTTATAGCGCAGTGGGATTATTCGTAGTGAGTTTATATGCATCTCGTACACCCCGCTGAATTTCAAAACTACTAAGCAAATGAAAATAAATATAAATTAATCACACTCACTTAACGCTTTGCTACAGAACAGTATTATTTCTACTCCAAAACTGTGCCTATACTCAAAGGATGTATCTAATTTAGATTAAATGGAGTACATCCTAATGAGTCAAAATTTAACGACCGTATCTAACTTCCAACTTGAACGCTATTTAGGTACTTGGTATGAGATTGCACGCTTACCAATGAAGCATCAACCTGAAGACAGTACGGATATTTCGGCAGTCTATACCTTAAACAACGATGGAACTGTACGTGTTCAAAATCGTTGTCTTGATGGCAACAAAGAACTGGATGAGTCTATTGGCGAAGCCACAGTTGTAGATGCTGCACATGGCAAATTAGAAGTCAGCTTTTTGCCTGAAGGATTTCGTTGGATTCCATTCACTAAAGGTGACTATTGGGTACTTAAGATCGATGAAAATTATCAAACTGCTTTAGTCGGTGAACCTAATCAAAAATATCTTTGGATTCTGCACCGTGAACCTGTGTTAAATGAATCTATCAAACAAGCGTATCTTGCATATGCTCAATCCATTGGTTATGACCTAAGCGATTTAATTCATACTGTACATACAGGACACAAAACTGCTTAAGCCCTAAAATTTTGTGGTAAATGAGAGCACCCTAAAGGGTGCTTTCTTATTTCTTTAATTACTCGCTTTCAAAGATTCTATTCCGTAAGGAAGATATTAAAAAGCATGCTGCTTTAGTATAAACTGATGCCAATGAAATTTTTGGCATTGGTTTATTCTTCAAATGCCACATTCAAATCGATCAGGACATTTATGAAAGCGTATTTAGACCTACTACAACATATCCTCGACAATGGCGGTGATAAAGGTGACCGTACTGGTACAGGTACTCGTTCTGTATTTGGTCATCAAATGCGCTTTGATCTTTCTAAAGGTTTTCCTCTACTGACCACAAAGAAAGTTCACTTCCGTTCAATCGTGATTGAATTACTTTGGTTCCTTAAAGGTGATACCAATGTTAAATATCTTCAAGATCATAAAGTTACAATTTGGGATGAATGGTCGACAGCTGAGCAGACTGCTCGTTTTGGACGTCCTGAAGGAGAGCTAGGTCCAGTATATGGACACCAATGGCGTAACTTTGGTGCAACTAAGAAAGACGATGGTTTATACGAGCAAGATGGATTTGATCAAATCAAATGGTTAATTAATGAAATTAAAACCAATCCAAACTCCCGTCGTTTGATCGTATCAGGTTGGAACCCAAAAGAAGCTGGACAAGTGGCACTCCCTCCTTGTCACACGCTTTTCCAGTTTTTTGTTCAGGATGGAAAATTATCATGTCAGCTTTATCAACGTAGTGCTGATGTTTTTCTTGGCGTTCCATTTAATATTGCAAGTTATGCACTTCTCACCCATATGATTGCGCAAGTCTGTGATCTAGAAGTCGGTGATTTTGTGTGGACAGGTGGTGATACTCATCTTTACGCCAATCATTTCGAGCAAGCACAACTTCAATTAACACGTGAACCACTTCCATTGTGCCAACTCAAACTTAATCCTAAAATTAAAGATATTTTTGATTTCAAATTTGAAGATATTGAAATCGTAAATTACGAATCGCATCCTGCAATTAAAGCACCAGTTGCGGTTTAAATATTTGAAAAGTGCTATAAAATAAATCAAATTCAAGTAACTTTAAAATCTAATACCTTTAAAAGCAGTGAAGCTGTTTAAATTATTATTTTGAAGTTACAATACAAACCCTACTTTTATTAAAGTAGGGTTTTTTTATTTGTTAATTTACATGACTTGGATTAAACGTTATGGCTTTCCAACAACAATTTGAGGTTGTACACGTGGTTGCGATGGACAATCAAAGATGTATCGGTAAGGATAACGATTTACCTTGGCATATTTCTGCAGATCTGAAGCATTTCAAAGAAATTACACAAGGTGGCGTAATTATTCTTGGAAGAAAAAATTTCGACTCAATTGGTCGACCACTACCCAAAAGAGTTAATTGGGTTATCACACGAAATAAAGAGTGGTGTCATGACGGTGTTAAAGTTGCTTATTCAATTGAAGAAGCTTTAGAAAAATCTATAGATGATGTGAAGTTATCAGATAAACCGAACACGATTTTTATAATCGGAGGCGGTGAAATTTTTGAACAGACTATTAATATTGCAGACCGATTAGAACTCACTCACATAGACCTAGATGTTGATGGTGATGTTTTTTATCCCGAGATTCCACCTGAATTTAAAAAAGTGGCATCAGAGCAACACATTGATGACAAAACAAATATTGCATTTGAGTTCGCAACCTACCAAAAATAAAGCTTTCTTACATATAGCCAATAACAATGCATAACATCGGTAAAAGAGAGTTTATTCTTGCGCTTGCAAAGGGAGCTTTTCACTCCCTATTTAGTTTATTTGTCATCTTCTCTTCAATTTGGTTATGTATGGCCTTATGGGTTCAAGAGCCATTTGGCTGGTTAGTCAGTCGTATTATCATTGGCTTTTGGGTCGCTTTTGCCTTAAGTGTTTTAGGCATATATGCAACACAACATTTTTTCAGCCGTAGTAAAGATGTTGTCTTATACATTGTCTTTTTTGCGTTCAGTTTAGTTTGGTATTTTAGTATCCCTGCCAAACAAGACCGTGAGTGGAATCCTGAAGTCGCAAGAATTCTCAATTATGAACGTCAAGGTGATTGGGTCACTTTACACAATGTGCGTAATTTTGCATGGAATGAAGACGGAACCTATCAAGAACGCTGGGATACACGTCAGATTGATTTGAATCAAATCAGTGGCATTAACATCATTACTTCATATTGGATGGGACCACAAATCGCCCATACTTTAGTCAGCTTTGATTTCAAAAACTCTAAACCACTGACCTTTTCGATTGAAATTCGCAAAGAAAAAGATGAAGAGTTTTCTGCTATTGGTGGTTTTTTTAGAAAGTACGAAGTCAGTTTAGTTGCTGCTGACGAGAAAGACATTATTTATACACGTAGCAATGTACGTAATGAGCAGGTCTATTTTTTCCCAATCAACATGAAAGCTGCTGAAATGAAAGCTTTATTTGAGGAATATTTAGAGCAAGCAGATCAACTTAGTCAAGAACCAAAATGGTATAACACCTTGACCAGTAACTGCACCACTTTGGTTTTTGATATGGTTCAAGCGATTTCCAAACATGAACTGCCAGTGGACTACAGATTATTAGCCTCAGGTTATTTACCTAATTATCTTTATGACTTGGGGGCATTACAACATCATTGGGATATCAAAACTTGGTACAACAAGGCACATATCAATCCAAGAACAGACAAATTTAATCAATTTAAATACCAAAGTAGTGAAAATTATTCAAAATTGATTCGTCTGGGTCTCCCTCAGAGTCAGCCAGAGCTTGCACCTTAGCGTATCAGTTGATATACATAAAATTGACTTGAATTTAATTTACATTAGAAAGAAATAACACAGGGGCATTTCATATGTTAAAACAACTTTTAGCCGTATCCGTTATAGGCTCAGCATTACTTTTTACAGCATGTACCACAACACCATCTGCTGAAAAGCAACAACAAGCACTTAATCAATTGCAAAATAAAACTTGGATTTTGACACATATTGGCGCAACAGAATTTAAGACCGACCCTACTGCACACAATGTTCCAAGTATTCGATTTGATGCAGCATCTAGTCGTTTGAGTGGTGCAGATGGTTGTAACCGTTTTATGGGTGCATATAGCATTAAAGCTGACAAAATTAGCTTGAGTGAAGTTGCAACTACACAAATGATGTGTGTGAATACTCAAGAACTTGCAAATCGCTATAATGCTGCCTTGGCAAAAGTCGCGGCATTCCAAGTCTATGACAAAACGCTTCGCCTACTCGATGAGAATGGTAATCCAGTATTGCAGTATGAGTCTGCAATACAACCGCGTTAACAGTTAAGCAACCATTTCACTGGTTGCTTTTTTCATTCTACACCCCATTATTTCAGTCATTGCAACTCAATAAGGTGAATCCCATGCAACAAGCTTTGCTCGGTGGCGGATGCTTCTGGTGTGTTGAAGCAGTTTTCCTTCAACTCAAAGGTGTCACTAAAGTCGTGAGTGGTTATGCGGGTGGGTATACGGCCAATCCAAGCTATGAGGACATTTGCAAAGGAGACACCCATCACGCAGAAGTGGTTTTAGTGGATTTTGATGAAAGTCAAATTAGCTTTGCTCAATTGCTTGATGTATTTTTTGCAACACATGATCCAACCACACTCAATCGCCAAGGTAATGATATAGGTACGCAATATCGCTCTGTCATTTATTATTTTAATGAAGAACAGCGCCAGATTGCAGAGAAAGCGATTCAACAGTTAAAAGCAGAAGGTTTAGATATTGTTACAGAACTAAGCTCAGTACCGACCTTCTACCCTGCTGAAGAATATCATCAAAATTTCTTTGCTCGTAACCCGACTCAGGGCTACTGCAATTTTAGTATCCCACCAAAACTTTTAAAGCTTCGCTCTAAATTTGAAGGTTTACTCAAAGACTAATACAGGTATAAAAAAAGCGACCTTATGGTCGCTTTTCTCATGTTAATCAGTTAATTATCTGTGGCAAAGGCAATGTCAGCAAGCCCGGCTTCGCTTGCACGTGACATCACTTGAGCAACAGTATCGTAACGTGATTCTTTATCTGCTTTAAGAATAATTGTCGGTTGTTGTGCTGAACCACCGGCATCGTTAAATCTTTTTTGCAATTCATCTAAGCTGATAATTTCTGAATCCCATGCAATCTCACCCTGTGAGTTAATGCTTACTTGAATCGATTCAGGTGGCGGATCAATGATATCCGCTGTCGTTTTTGGTAAAGTTAATGGAATTGATGGGTTAGCAACGGTCGCTGTCACCAAGAAGATGATCATCAAAACCAACATAATGTCAATTAACGGGATGAGGTTCATCTCCGTCATGCCTGTATCGTTGTCTTCACCCAATTGAAAAGCCATTAAGCTTGACCTCCAACGTAACTTTCTTGAGTCGCTTTCACTTCAACTTTTTGCGCAGAAGAATCTTGTTGCAGCATCGTGTCGATTAAAAGACTGTGAGCATGATCTTGTAGTTCATTACTTAATGTACGATTAAAGCGAATACAAATGTTGTATGCGATCACTGCTGGAATAGCTACTGCTAGACCAATACCAGTCATAATCAGGGCTTCACCCACAGGGGTTGCAACTTGTGCAAGTCCTGCTTGACCGCTTTTACCTACTGCAACCAATGCATGGAAGATTCCCCATACTGTACCAAATAGCCCTACAAATGGTGCAAGTGAGGCAATTGTTCCGAGTACAGCAACACCTTTTTCAGCAGATGCTTTTTCCAAAGCAATCTGACGCAATAAAGCTTGCTCCGCAACAGCTTTACGTTGTTCAAATCCCAAAGGAGCGAGTTTTGCTTTCAATCCTGCTAGTGCTTTAGAGAGTTGAGCATAAGCAACTTCTTTCAGTTGACGTGTTCCCATCACACGTAAAACGACAATCGTCCATGTCGCAATAGACATTGCGAGTAAAACGAAATAAAGCGTCTTACTGACTGCATCAGCATGTTGCCAATAAACTGAAAAGTTCATACTCGAACTCCTAATAAAAGTTAGCCGTTAGAATTCAACTTAAGTTCAAATGGTTGTTCCGCTCTAAACGGATAAGCCACACCATTTTCCTTATAAGGTCTGAATTTTGCATTACGCACTGAGCGTAAAATCTTTTGATCAAGCGAATCAATTCCACTTGATTTTGTGATTCTGGCATTCACTACATTACCGTTAGTGTCCGCTTCAATCGATACTACAACAGTACGATCAGAACCTTGTAAATCTCGGTTGGTATATGATGGCTTCGGTGTACGAGACCATGATATTTGCCCAATACTTAAATTCTTTGGTGTATTACGAGCTTGCTGCTCACGACGTTCTTGTTCGCGTCTTTCATTTTCCAAGCGCTCACGTTCTTGTTGCTCACGTAGCTGTTGGTCACGCAATGCTTGCTCACGTCGCTGCTGTTCAAGTAACTCACGATTTTTACGTTCTTGCTCTAAACGCTGTTGTTCCTGCTTTTGCTTTTCTAATTTATCTTCTTGAACAATTGCTTTTTGTTCGACAGGTTTAGGCTTTTCAGCAATGACTTTGGGTTTAACCACAGGAGGTGGTTCAACGACTTTAGGTTCTGGTTTTGGTTGAACTTGAGGTTTCACAGGTTCAACAGGAGGTGGCGGCGGTGGCGCATCCTCTTTAATCTGAACAAAACGAACCTTAATTGGGTCTTTATCAATAGGTTTTAATTCAGGTGTTTTCATCTGACTCACGGCAAATAAAACACCAATATGCCCGATCACCACTGCAATGAGCGAAGTAAGCACTTTCTTTTTCATTGAGATTGGATTTTGCATCATAGGAATGGAAGATGGGCTCATTAAAGTTTATGACCTGATATACATTGACGCTGTCTTCAGAAGGAAGATTTCAATCAAACTTATCGGTTAGTACAATTAAAGTACGCCAATAATAAATGAGAAGTGTTTTCATTTGCAACTATTAATTCTGCAGTTTTGATGAGTTTTTTTGATCATCAATAAAAAAGGCATGCTCACGCATGCCTTAATAAATCAGTGATATTTAATTAAAAATCACTGGAATACCACAGTTTTATTACCATCAACAATGATACGGTCTTCTAAATGCCACTTAACAGCACGCGCCAAGACATTACGCTCAACGTCTTGACCTAATTCACGTAATTGATCAACTGTAAAATCATGGCTGACACGCTCAACATCTTGTTCAATAATCGGGCCTTGATCCAAATCAGCTGTCACATAATGCGCTGTTGCACCAATCAGTTTTACGCCTTTTTCATACGCTTGCTTATAAGGGTTAGCACCCACAAAAGCTGGAAGGAAAGAATGATGAATGTTGATCACTTTCATTTCCCACTTAGAGACGAACTCTTCATCAAGAATCTGCATATAACGTGCGAGTACAAGCAAATCATTACCTTGCATTAACTCATCAATTTTTGCATATGCTTCGCGCTTGTTCTCTTTATTGACAGGCACAACTTCAAAAGGAATACCGAAATTTTCCACAGACTCACGTAGATCTTCATGATTCGACACAACCTTAGTGATTTCACAAGGTAATCCACCACGTGCATGACGCCATAAAAGTTCAAGCAAGGCATGATCGACTTTCGATACCAAAATACCTACTTTCTTTACATCTGACACTAAAGCTAGACGCCAATGCATGTTGTAACGTTCAGCTACGTTTGTGGCGAAAGTTTGTAGAATATTTTCCTTACGGCTTTGCAAATTGTCGAGTTCAAACTCAACACGCATGAAATAACGCCCGCCCTGAGCTTCTGTTGCATATTGATCAAGCGCAGTGATGTTTGCCCCTTGATGATACAAAAAGCTCGATACAGCCTGCACGATTCCTGGTTTATCTTCGCAAGTAATCAGTAAACGTGCTGTGTTAGCAGTTGTCATATTCATGATGATTTATATCACTTAACAGTTAAATTGAAAAACAGCCGCGTATTCTAACTCTTTTTTTAATGCTTTCAAATTATCTTTGCTGAAATCAATCTTCTCGATCAGCAGAAAGACTAGCAAATAATTCAGATGTTCCCAACGTTTCAAGCAAGCGCTCATAAGTCTGACGACTTTCACCACGTAAATAAGGACCTTCAAGAAACACCATTTGACGCAGTGCCTGCCAAACCCACTTTTCATCTAGATGGTTGGAATCTTTTAAATGACCAGACATATATAGAAAGTTCGTCCAATTGGTTAGGACAATCCATAGGTTAATGATCAACGCTTCAATTTCAGACTCTGTCATTTGCATGAGACCTGCATTGACGAAGGCTCGGTAAATCTTTTGACCTTGTTGCATCACTTTACCTGCGAAACGCGGGTAAATTTTTCTAAAGTCATCATTATTTTCGGTTAAATGATATACATCACGATGCAGAAAACGATAGGCCCATAACTGACTACTGAGTACTTGAAAGTATCGGATTTTATCATTGGCATTTACATCACGGTCTTCTGGCAATGCTAGCAGCTCTAAAGTTGCATGCTGATATTGCTCCATCAACTCTTTAATGATCTCTTGCTTGTTACGAAAGTGATAATAGAGATTACCAGGGCTAATACCTAACTCTGCTGCGATATGGTTAGTTGTGACAGATCGCTCTCCACGTTCGTTAAAGAGTTGCAAACTAATTTGCAAGATTCGGTCTTTGGTTTTTAACGTTTTGGAATGCGACATCCTAATACCATCTATAACAAGAATAATGACGTTTAGCCCAAGCTAACATAAAAGTGACTTGACTTTTAGAGTATTTACTCTAAAAATAAAAATCACATCAACCCTTACATTAGTGGTACTGGTCATGAACAGTCAAACAAAAACAAATTTAATGACGACTGAAGCATCGGAAGTTCAGCATTTACATGATCTTCTAGCGCTTCAGAAAGCAGCCTATCGACGTTATCCGAACCCGACAGCAAAACAGCGTATTGAACGTTTGGCTCGTCTTAAAGCAGTTTTGATTAAATATCAGGACCAAATTGCAGAAGCAATTAGCCAAGATTATGGTAATCGTTCGGTTTCTGAAACTAAAATTGGTGAACTACTCACTTCACTCGAACAAATCAAATATTACAGCAAACATTTAACAGAGTGGATGAAGCCTTCTAAACGCCATATCGGTATTTTACATCAACCTGCAAAAGGTTGGGTTCAGTATCAACCTTTAGGTGTTGTCGGTATTATTTCCCCTTGGAACTACCCTTTATTATTGGCGATTAGCCCATTAGTATGTGCATTGGCAGCGGGCAACCATGCCATGATTAAAGTTTCAAGCACCTCTCGTAACTTTGGCTATGTATTACAAAATGCTTTATCTGAAGCGTTCCCACAAGAGTTAGTTGCCGTTGTTACAGGTGGTGGCGTAATCTCTGACACATTCAGTCATCTTGCATTTGATAAATTAGTCTTCACAGGCTCTACCAATGTTGGTAAGACTGTGATGAAAGCAGCATCTGAAAACTTAGTTCCAGTTATTCTAGAACTTGGTGGTAAGTCACCAGTTATTGTGCATCCTTCAATTGACTTAAAGGATGTCGCGGAGCGTGTTGCATTCGGTAAATTGTGGAATGCGGGTCAAACTTGTGTCGCACCAGATTATATTTTCCTACCACGTGGTAAAACTTCAGAGTTTATTCACCAGTTTGAAACCGTTGCGAAAACGATGTATCCAACATTACGTGACAACCAAGATTACACCTCTATAGTGACCGATAAGCAAAATAAACGCTTACAAGGTTACTTAGAAGATGCGATTCAAAATGGTGCTCAAGTCACTGAAATTAACCCATTAAAAGAAGAGCTTGCTTCTGTACGTAAAATAGCGCCAACCCTTCTGACCAATATCAGCCCTGATATGGAAATTATGAAGAACGAAATCTTTGGTCCAATTTTACCAATCTTAGAATATGATCAAATAGACGAAGTTATCGAGTTTATTAATGACCGACCACGTCCACTTGCATTATACTATTTCGACTTTAACGATGCTCGAGCAGAATACGTTTCGCAACGTACTCACTCTGGACACTTTGGTCAAAACGCTGTTGTTACTCATGTTGCACAAGATGATCTACCTTTCGGTGGCGTTGGTGCATCTGGTATGGGCAGATACCATGGTCCCGAAGGCTTCTTCAGTTTATCAAATGAACGCTCAGTCATGTCTATTCCAAAGCTATTCAGCTTGAAATACGTACTGCCTCCGTTTAATAGACCGATCCCTAGTCTTATCCGTAAAGCCTTTCTTCGTTAAATGATCAAGGCATGATCTATCACAACAGGTCATGCCCTGTTTTTATCAATTTCGCTTGTCTTTTAAGCGTATTTTTGATATAAAACGCCCCTTGAATGAATTCAATCCGTTTTATTTTGACTGGCCATACAGGTTTGCTGTTGGCTAAATCAATGGAGTTACACCATGTCTAAGGTTTGCCAAGTTACCGGCAAGCGTCCAGTCGTTGGTAACAACGTCTCACACGCCAACAACAAAACTAAGCGCCGGTTCGAGCCGAACCTGCACCACCACCGTTTTTGGTTAGAAAGCGAAAAACGTTTCGTACGTCTTCGTCTAACTACTAAAGGTATGCGTATTATCGACAAATTGGGCATCGAAAAGGTTGTTGCTGACCTACGTGCTCAAGGTCAAAAGATCTAAGGAGCAACGAAAATGCGTGATAAGATTCGCCTAGTTTCTTCTGCTGGTACAGGTTATTTCTATACCACTACTAAGAACAAACGTACTATGCCGGAAAAAATGGAAATCAAAAAATTTGATCCAAAAATCCGTCAACACGTAATCTTCAAAGAAGCTAAAATCAAATAATTTTAGTTCTTTAAAAAAATACGACCCATTGGGTCGTTTTTTTTGCCTTTTTTTTCTTCAGGTTGTTAAAATTTAATCTCAGTTTGGCATTTTTTATGCTTATACAGCTCAAAAGCCAATTCATAATTTATAAATATTTAAGGGGTGATTAGTGCCACATGATGTAGATTTAATTATATTGCTTGCGGTTGGTTTTGGCTTAGCCCTTATTTTTGGCTTTATCGCCGCACGTTTACGTCTACCCCCTCTTGTTGGCTATCTCATTGCCGGCATTATTATTAGCCCCAAAACCCCCGGTATCGTCGCCGATATCACACTAGCCAATCAACTCGCAGAACTGGGTGTCATGTTTTTGATGTTCGGTGTCGGGATGCACTTTTCACTGAAAGATTTAATGCAAGTTCGGCGTATTGCTGTCCCTGGTGCAATTTTACAAATCACAGTGGCTACCATCCTCGGGATTGGCGTCTCCATGCTATGGGGATGGAGTTTTGGGTCAGCATTGGTGTTTGGCTTAAGCTTATCTTGTGCGAGTACTGTGGTACTCCTAAAAGCTTTAGGTGACCGAGGCTTACTGGATTCAGTCAATGGAAAAATTGCTGTGGGATGGCTACTCGTCGAAGACCTAGTCATGGTGCTCGCTTTAGTTTTATTACCCGCTACAGCTGTACTCCTTGGCGGAACAGCACTGGAAGGCGCTGATCCAGATCAAAATGTCTTTGTGACTTTAGGAATAACCTTACTTAAAGTTGCGGGCTTTATTGCCTTTATGCTGATTATTGGTAAGCGCCTCATCCCTAAAATTATTCAGTTTGTCGTACGCTTGGGTTCTCGCGAGCTATTTACACTGACTGTGGTTGCAGCAGCCGTATCCATTGCCTATGGTTCATATGCGATTTTTGGCGTTTCAATGGCATTAGGTGCATTCTTTGCTGGGATGGTGGTTAAAGAGTCTGACTTCAGTCATCGTGCTGAAGAAGAAACGTTACCACTGCGTGAGATATTCTCCATCCTATTCTTCGTCTCTGTCGGAATGTTGTTTGACCCAACAATTATCGTTGAAGAACCACTTCATATTCTGGCTGTGATTAGCATTATCATGATCGGAAAAACATTAGCAGCAATGGCGCTGGTTTTGTTCTTCCGCTATCCATTAAATACCGCACTTACAGTAGGTGCCTCACTCGCTCAAATCGGTGAGTTCTCATTTATATTGGCAACACTCGGTCTATCTATAGGATTATTAACCCCTGAAGCTCAAAACTTGATTTTAGCCGGGGCATTATTTTCTATTTCGCTCAATTCTGTTTTATTTTCAGCCATTGAACCCGTACAGAAATGGATTCGTGAGCGCTCGCATTTGGCTCGTTTGCTTGAGCGTAGTGGTGATCCATTGGCGATGCTACCTGACGAGGTCTCACAGGACTACCTGCGCGATCAAGTGGTCATGGTCGGTCATGGAGAAGTTGGACGTCGCTTAACAAAAACACTGATGGAAAATAACATCAAAGTGGTGATTGCTGAAGAAAATCGAGAAATTGTTGAAAAACTACGTGCAAAAGATATTGCTGCAGTATCAGGTTCAGCAACAGAACCGGGCGTATTAATTCAAGCGCATATACAACATGCGAGGCTTTTAATTATCTCGCCGATGGATATTTTAGATATTCATAAGATTGTAGATACTGCCAAACTTCTGAATCCACAGATTCAAGTTTTGATCTGTGCAGAAAGTAAAGAAGAAGCTGAAGCAATACGTGCAGATGAAATTGGTGAAGTGTATTACGCGAAGGAAGAAATGGCGAAGAACATGAGCAATCATATTCTAAATCAAATTGAAATCGCACATCATCATGCACCATCTCACTAAGTAAAATAAAAACCGCGCTATTTGCGCGGTTTTTTCTTAGCTATAAAACTGTGGTTTTTCATCTACGACTTCCGCATGCCATTCATTCGATTGTTTTTCGAGAAGTGCAAATAACGCAGCCTGAATCATGTGTTGGGCAATCAAAGGCATATGATCACCTAATAAAGCTTTCACTTCATCATTAAATTGAATTTTCACAAGTGGCTCATCCTCGGATGCAGCGTGACGAAGCGCTAACTCGCCATTCTCAAGTTGCACCAATTCTAAAATTGCTTCTTGTGTTCCGAATAATTCTTTCAATTGCTCTATAGACATATACCCTCCATGATTCACATGGTGGCAAAATGCTGAATGCACTTTGCATAGCTTAGACTATTTTATATAAGTTCTAAAATTTATATTTCAAGTCTAATCGTTTAAAACTGTCATGATTACAATTAAAACTCAACCATTTCGTTACGAAAACCGTCAATAAGATGGGTTAAGTCACGATGCCACTCTCGAAGAATTTGAGTGTCTGGCAACCACGCTTGAGGTGTCTGCGTGACTTTAATAATAAGATTTGAAGAAGTCTCATCCTCAGGTTCTGGTGCACTTGGTTCAGGTGCATACTGGCACATACGATAAGCGCGCTTTAGTTCTGCAATAAAACCATCCTTTGCAAGATGCTGTAAAACGGTGATTTCTGGAGAAACTTGCCCTTTAGCGGCCATATGCTCTTCAATAGATTTTAATGTAGGTGAAAAATCATTTAAACGGTAATAACGAACCAACTCTTGCAAAAATGCCAAAACCGCTCCATGCAAATGAAAGACTGCCGCTTCACGATGGGCTTGAGCTTGTTGAATATGATCTGTCTGTTCTGCTTGCTGACATGATAGACGGGCAAAATAGAGTTTTTGATTAGTGCGATCTGCATGAAAACGAGCAACACGAGACATGAAAACTTCCTAGCAACATTTATGTCATACAACTTAAATGTTGGCGCCATATCACGCAATGCTTTTAAGAAAAAAATAAAGATTAATTTTAGATCAACAAGATTGATTGAAAGCTTGATGATTAATGCATACTGCTTAAAAAAAAAGCCAGCCAAATACATGGCTGACCCTTTCGAATGAATCTAAGGTTATATTAGCGAACAATACCCTTAAAAATTCCTAATGGATTATAAGTCCCATCGCCTTTTTCATTGTCATAATGAAATTTGACCTGATCTTGATCACCACCTAACAGTGTTCCAGCCTTGTAAAGACCTTCTGAAATCGCAAGGAAGCCAACATCAATTGCTTGATGAACTGCACCAACACCAGGAATTAGGCTCAGTGGCTTCCAAATTGGAGCTTGAACATTCAATGTGCTCGAAAATAAGTTTGATGCGTTTTGAAGCGTGTCACCGATTAACGTACCTGCACCTGATACGATTTCTGTTTCTAGATGATTTAATTCTTGAATAGACATTTTTATAACCTTTTGGGGTTTTATAATGGAGCTTTTATACTACACACTTCACTCAAACTTATTCAATCTATTATTAAGATATACTTCACAATAATTTGTATATAAATGTGATTTTAAGTGTATATTTTTAATAAAAATATTAATATATAACAGAAATACATTTCAAAAATATGTCAATTCTTCAAAGTACAAAAGTCGGTCAAAAAAGCTAAAAAAGATTCATATTTATTAGTGAAATTAAATAAAATATCAAATAAAAAGGAGCAATAACTGCTCCTACTTTATTTAGACATCAAGTTATGCTTCTGGCTTTTCGTCTGCAGCTTTTACTCGAATACCTGCACCTTTAACTTTACGGGTGTTCAGCCCCTTAATTGCTTTCACAGCTTCACGACCATGTGGCATTTCAACAAAGGCAAATCCTTTCGATTTGCCTGTTGCAGCATCTAATACCAATGTACATGAGTCTACTGTTCCAAACTGCTGAAATAACTCCAGAATCTCAGCTTCAGTAATGCTGCGCTCTAAGTTACGAACTAAAATTTTCATGAAAAAACCTTAAGAAGATAGGCAAAAAAACCAAAAAGTACGCGCCTACTCTACTTTTTGTATGAAACAATCTAGATAGTTTAATCGAGATCAATCCCAAAATCTAAATTAATCGACTGTCGCTCAATCAAAGCACTCTTAACCGTTTGCTGCCTGGTTTTATAATGTGTTTCACTTGTACACAAATGTCTTGAAAGATCATTAAGAAAATAGCTTTCAACTTTTCGTCCTTGCTCATCGACTTGTTCCCTTGCCCACGTCACCAAATTTTGCTTGGTTAAAATCAATTCATTTTGTGCACGGGTAAGTGCTACATAAAGCACACGGCGTTCTTCTTCAACTTCATCAAAATCCCCTTGAGCTCTTGCATGTGGATACTGACCAGGTGTCACATTCGCCACGTAACAAACTTTTTGTTCAGTTCCTTTAGCAGAATGTATCGTGATCAAGGTAACAACATCAGTATCTGACTGGCGTTCGATTTCACTGATTGAAACTGGATCAAGCACGTAGGCTTCTAAAAACTCACTTAACTGAGTATGTTTTGAAGCTAACTGTTTCACCAACTCAAAGTCTCCTTGACGACGCCCCCAATCCTTTTTGTAATTTTCACTCAACTGAATTTCTATTGCCTGAATTGCCAAGCTTACGCAAGCTTGAACTTCAGTCTTTAACACATTCAACTGCTTCATAATGAGTAGAGCCTCAGCAGGAATACGTCCAAATTTTTCTAGTTTTTCCGCAATGACGTCATCTTGAGGGTCCTGTAACAACTGTTGCGCTAAACGGCTTGCGCCAACATCACCGACCCCATCCCAAAGCGTCAAAAACCGCATCCATGCAATATCGTCTGAAGGATTGGCAATGACCCGTAGTAAACTCAGTAAATCCTTAACATGCGCAGTTTCAAGAAGTTTCATACCACCAATAAACCGATATGGGACATTGGCTGCAATGAAAGCTGCTTCAATATGACGAGCTGCAAAGCTTGAACGTACCAGAACCATATGATCGCGCCAAGGACTTCCCTCAAGCAAATGTCGCTCTTTAATATCTATGGCAATCCATTTTGCTTCATCAAACTCATTCGGGAAAATATGAATTTTAGGCTTTATGCCTGTACCTCGATACGCATTTAAGCGCTTGTCATATTTAATCTCACTTTGATCAAGCAACCAATTTGATAAATCTAAAATTTCTTGAGTAGATCGGTAGTTTTTTTCTAATTTAAAGATCTGTGCTGCTGGCACACGCTCTTTAAAATGATGAATGTTTTCGAAATCTGCTCCACGAAAACCATAAATCGATTGAGCATCATCCCCGACACAAAACAAACTTACTCGATCCTTTAAAGGCTCTAATAGCGCCCATTGCAATGGATTGGTGTCTTGCATTTCATCCACAAGCATATGTCTGCAAATCGAGGCCACATAATCGACTAGACCCTCAGACTGTGCTAAAGCTGATGCCACGATCGCAAGAATATCGTCATAATCAAGAAAGCTGCGTGCCTGCTTTCGACTTTCATATTCTTTCATGATTTCTGCAATCAGGTCTTTCATTGCTAAGAATTCAGGCATTTGCTTTTCTATGGCAACACTTAGCTTTTGACGCGTATTTCTAGCATATGAATACAGATCACATAATTCAGCAGGCTTCGGGAGCTGATTGGGATTCTTCTTATCATCTTTACCACGTATCAAACGAAACATCATGAGTTGATCATCACGATCAATAATTGAGAATTGCGCTAAGCCGAAAGCTTTTGGTATACGACGCAGCAAGTACATACAAAAAGTATGGAATGTTGATGCTCGTAATCCTTTTGCTTGTTCACCGAGTGCCAATTCGACACGCGCCACGATTTCACTGGCAGCACGACGCGTAAACGTCAAAATTTGAATTTGATTGGCGGGTACACCTTGATCAATGAGATAAGCAGCACGTGCCACAATCGTTTTGGTTTTACCACAGCCCGCACCCGCCAACACCAAACTATGTAAGGCTTCTGTGGTTGCAGCTTGTTTTTGTTGAGGATTTAATTCATCAATCAGGCTGTCTAAACTCATCGCTACTCATCAATTTTACAATAACAATAGTTTAACAGAGCTAGATTTAGAAAATACAAACACGCTTCAGTTTTAAACCTCAAAGCCCACTTACATAGAGAATTAGATATACTGCCTTACGATATTTTGTACCGTTAAATCTAAATTCTGAACTGCATTTTTCAAGGATTCTGACAAACTTTGATCCAGAGGATTAATACTACAGATGTGATGAAACCCTTGTTCGTACAATGGTTCTACCCCTTCACCAACTCTACCAGCGAATGCAAATACAGGCTTGTTGTGCCGATATGCGACTTGAGCAACGGCAAATGGGGTTTTACCAAATTGAGTCTGAGTATCAATTTTCCCTTCACCCGTAAATACATAATCAGCTTGCGCAATTTTTTCAGCCAATTGAGTTTCCTCAATGATTAATTCAGCACCCGATCGAATATCTGCGCCTGTAAATGCCATCAAACCAAATCCCAAACCACCTGCTGCACCAGCACCAGATCGATGACGTAAATCGACTAAAAGCTGCTGCTCTACCACCCCTGCAAAGTGCAATAAATTATGATCCAATACTTGCACCATTTCAGGTGTTGCCCCTTTTTGCGGACCAAAAATATAAGATGCGCCAAGTGGACCACATAATGGATTGTTTACATCTGAAGCAATAACAATATCTGTTTTAGTCAATCTTGGGTCGAGTTGTGACACATCAATGGAATCGATTTGGTTTAAGTTTCCACCTGTTGGCTCAAATGCTTCATGATATTGATTAATAAATTTCACGCCCAAAGCATGCGCCATACCAGCACCACCATCATTGGTCACACTCCCACCCAATCCGATGATGATCTTTTTCACACCGAATTCGAGAGCTGCAGCAATCAGTTGCCCTGTTCCTACAGTATTAGTGAACAAAGGATTTCTTAAATGAGGTGGTATGAGATGAATGCCATTGGCTTTCGCCATTTCAATGACTGCTGTTTGTCCCTGATCAATTAATCCAAAATGAGTCATGACACGCTGATTAGCGAATGGGCCTTGTGCTTCGCACGCGATTTTTAATCCTGATTTTGCCATGACCAATGCATCAATGGTTCCTTCACCACCATCTGCCATTGGATTCAAAATACATTGTGCATCGGGTAAGACTTTATGGATGGCATTTTTCATAATCATGCATACCTGCTCAGCAGGCATGCTTTCTTTGAAAGAGTCGGGAGCCAAAATAAAAGTTTCTATCCTTTGCTGCATACTTTATTGCTATTCTCATATTTAAATTAATTCAGATACTTATTTATTACATTGAGATTTTCAATTTTTCAAATAGAACCCTTATATATATTGTAATAAACTTACAATTCCCCAAAAAAAATAACGGTATAACAATGCAAAAATATCAAATATTTAAAAAAACTTTAGTGCTGTGTACATTCATTTTTGTATGTAATCAAGCTACCAGCTCGTCTGCAACCAATTCACACAGTAGTGAAAATATTCAATTATCAGCACTTTCAGCCAAATGGAAATGTACTGAAGAAATGGATTACATGGGTTATGCTGCGAAAAGCGAAATAGTGTCTGAGTTCAAACCAAATGGTCAATATTTTGAAAAAAATCAAATGACCTTTATTAAAGATAACGAGAAAGCAATTGCTTATACCCAATCTGAAGCTCAATGGAGTTTACAAGAACATATACTCACAATTGATCAAAATAAATTACTGAAATTTGAAATAGACAATGCTCAAGTTGAAGAGCAATTAAACCTTAAATCAGCTTTAGCTGATCCTGATGCTGTGAAATTACTAATTAAAAAACTCGATAACAAAGAAATGATTGCGAATTTCATTCTATTTGATACAGAAATAGAAAATCTCTCAAGAGTATGTGTAAGACAATAAATTTAATGTCATAAAAAAATGCTGACCTAGGTCAGCATTTTCTGTTATTTAAACGTTAAGCTTCAATCCATTTACCATCTTGGTAAATCAAAGACCATTTCGTTTGTTTACCTTCAGGCGTTTCAGAACCAATATATTGCGCTTGATTTTTACGACTAAACTTCACTAAAGTTGGGTTTCCATCAGGGTCAGTATCTGGCGCTTGCAGAATAAACTGATACTTTGGATCTAGCTGTTCAGCAACCGTACGCAATTCCGCAACCTTAGGAGCACGAGTTTCACGCACTTTAGGGAATTTACTTGCTGCTAAGAATAAGCCTGCTGCTCCATCACGTAATACGAAAAAGTCGTCATGTTTCGTTGAGCGCAAATGTTCCATTTTAATCGGGTCGACACGAGGAGGTGCTGGTTGACCATTCTTCAATACTTTACGTGTATTTTCACAGCTTGTGCAGGCAAAATAAGGACCAAAACGCCCTGTCTTTAACTGCATCTCACCATCACATTTGTCACATGGAATTGTTGGACCATCGTACCCTTTAATTTTGAACTCACCTTCTTCAAGCTCAAAACCTTCACAGTCTGGATTGTTCCCACAAATATGAAGTTTACGACCACCATCAATAACGTAGCTATCCATTGCTGTTTCGCAAATTGGGCAACGTTTTTTCGACATTAAATCTGCGGTTTCTGCAGACTCATCATCAGATAATGCAGCCAAAGACTCTACTGGCGTTAAGTTAAGTGTACCTTTACAACGTTCTTTCGGTGGTAAGTTATAGCCAGAACAACCTAAGAATACACCTGTGGTACCGGTACGAATCTGCATCGGACGATCACATTCTTTACAATGCACAGCATCAACTTCAACAGGCTGATTACGGCGCATGCCATTTTCACCCTGTGCAGTAGTCAGACGTTTCTTAAAATCACCATAGAAACTATCTAATAACTCTTTCCAATTACGCTCACCATCTGCAACTTTATCCAGTTGACCTTCTAGATCTGCAGTAAATGCATAATTCATTAAGTTGTTAAAACTTTCGTCCAAACGATCTGTAACGATTTCACCCATCTTCTCTGCATAGAGACGACGGTTATCCAATTTCACATAGCCACGATCTTGGATCGTTGAAATAATCGCTGCGTAAGTTGAAGGACGACCAATGCCTTTTTTCTCAAGCTCTTTCACCAATGATGCTTCTGTAAAACGTGCAGGCGGTTTAGTGAAATGTTGCGAAGGATCTAACTTTTGAAGTTGTAGAACTTCACCCACTTTCACAGCAGGCAGTAAAACATCATCATCCGACTTGTTCTGGCCACGTACTTTCGTAAAGCCATCAAATACCAAAGTACGACCTTTAGCTTTAAGCTCTACACCATTCGCGTCAACCAAGATCGTCGAAGACAAATATTCAGCAGGTGTCATTTGACATGCAACAAACTGACGCCAAATCAGATCATATAGACGCTGAGCATCGCGATCTACACCCGCAAGTTGATCACCCTTCAGTGCGACGTTTGATGGACGAATCGCTTCATGGGCTTCTTGCGCACCTGCTTTATTTCCAAAACGGTTTGGCTTTGCAGGGAGATATTTTTCACCATACTCAGTTTCGATATGTCCACGTACCATATTGACCGCATCATCACTCAAGAATGTAGAGTCGGTACGCATATAGGTGATATAACCTGCCTCATACAAGCGCTGTGCCATCGTCATCGTTTTCTTTACAGAGAAACCGAGTCGAGTACTTGCTGCTTGTTGTAAGGTCGAGGTGATATAAGGTGCGCTCGGATTAACTTTGGTCGGTTTATCTTCACGGGCAGCAACTTTGAATTCAGCGTCTTTTAAAACATCTAATAAAGCATCTGTTTGTGCTTTGTTTTGAAGTTTTAATGTCTTACCTGACTGTTTGACTGCTTCTAAACGAATATCATCTTTTTTAGATTTGGTATCTGCAAAAACTTGCCAATATTCTTCAGGAATAAAAGCACGAATTTCTCGCTCACGCTCAACCACAAGTTTCGCAGCAACTGACTGTACACGACCCGCAGATAAACCACGTGCGATCTTCTCCCACAATAGTGGTGAAATCATAAAGCCAACAATACGATCAAGGAAACGGCGTGCTTGTTGTGCATTGACTTTATCAATATCTAAACGAGCAGGCTGTTTAAATGCTTCTTGAATGGCATTTTTAGTAATTTCGTTGAAAACCACACGTCTATAACGAGAGTCATCACCACCAATAACTTCTTTTAAATGCCAAGCAATCGCTTCTCCTTCACGGTCCAAATCAGTTGCGAGATAGACCTCGTCAACCTGCGAAGCAAGCTTTTTCAGTTCTGAAACAACATTTTCTTTACCAGGAAGCACTTCATAGTGTGCTTTCCAACCGTGCTCAGGGTCTACCCCCATACGATTGATCAGTGCCTGTTGAGCTTTTTCAGCTTTCTCTTCAGCAGTCTGTTTGGTACGTGTTACTGGTTTCTTTTCCGTACTTTTTGAAGCACCTGTTGGTAAGTCACGGACATGACCCACAGATGATTTCACAATGTAGTTTGAACCTAAGTATTTATTAATGGTCTTCGCTTTAGCAGGCGACTCGACGATCACTAAAGCACGTTTTTTTCCAGCTTCTGACGATTGAGCTGTAGCGCTTTTGGATGTGGACTTAGGAGCATTCGCCATAGTGAACCGTTATTCCTATAAGATTAAAAAATTAAATTTCAGCCAATTTGTGTAAAAGTGCTTTCATTTCATCAAGTTGTGTAGCATGAAGATCTTCTTCTTCCTTCCAGTACAAACCGACGCAATTAGACTGCATATCAATAGCATAAATCCCTTTTAATGCAATGGGGAAATCATTAAATTTCTCATTCCCGTGAACAACCTTAAGTTTTTCATTTTCAACCAATGCGCGCATTAAAGGTAGGCGACCATCAGGAATGATAACGCTGTAATACGCTACCATACTGGCACGATTTTCTGATGCCATTGGAATATTGGTCCATGAAGGTGCAGCAATCAAACGCGGGTGTAATCCCATTTTTCGCGCTTTCTCACGCATGATCCCCAAAGCTTTTTCTCTTGGATTTACACGTAATCCGAAGATCGAGCCCAGCACAAAAACAACGATAAGAATCGTTATCCAAAGTCCAGCATTTTCCATAGTTCACCTTTTGCTTCTTATATTAGAGTTGCATAAGCCGAATATAAAAGGCAAGTTGAAAATTAAAAATACGATTTATAGCGGCATGAAACAAGTATTGAGACCTGAACCAAATAAGGCATGATGTGGTATACCCCACCTAAGCACAGTGCAACTGAAATAAAAAAAAGCGATAAAATCATCGCTTTTTTCCTAGGCATATTTTAGTTCAAAAACATCTCATGGCTGTAAAGCACTTCATGACCATTCCAATAAATATATCCTTTATCAATCATTTCCTTAAGCAATAACCGCACATCTGATTTTGGAAATAGTTGTTCTAATAGATCACGGAGTTCATAAATATCTTTAGGCTTTCCGGATTTTAAAGCATTCAATTTCTGAATGACTTCCAGCTGGACAGGATCTATTTTTTCAAAATTTTTAAACAAATCACTCTGAATATGTTGAATGTCTTGTGACTCTTCAATTTCAGCTAAAATGTCTTTTGCTTCGATATGTAGCTTCGCCAATAACGCATCTACCTGACCAAGCTTGTGGTCTGCTACTACATCTTCATCAACATTCATATCCAATTGAGCCCACTGCTTTAATACCTTTTTACGAAAGGAAATTTGCTCACCTTCTTTTTTAATCACCTTTAAATTAATTAGCATGCCAATCAATTTAGCGCTGTGCTCGTCATTTATTCTCAACGTATTCTCGATCGAGTTTTTAAGCTTAGCAAAGGTGTTGGGTTTCCCTTCCATACGAACCACAACATCACAATATTGCTTTACTCTAAATAAATCATGATTTTGACGAATAGTTTCAACTGAAGGCACGTTGTATTTGAGTTTTGACACAGGTTGCTCTGGTTGTACCTGTATCAAATTACATTGAATGCCAGAAGCTCGCATCATGTCAGCCAACATCGTGCTACAGTTTCGTGCAGAAATCACATCAATCTCTGCGCCATGCTCAACCAATGCCAAGATTTGCCCCACAATCACAGCGTACTCAAATTCTTTTTCTTTTGCCTCAAGCATTTCTAAAATGACAATTTGACCACTACTAATCCAACTCGCAAATTCAGTCAAATCAGTGAGACTGTAATGAAAACTCCCTTTCGAATGAAATAGATAGGTCGTGGTGTAATGTTGCACAATCTCCCGAAATAACGTCGAAGTCGGCATGTTATTTTCAAGATCTATTAGGACAACTTTAGCGCTCATAGGATAAGATTCAGAATTCGGCAAGTGAAAAGACTATTACAACGACCTTCATATCAAAGGTCAAACTATTTACGCATACTTCTTAATAAATAATCAGTATTTATGTCACGTCTTAATAATGTGGCGGTTTATCCAAAATTGGATCAAATGGAGCAACACCATCGTCAGCATGAGTAGCTTCAACACGTTGATACAAAATTTGCATTTGTTTCTTTAAATCGCTGATTTCACGGCTTTGTAATGCAATTTGAATATTTAACTGATCAACTAATTCATCTAAAAATGCAATTCGGACTTGCAAATCTTCTATGGGTGCGGAAAATGACGCCTGCTCATTTAGATTTTTTTGATTCGACATTATAAGTCCTCATCAGGGGATTTCAGGAAACATTATGGCCTATATTACCTTAAGGGACGTCCAACTCGCATTTGGTGGACCGTACTTACTCGACGGCGCGAATTTTAGTTTAGAGCGCGGCGAACGAGTGTGTTTGATTGGCCGTAATGGTGAGGGTAAGTCTACTTTACTTAAACTCATTGATGGAAGTTTATTGCCTGACGCTGGTGAAGTTTCCCTGCAAAATGGTATTACCATTTCTATGCTGGCTCAAGACGTGCCAATGGACTCGGGACGTGTTGCAGATATTGTGGCAGATGGCGCAGGTGAAGCAGCTTCTGTTCTTAGAGCTTATCACGAAGCAAGCGAAGCTTGCGTACTTGGTGATATGGAAGCTTGCGATCGCATGGGTAACTTGCAACATAAAATGGATCAATTAGATGGTTGGGCACTTGAAACTAAAGTGAATTCAATCCTCAGTAAAATGGGACTTGATCCTGATGCTGATTTAGCTGATCTTTCAGGTGGTCGTAAACGTCGTGTGCTTCTTGCACGCGCACTACTCACCCAACCTGATGTTTTGTTACTCGACGAACCAACGAACCATTTAGATGTTGAAAGTATCGAGTGGTTAGAAAAATTCTTACTCGATCAAAATAATCTAACATTACTCTTCATTTCGCATGACCGTTCATTTGTAGACAGTATTGCTACACGTATTGTGGAACTGGATCGTGGCATCTTACGCAGTTATGAAGGGAACTATTCACGTTACCTCGAACTCAAAGCTGCACAGATGGAAGCAGAAGAAAAACAAAATGCGCTGTTCGATAAAAAGTTAGCAGAAGAAGAAGTTTGGATTCGTCAAGGTATTAAAGCACGTCGTACCCGTAACGAAGGTCGTGTGCGTGCCTTAAAAGCATTACGAGAAGAATCTAAAGCCCGCCGTTCGCAGCAAGGCAAAGTGAGCATGGCCACCCAAGATGCTCAACGTTCAGGCAAAGTGGTCTTCGAAATTGAAAACCTCAGTGTGCAATTTGGCGACAATCCTCCAATTATCAAAAACTTTAACGCATTGGTGCTACGCGGTGACCGTATTGGTCTAGTCGGTGACAACGGTGTCGGTAAAACCACGCTGATCAAAGCAATTTTGGGTCAACAAGAACACTCAGGTACGGTCAAAACAGGGACACAACTCGAAGTGGCTTATTTTGACCAGCTTCGTAACGTGCTCGATCTTGAAAAAACGGTAAAAGACAACGTGGCCGAAGGGTCAGACTTTGTCGATATCAATGGCGGACGTCGTCATATCTATAGCTATTTACAAGATTTCTTGTTCTCCCCTGAGCGTGCTCGTACACCTGTAAAAGCCCTTTCTGGTGGTGAACGTAACCGCATTTTATTAGCGAAATTACTGCTTAAACCATCGAACCTCATCGTGATGGATGAGCCAACCAATGACTTGGATATGGTGACGCTTGAGCTGCTTGAAGAGATGCTCAGTGATTACAAAGGAACTTTATTGTTGATCTCGCATGACCGTGCCTTTATGGACAATGTCGTGACCTCAACTTGGGTATTCGATGGCAAAGGCAATATCGATGAATATGTCGGTGGTTATCAAGACTACCTCATGCAACGTCCTGATCAAACTGTAGTCGATCAGAAATCTGCGGTGAAGAAAGCAGCTGCAAAAGCTGAAGCGGCGGCAACCCCTGCACCAGCGGTTAAAAAAGTAAAACTAAGCTATAAAGATCAACGTGCTTTAGAACAACTTCCTGCTGAAATGGAAGCTTTGGAAAAGGAACAAGCCGAGATTAATGCACTTTTAGCAGATGGTTCTTTATTTGTGTCAGATAGTAACAAAGCAACTCAACTTTCAATTCGACTTACTGAAATTGATGAGCTACTTTTAGAGAAATTAGAACGCTGGGAAGCGCTTGAAAGTCTTGCGAATGGTAGCTGATTACCCTAGTAAATAAAAAACTCCGCGCTTGCGGAGTTTTTTTTGTCAAGATTGATCACGCTAAACCAATTACTGCAACCAATGCTGCTAGCGCACCTACAATCTTTTTACCTTGTGGAACAAATTTCACCATCGATGCCCCTAAACCCAGTCCAAGAGCATAAATCATTGCCATGGCAGTAATCATGCCTAAAATCTGAATACCAACATTTCCATTCATCGCTAATTCAGCTCCGTGTGCTGAACCATGAAAAACTGATAGAAACACTGCTGCAATTGGGAAAATTCTGTTCGATTTGGTCCATAAACTTACAGCTAAGATGAACAATGAACCTACAATTCCAATTTCTGTAACGCCATTAGGAATAATTCCATGCGCACCTAAACTGAATCCAGCAACAAGCGCTGTAAGCAAGCCCCATGCCCCAATCATCTTCCAAATTTTAGACATGCTCCACATCAAAACGCCGAAACTGAGTGCCATCATCAAATGATCCAATCCTGTAAACGGATGAATGAAGCCCGTCCAAAAATTAGCGTCATGGTGATGATGGCCTGGATGTGCCATTACAAGGCTCGGAACACTTGCCAGAATGAATAGACCGAATTTATTGCATTGTTTCATCCTTTAAGCCCTCTTGTTTAAGCTTTGAATAAACCTTGTTTTTCAATAAAACTGATAATCTCGTTTAAACCATCTTCAGTTTTCATGTTTGAAAACAAGAACGGTTTATCTCCTCGCATACGCTTGGCATCTTGGTCCATCACCTGCAAATTCGCTCCAACCATTGGCGCCAAATCTGTTTTATTGATAATCAGTAAGTCCGACTTGGTAATGCCTGGACCGCCTTTACGTGGAATTTTTTCACCACCAGCAACATCAATCACATATAGCGTCAGATCAGACAGTTCAGGGCTAAACGTTGCTGCCAAATTATCACCACCACTTTCAATGATAATTAACTCTAGACCATCAAACTTTTCACATAAGTCATCAATCGCTGCCAAATTGATTGAGGCATCTTCACGAATAGCCGTATGAGGGCAACCGCCAGTTTCCACCCCCACAATACGATCGGGTGACATGGCTTCATGACGAGTTAAGAAGTTGGAATCTTCTTTGGTGTAAATATCATTGGTCACCACCGCCATATTGTATTTATTACGCAATGCACGGCATAAATTTAAAGTCAGTGCTGTTTTACCAGAGCCGACTGGTCCACCAATTCCGACACGTAAAGGAGAACGTTCTGACATCATTTATTCCTTATGTTTTTCTTAAGATCTAAATAAGCGTGAATATTGTGTTTCATGCGACATGCTGAGCATGGCATATTGAGGTAAGGCACTGCTGAGTTGATGGTCTTCTATACACATTGCATGCGTTATGGCGTCTGGGACTAAGCCATGTAAATGCCACAAAATTCGTTGACCACTCATCTGACCGAGCGGCACAGTTTTGACTGCGCCAAGTACTTGGTTTTCTAAAACAGTAAACGTATACGCCGTTAAAACATCTTCGATATTCAGATCCAATCGCCCACATAACTGAGCATATACGGGTACAAATCCAAGTTGTTTTTTGACCGTAACGGGCATTTTCAATACATCTTTAATCCATGCGTTCAAGGAAAATGCCAACTGCTGCGATTCAGCCAATAACTCACGACTTTCACGACTGGCTCGATACAACTGTGCCCAATGATTAAACTGCTGTTCATTATCATGGGCCTGCATCAAACGCTTCAATACAGGTAGCTCAAAACGAACCAAAAGCATTTCCAGAACTTCTTCGAAGTACGCAATACTGGATTGCTCATCATGGATCAAACCTTGATCGATCGCACTTTCAACACCTTGCGAATAGCAATAAGCGCCTACAGGCAAAGCTGTAGAGGACAAAGTTAACAGTTTGAGTAAGTGAGCTGCATTAGTGATGCGCATGAGCATGAATCGCTTTGATTGGGCTTAGACGATGATCATGTGCATGCTGAGCATAAGCACCACTTTCTGGCTCAAATGGATGATCCACTTCCGTGACCATTAAACCCAATCCTTCGACCATTTCGGCTAAGACATGATCAGGTTCAAAATATAGTGCACTAGGCGTGAGCATAAGAGGGACATGACGATTCCCTAAATGATAGGCTGCTTTCAAAAGCTCAAATTCAGAAGAAGCTTGAACACACATCAGGCGTTCGGGCAATGCGTCCACCCGCAGTAAGTCACCTGATTCAGTTGCAATAAATGATCCGCCGCGAAGAATACCTGTGCGCGGTAAATCTGCACCAATATCGCACCCTGAAACTAAAGTTGCACGAAAACGGCTCTTTTGTCGTGTATCAAAGTTGAGTTGCACAGTTTCGAAAGCTTGATCTTCTGTCACTGCTTCTATTCTTTGAGTATAGATTTTCATGCCTTTCCTATTGTCGCTTGAATACTTTGCTTTAATTTCAACTCGCGAAATGTCTTGTTCAACATCAATCCATTTACGCATCAAAATTAAGCATTATTCATGCCAACATGAAATCTATTGGTGCATCCCCTTCTTCTTATTAAAGAATATTCAATGATCTATAAAAATGTTTAAGCCCAGATCACCAAGATTGCCGCTATCACAACTAAGGCTAATCCCCAATGTTCGGCTTTCGCTAGCTTTTCTTTAAAGAAATAAGCGGAGATCAACAAACTAAATAAGATTTCAATTTGACCAAGTGTTTTCACCACTGGGACACTCATCATACTCATGGCAGTAAACCATCCGAGAGATGCCATAAAACTACATACACTGACTTTAAAGGTCAGTCCTAGACGTTGCCACATCGCCAGCAACGTTTGATGACTGAATAAACTGAGATACAAAAGCATACTCAAACATTGTAAGCCAATCACCGACAGTAATACCCATGCAGCGCGATGAATTGTTGGCAACATTGTTAGTTCAAGACTGGCCTCTCTGACCAATAGTGAAGTGATAGCAAAACACAAACCACTTCCGATGCCAATCATCAGTGTTTTGGGTGAAAATCCAGTAAAACCATGTCCCCGACTCAACAGAAACACAGCAAAACCACCCAGTAACACCCCAAACCATGCCAACCATGACAAATGATCAGAGAGAAAAGCAACGCCAATGATTGCAGCTAAGATCGCTTCACTTTTAGCCAGTCCCACGCCAATGGCATAGTTTTTTTGCTTAAACAACTGCACCATTAACGCAGTCGCTAAAATTTGGCTAATGCCTGCGATAAAAATATAAACCCAATATTTTGTCGTAAATTGAACAGTCGCTGTTACCGGTGAAAAGTGATAAAGGCTACTCAAATAAATCAATGCAAAAGGCAAGGCGAAGATAAAGCGTGCAAGGGTCACGCCCCATACATCGACAGTGGTACTCAGTTGTTTTTGAAAAGCATTGCGCCATGCCTGCATAAAAGCAGCCATGAGGGTAAAGAGAATCCAACTGAACGCCATAAAAATATCACTTTAATGAGTAGGACTGACGGGTTTTATTCTATGCCTCATCCAGTGTAATGACTAATCAAAAAAGGATTGTATGTAGATAGCATAAAGTTTGATTTTATTCGTTAGATAAAAAGATGATATTTTTTGAGCTAACATTCCTCGTGTAACTGTCACCTAAATCAGTTGAAGTAACATGGTATCTAAATTGCATAAGATTGAGATCACTGATAAATTTTTCACATGAATATTTTTATATGTTAAAAGTATGTAATTAGACCCTAAGTCTAATTGCAAGATGCTGCCCCTTAATGCAGTATTTACTTATAAAAAAAATGATTTATCAGTGACGATATTTCACCCTATACCCGATAGCCGGAAGCCATCTCAGGTAAGGACCTACAATGACCAGCTTACACTATTATCAAACTATTTTTGATAAAGCGGGCGATGCAATTTTTGTACATGATATTGGCAGTGTCCAATTTATGGATGCCAATGAAGCCGCTGTAGAACTTACTGGATATAGTAAATCTGAATTGACACAAATGAACGTTGAAAAGATCAGTGCTTTTCAACATGGTTTTGATTTGCATCATGCACTCCGAAAAGTTCAACAGGCCGCCACTACAAAAGACGAAGCAATCACATTTGAATGGTTAATAGAGTCTCAAGACCAACGTCATATCCCAGTTGAAGTATGTCTTAAAAAAGTTGAGATTGAAAATAAACCAAAGCTTCTCGCTCTAGTACGTAACATCAGCGAAATCAAAAAGTATCAATATGCTCTACAGTCTAAAGATCAATATTTCAAAATGCTGCTTGAGCATTCTGGAGATGGAATTGCTATTCTCGACTTACAAGGCAAACTACTTTATGCCAGCCCATCATTACAAGGTATTCTTGGTTATCGGGATCGCTTTGTACTCAATAAGAATGTTTTAACTGCAATTCATCCTGATGATCGTATTAAAGTCAGACAGCTTCTATTTAAGAAAACAGAACAACGTGCAGTTGGTGTGATTCATTACAAAATCTTGCACCACAATGGAAAATGGCGACACCACGAGGCAACCTATCGTAACTTATTAGATCACCCTGATATTCAGGGAGTATTGGTGAATTATCGTGATATCACTGAGCGTATTGAGGCTGAAGAAAAAGCACGTGCTCGTGAAAAGCAACTTGGTCATATGTCACGTTGCAAAACGATGGGCGAACTGGCTACAGCGCTCGCCCACGAATTAAATCAACCACTGGCTGCACTCAACAATTACGTTGGAGGTAGTATTATTCGCATTCAAAACGGTTTAGCCAACACACAAGAGACTCTTGATGCCCTCAATGCTGCTTTAAATCAAACACATCGCGTCAATGGCATTATTCACAGCATGAGAAGCTTTTTACGTAAAGGCGAAGCGAATTTCCAGATTCATTCTGTGAGTCATCTTATTCAAGAGTTACATCCTTTGATTAAGCTTAAAGCAGATCAAGGTGGATGTACCATCCATTATGAATTAAGTGTTTCGCCTATTTTTATATCAGCAGATGAAACGCTCTTTAGCCAAGTCATTATCAATCTCGTCTTCAATGCGGTCGATGCTCTACAAACTAACCCTGAGGGTGAAAGGGACATTTATATCCGCACTTGGCAACATAACCAACATGCTCGAATTGCAATTGCAGATAATGGGCCTGGACTCGAAGGGCAAAATCCAGAACAAATTTTTGAATCTTTCTATTCAAGTAAAAACAACAGCATGGGTATTGGCTTAACTCTGTCTCGAAGCATCATTGAAAACCATCATGGTTATTTATGGGTCTGTGAAGGTGAGTCCGGCGCTATTTTTAATATCTCTCTGGCAGCACAGGAGCGTACAAAATGTATTTAACCAATTCTCATGTTCCCGAGCCCATTGTGTATGTGATAGATGATGATCAAGACATTTGTAATTCACTCACATGGTTGCTCGATTCCGTGCAACTCGAAACCAAAACATTCAATAGTGCTACTGAATTCCTGAATTATCAGCGCCCGCAAACGCCTGCATGTTTGATTCTTGACATTCGTATGCGAGGAATGAGTGGCTTGCAATTACAACAACAATTGAACCAACAAAAAACCCGTATGCCGATCATTTTCATGACTGGCCACGGCGACATTCCAATGTCGGTCAACGCGATGAAAGCTGGAGCATTTGATTTTTTAGAAAAACCTTTTAATCCACAACATATGCTTAATCAAATCCAAGCCTGTCTACAACTTGCTGAACAAGATTTTATCGAAGAAGAAAAACGTCAAGAACAGATGATTAAATTGAAATCTTTATCACCAAGAGAAAGTGAGATTATCAATTTATTGGTCGATGGACTTTCGAGTAAACATATTGCACAAATGTTGAATATCAGCCATAAAACAGTAGAAATTCACCGCACTCATATTCGTCAGAAGTTAGGAACTGAATCTATCGCACAGATCGTCAATATGGTCTTGATGTGTCGTGATCGCTCAGTACCGGCGATGGGTTAACCATCGCCTGAGCGGGAGAAAGATGATATGTTCGATTAAAAAAAACGATCAAAATGAATTTGTTGTTGTGGAATACCAGCTTGGTGAGCCATTTGTTCAATTGATTTCACCATCGGTGGTGGACCTGCACAATAGATTTCATGCTCAATCAATTGTTCACCTAATACATCTTGAATGACATCATGAATAAAGCCTGAACGGATACCTTCAATGAATTCAGAGGAGGTTGCAGGTACATAATTGAGGCGTTCCCCTAATTCTGTCCAGTCACGTAATTGATTTTCAGTGAACAAATCACGCTGTTCACGTCCACCATGGAAAAACCAGACTTTGTGATTTTTCAAATGTGGATTGACTGCAACACCACGTGCAATCGCTAACATGGGGGCAAGACCTGAACCGCCTGCCACACAGACAATCGGACGAGGTTGTTCTTGTAAATGTGCTAAACCGTATGGACCATCAATTTGTATTTCTGCTTGTTCACGCAACTGTTCATCAAACAGTACATTGGTCATCTTACCATCAGGAACACGGCGGATTTGGAAGACCCATAAACCGTTGTCATTCGGCAGATTGGACATCGAATAGGCACGAAGTAACTCTTGATTCACCCAAACTAAGGCATATTGTCCTGGGATAAATTGTGCAGGTTCATCGGATTGCAAATGCACTTCCAAAATATCATGAGTCACCAATTGCACATGTTTAAGCTTCACTTTTTGTAATTTTGGAATCACTTTGGGTACGCATTTTTCATCTAAACGAAGCTTAATCACGCAATCCGATTTAGGACGACATTGACACGCCAGTAACCGACCTTTACGTTTATCACGATCGCTTAATCCAGGTGCATCTGCCCATAAATTTTCCACTTCGCCTGACAGGACATCGATTTTACACGTTCCGCAACCACCCGCATTACATTCGTAAGGAATGCCTAGCCCTTCACGTAAGCCACCACGGAGCAATACATCATCCGCTGCGCAGTTGAATGTGCCCTGACCTTCGATTTGAATTTTATACATCGGCATCACTCCACCAAATAGACTTTGTCTTCACGCACGATGGATTGATAGGTTTTCAGTGGAATTGTACATGGCGCCCCACAAGGTTCACCTGTTTTGATATCGAATGCACCTGCATGAAATGGGCACTCCACTTCACAGCCATCAATTTCACCATCTGCCAATGATGCATCACCATGTGTACAGGTATCATCGGTGACATAGAACTCGCCATCTTCTAAATGAAATACTGCCAATGGCGGATAACCGTCAATGATGACTTGTAGTCCCTCACCCTGTTCCACATCAGAGGTTGAACACAAAAATTTCTCAGCAACATTGGTCATTTTAATGTTCATTGGCTTAACTCCTCTATGGGTGAATCTGTGGCTTCAGGACCTAGAATGTGATAACCACCATCGGCATGAATCACACTGCCTGTCAGTAATTTTGATTTCGGGCTACACAACAAACTTAATGCTTGTGCGACTTCCTCTGCATCCGCAATACGCCCTAACACATGGAAACGTCCTGCCACGCGGTCCGTCTTGGTACGGTCTCCGCCAGAGATCATTTGCATTGGTACTGACCAAGTCCAACCTAATGAGAGTGCATGTACACGAATACCATCTTGCGCTAGATCCAGTGCCATGCTTTGTGTGAGTTGCTCTAAAGTTGCTTTAGACGCTGGATAGACCCAGCGTTCTTTTTGTGCAATGCGTGCACTGACACTGCTAATATTGATCACTGCACCATCAACGCTGGCCTGCAGCAAAGGTCGACATGCCTGGACCAGTGCTGCATGACCAAACACGGTCACATTAAAAGTATTTTGCCAATCTTGACGTGTTGAGGCAGATCCATGATCTTCATACAAACACGCCAAATTCACCAAAATATCTAACTGTGTTAATTTGGCACTTAATGTGCGAATACTGTCATCATTAGCGAGATCTAAAAATTCATATTGCGCTTGGGTTGCGTCTGCCACTTGCTGACCTTGCGTTTGATTAATGTCGGCAACAATGACTTGTGCACCTAAGCTTTTTAATTCTTGCACCACGGCTTGACCAATGTGCGTTGCACCACCTGTCACCAGGACCACTTTGCCATTTAAGTCTGTCATGAAACCTCCTTGTACTCAGGCCATTCATTAAATTGACCTTTGCAGAACAACAGTGGACGTTGGTTACTGTGACGACATTGCTCAATTTTTCCTAAGAAAATTTGATGATCGCCTGCTTCAATTTGTTGTTCACGTTTGCAAACAAACTGCACCACACAACCTTCTAAAATAGGTGCTTTGCAATCTTGAATAGTCCACGTGCCATGTTGGAACTTATCCGCAATCGGCTTAGCAAAGTTCAAACCTACTTCCTGCTGATGTGCACCTAAAATATTAATGGCGAAGTATTCAGCACTTTCAAAAATAGATCGACTCGGAGAGTGATTGACTAAGCTCCATAACACCAATGCAGGATCTAAAGACACTGAACTAAAGGAATTAATCGTCAACCCTACAGGTTGTTGATCTTGATCTAGGCAAGTGACGATTGCGACGCCAGTGGCAAAGCCGCCAAAAGCCTGACGGAGCGATTTCGCTTCCGCTAGATCAACATCCTGCCAAAGTAATTCAGGCAGCTGCATGTTGAAACTCCTTTCGTGACAAGTATTCTTTTGCCCCAGCTTCACCATCTACCGCTGGCCAGAAACCACATGGATTGTTGAAATGCCCCATAAAGTCATCCGCAATCGCTTGGTTTTGTGATGCTGCACCTAACACTTGCAATAAGCTCTCGCTTGGTGGATTTAATAGCAAGTTAGTGAATTCTGTAGTATATCGACCTGATTTCTCCCAGAATTGTTCAAAGACTTCCGACATCCAATCTGCGCTAAACGCGTGATCACCACGCGCTAAAATTGCCTCAAGATAGTGTTCTACCATTCGAGTTGCATTGTTCGCACCTTGACCAGCGATTGGATCATTGACAATCACAGTATCCCCAATGCCCCAGATTTTCGCGCCGTTGTCTAAGGTTGCAACAGGGTCACGGACTTCTGGACGGAATGCACCTTTCAACCATGCATTTGGATCGCTTAATTCCATATTGTCGACCATACGAAAACTTTGGTCAGGCGTAACTTTGGCAACTGCTTCTTTCATGCGTTGGACCATTTCTTCGCCATTGGTGACATCATCGAAGATATCCATGGGTCCATTCGGCATACACTCAAAAAGGAAGCTACGACATGGGCCATGTGTGTGGCTGTAGAATGGCATACTGAAGTATTCACCTGCACCTGCCACGAAGTTGAAATGTAAGGTCTGTGAGGGTTGACCTTGCCAACTATTTGGACCACACAAATCATCACCTACGACGAGTGCAGCAGCCAATTTACGTGGCGGTGTTTGATGCACTGAACGTGTTTCATTGCGTTTGAATAGGCTTGTGATATTGCCCTTACCTGCCGCCAAAATCGTCAAATCATTTTCAGCAGTGATTACTTCCAAATCTTCTGGACTGACATTTTGAATGATGAGCTTGCCACCACGGCGTGGATATTCTTCTAACCAACGGTGATATTTGGTTCGTTGGTCCATGGCAATACCGTCATTATCATGTAAAAAACCTGTCACAGGTAACATGATATCGCCGTTTGGTGCACGAAAATCGACATGCAATGCTTGACCACGATGCGCTTTCCCATCCCAAAAATTTAAGCCCAATCTGCGCTCTAACTCTAAAGTTCCTTCAAAAAACATTGTGGTACTGACCATACGACCATGTAACAACTCATCCGCAGGGCGATCTACATATAAAGTGACATCATATTTGTTTTCGAGTAGCGAGAACGCCAGTAATAAACCTGCTTGTCCACCACCGATAATTGCGATTTTTCTCATCTTGAATTCCCCTTAGGCCGTATTGATTCAGTGCCTATATTGCTGTGTTCGGATAAGGTTGATTGAAGGTCAGATTCAGTTCGACGCGTTCAAATTTCCATTCACCCCATTGATTCCGACGTACTTCCGTTTTATAAAAACCACCTAAACAACAGGTTGTTGGTTGGTTTTGTTGTGTTGATGAATCTGCCAGATTACAGACTTCCCAAAGCATCCATGACGCGTTTGCATGATTTTGATCAATGACTTCAATATCTGGCATCGCCATGATATGTAAGCTCCAAAGCACTTGTGCTTCTGCAATCTCTGACAATGCATTCAAGATATTTTGGCGTCCTTGATATTCTCCAAAACCATTTGCACACCATATGGCATCCTCATGAAATACATGCTGTAAAATGGCTGAATTGTTGCGCTGATCAGCCGCTGTTGCATAACGACCGATCAGGCTACGAATCGCCTCGCAGGTCTCCAGATAGTGCAAACGCTGTTCTAGATTGTGCTGGCTCATCTTCGAGATCCTTTTAAACGTTAACTACATCACCAGTTTCATAAACGAAACGGTTCTCCGCAAATGCATACGGTACGCCAACTGAACCCTTATAAAGCTCGATGTGTGGTGCAACTTCAGCAAAGCTGAGACTTAACCAATACAACTTATGAAGCTCTTCAGGTAAGGTCCCTAGGACATATTGATCGAGTGCGGCAAGTAGCTTGCGCATTTCGGGCAAAATAGCATCGTAAAATGCTTGCAATTCTTCTTTGGTTGAGTTCAAACGCGCTTCATGGCGTTGCTTACCCGTTCCTAAAGCCCATTTCGCGACAAAAGGTTCTAAGCTTGCAAAGTCAGCAGGCAATTGTGAAATGATGTTTGACATGTGCATTCTCCTTATGCGCGATTTAGGTATTGTTCAAGAACGTGGTAACCGTGACGAATCAAGATTTCTTCGTCTTGTAGATGCATCACTTTTTTCGCTCGAGACTCAAGTGCTTCTTGGGTATCTTCCATGGTGGCGGTATCTTCTAACCACGCATTACGTTGTAATACTTGTGCAAACTCTTGCGCCCAACGCTCTGAATAGGTTTTCGCTTTAGGCAGGTAATAGCGACCCTCCCAACGGGTTTGGTTATGACCGACCGGCCAGAACTGATGGGTGAACCATACACCTTCAGTCACATGCACCAAGATATTTGGGAAAATGACAGATAATTCAAACGAGAAGTCATCACGATCATTTGGATTGACTGATTTAGGTAGCTGAACACGTTCATAGTGATTCACCAATGATGCGCCAGTGATCTCACCTGACAATGCAGCCGCTGGTTTTGGATTGGCGTTTTTGGTTAAGCACACAGCGCAAGTACGATGATCACCAAACAATTGCACTTCTTGTAAACCTGATGCGAATACATTCGGGAAAGAGCCTGCATGAATGGTCGCCACGTGATACGCTTCAGCAAATGCGTCATGTGCGACTTTCCAGTTACAGTTCAGAACTGTGTTATAGGCAAAGCATTCTTCCATTTCATGGAATGGATAACCGCCTAAATGCTGTCCCATACCGCCTAAGAATTCTTCTACCGATTGAGTGCCATCATTATCCAAATTGATGAAAATAAAACCTTCCCACACTTCGGTGCGTATTGGTGCTAAACCGTTATGACCTTTGTCAAAGCAAGATGTGAATTTTTCTTCTTCAGGTACGCTGACCAAATCACCTTTAGCATCGTAAACCCAACCGTGGAAACGACACGTTACGACTGCTGCTTTATTAGAACCAAAGGTTTCATTGCCTGTTTCCACCACAACTTTGTTACCACGGTGTGAACAAATATTGTGGAATCCACGGATTTCACCATCTTTACCATGCATTAAAATGACTGAGGTTTTAGCAAAATCTAAGCGTTTAACTTTGTAGTCACCTTGCTTTGGTATCTCTTCTACACGACCCACTTTCAGCCAAACTTTTGAGAAAACTTTTTCAATTTCTTCCTGATAGATTTCTGGCGAAATACATGGTTCGGTTGGTATAGGCTCAATACCAAGTTCTGGATAGATATCGCCCCAACGAAGTTTTGCATTACTGTTCATATGACATTCCTGTTCAAGTTTTCGTTTCTAAGTTTTAAGTTCAGTAAATTTCATGCTTATTTACGAACAGCGTTTGAAACACGCCAATCAAACGCCGATCACGTGATGAATTAAAGTTGGTAATGTTCGCGAACTAAGTTTGCGATCCCCAGTTTTTCTAAAATTGGCATTGGGCATAAGAAGGTTGCACGTACCATTCCTGGTAAACGGCTAATCTCGATTGAGCCTGTGATGGTGCAACGGTTCATGACCTCATCCACACTTAAACCTGTGACTTTTGCCGCTCGATTTAAAGCATTGTCCGTTGCATCATTGAGGTTCTTACCTGTTCCCATAAATGTGATTGGACCACTTTCCTCAATTTCAGTTTGTCCCCAACGTGCACCTAAAGCTTTCACTTTTTCACGCTCTTCCTTGGTAAATGGACGTGCCATTGGTGGTAAGTCATCTGGTGCTTGAAGCAAAATTGGACCATCAATGGTTAAGCCTTTAATCACTTCCACTTGTAATTCTGTTTCGCCTGAAACGTCCGTGGCATGTCCTGCAATTTCACCATTACCTTGTTGCGCATGCATATCCCCCATGTAAACACCTGCACCTGGTACTTTCACAGGACAAATCAAAATACAGCCTGGACGAATCGAATTGGTATCCATGTGACCGTCTGTTTTGGCTGCGATAAGTTCTTCTTCAGTCATCCCGAATTTATGCGGTGCATCAATCAAATACTGACCAAAGTCGTGGCAGTTGTGAGAGTCTGGTAAGTCACGTGAAGGTGTCGTACCAATATTTCCGAGGAATGGACGCATATGCGCAGCAACCCCTGGCATATCAGCACGTGCAAGCGACAAGATTGAATGTTGCGCTGCATGTTCAGGCAGTGCAGAAAGCTCATTGGCATTGCCTGCTAACTTGTTGGCAATCTCTTGATTGACCGTCAAGCTCACTTTGTTTTCTTCATCCAACACAATCACATAACCATGTGAAAAGCGAAAAGCACTTACTTCTGCCCCACAGTTTTTACAGTGAATCGCATCTTCACCAATTCCTTCTACATAACTTGCTGGTTGCTCTGTACCACATGCTTCACAGTATTTCGCAACAAACGGATCGCCTTTATAACGCCCTTCAACAAATTGCATCACACCCGATGAGGTTGCTGTAGAAGTGACATGCATATCCTTAATCTTTAAAGCGACAGCATCACCTACCTCTGCACCTTCAATAAAGACAGGGAGTGTCACTTCATGACCACCTTGGAATGCAGGTGTAATCATTGGACCCCAACAGCCAGGCGGTGTGCCTGTTTTTAACGTTCCACCATTTTTTAAAGGGCCAAGCATACGTTGGCTCGGTCCGACGATACCGCCTGAAAACTCATTCACCACTAAATAATCGACAGCTCCAGCATTGCCTGCTGCATATTCTTGATTCTCAATTTTCATGGCCTTACCTCTATATGCTTGCTCTAATGTTTGGGTAACAATGTTTTAAAATGGAATGGTGATATCAATTGCGAACTTCTGCCCTTCTGGTCGGTTTTCAACATCAAATTCTTTTTGATATTTCGCTGCGATTGCATATCCTTTAGGGAATTGATAGCGAACCTGTGGTCCTACGCTGGCTGCTTTAGCTTTAAAATCACCTAAAACGGCACCTTCACCTGAGTCACCTTCAAGCTGACGATGTACGTAACCACCAACACCAACCGCCAAAGGTCCCATGTGTTTCGCGACTAAGTAATCGACATGCAAAGCATTACCCGACTCGTATTTGGTATCTTTATTCTCGAAATTGATGTCATACATCCACTTGGTACTGACTTCGATACCTTGTTTATTTAAGTATGTGGTCGAGATAATCGGTTGAATGGTGTAATAATTACGCCCAATATTTGCGAGTCTATTTTTGTTGTAAGAGCCAATTGGAATATAAAAGTCGACACCTGTCGCCACATGCCAATCCCCTTTATGCCAACCCAATAAGAATGGATCGATAATGAGATCACCCATTGACATGTGATCATCTTGACGACCACCTAATGTAAGATCTGCATGGGCATATACAAGGAATGCATGCATGCCCCATGTCGCGCCTAAAAATGTTTTGTCACTGACATAGACACCACGAGCAACTGTGGCAAAAGTATCAATTTTAAAATCATCAAATACTGGATGATCATTTTTAAATTTATCTGCGTTGTAGTATTGGTTATAACTGACGAGATACATCCCAGGTGGCGGCATTGCGCCACCAAAAAAACTCTCCGTCCCATCAGGATAAGCACTTCCGCCATTTTCAGCGGCAAGCGCTAAACTTGCGCTACTGAAAAGACATGTGGTCAATGCCACAGAAGTTAGATATTTCCTTACCATTTACCTCATCCCCCTCGTTGCTAAATTCCTTGCTGGCGATGTTCTAAATCGTCTAGCGCATGTCTTAATCTAGTCTTGAAAGGAGGCAGGGAAATATAAGGATGAATCTAGGGTGTTTTAGGGATTAATCTGCTTAAGCTAACGGATTTTTCTAGGTGGAATAGTGATTTTGGCAATTTGTGATAAGTAATAAACTGAAAGCCAATAAGGGAAAACCCCTACTTATTGATCTAAAATAAGATCGAAATGACATATTTTGAAACATCTAAACTCATTATTTTTCTTTAACTCTGAGAGTAAGAGCATCAATTATTTGCTCAAAGTCACATTTTTAAACATGTCTATTTATGCGGATACAGTTGTGTTGGTATTCGGTTTGATATAGATGATGAGATCATATTTTCTGTAGGATTTATTTTAGAAAATATGCTTTCTCAATCGCCCGACGATTGACCAACCCTTGTACCGTCTGACCGCCTGCTTTAATCCAGACATCAAACTGCTGACTTGCTCCCACGTAATCACCCTGATTGAGTAATTTGAGTAAGGTTGAATTTTTAAAAGCACCTGTACCAATGTTGTAGGTCAATGATACCAATGCATCAAACTGGTTTTGTGTCAGGGGTACGTTGACGGATGAACTTACGGCTTTTTCAAAGCGTGCTAGGTCATGATGCATATAGCGTTTGGCTTGTTCAATGGTGCATTGATCACTAATCTGCACAGGCTGTCCATGTGGGTAAACCGTGGTGCCATAACCAATGGTACAGACCCCTGCTTGATCATAATAGGCTTCTAGCTTTAAGCCTTCAAAGTGACGAATGAGATCAATCCCTGCGGGGCTGAGTCGAGTGATTTTATCTGAGGCAAAACCATAGTTTTGATGTGATGAATCTTGATCGACTGCAACACCAATGTTGGAGTTTGAATTTTTCTGTTTGGCCTTTTTAAACTCTTTGAAGAAGGAACTTAACAAATTAGTCCAAAATGAGCTCATTTAGACTTCCTGTAAGACTTTAAATAACTTATTTCTGATCATCTGTGTACTTTGAGCTAAAATTGTATAGTTTTAGCCAATCGTTAATTTTTTAATTAACGTATATTCAAAATATGTATCAACATATCTGTCATTTCATGCTTCAAAAGTAAGTATTTTTATACCAATTATGAGTTTTCTTGGTACAGTTAATTATCAATATTTCTCAACCAAGCTCTTAAGAGTCTAACGCCTTGTCTAGTCAACATTTCTTGATCAGTTAAAAGATTATAAGACTTTAAATCCTCAATATAATCTGGATGAAAGTTACGCATTTTTAGTAATTCTTTAAATCTGGTTTGTAACTCCATTACAGATAATTCCTTCCACAAACCAACCTCTTGCTTAGGAAATTTATCTTTAAAATATAGTTCAAACTTTCTAGGTACCTCCATTACAGAATTTTTATACCGATTTAATCTTGAGCTTAATTGCGCTATTTCATGTTGGGCCTCATTGATTTCTTTCTCTTTTTTAATAAGAAGCTCTTTAAATTTATTACTTTCTTGTTCACCTAAATTTGCTTTCTCAATAAGTTCATCTATTAATTTCTTTTGCTCATCTCTTGCAGACTTAACATTTTCTTCTTTTTCATCTATACGGTCTTGTTGTTCTAATCCTTTACTAACATTACCTAATGCATAACTTTTATACTCTTCCTTCATACTTCTATAATTTGAATCAATGCTATTTAGTTTTTCACCAAACCCACTATCAATCTTAGCTAATGACTCTGCAATATCTTTAGTGAAAGCAAAACTATCGGAGTAAAACTTTTGATTTGATAAGTTAGCCATATGGTAAAACGCTACTGCTAAACCGATAGAGAACAATGCTAAGACAACTGAAATTAGGGTTGCGAAGTCAACTACAATCTTAGTTGTATCAAATGTAAGTATTTTCCAACCAATAATTGAACATAGAATAAGAATTACAATCGCTTTAACTAGTAGCTTTATATCTTTACCACAAATTAATTGAGAATCTTGTAATTCATTATTTGCAACATCACTTTTACTTTTATCAACCATATTTTTAGTATATTAATGTTTCCTATAACAATTATATATTACTTCATTTTCTAGAGATACTGACTTCAATCTTAAAAATGCTGAGAAAGTTCACAAAATCATTTTATGGAAATTACCCTCTCCTTTTAGGAGAGGTAAAATCCCTCCCCACCTCCCTTTAAAAAGGGAGGAGAAACCACATCCTTTAATCATCAAAACAAGAAATACCTCTGCGCCATGGGCAATACTTCCGCAGGCTCACAAGTCAGCAACTTCCCATCTGCTCGCACTTCATAAATTTCAGGATCAACCTCCATCACAGGACAGTAGGTATTCAGTTTCATATCTTTCTTCTGAATATCGCGTGTACCTTTACATGGACTGATCAACTTTTTCAGTCCGAGCTTTTCATGCACGCCTGCTTCAATCGCGACTTGCGACAAAAAGGTAATACAGGTGTTATGCACACCACGGGCATTTGCCCCAAACATCGGACGATAATGCACAGGCTGTGGCGTTGGAATAGACGCATTAATGTCTCCCATCGGCGCAGCCGCAATCATCCCGCCTTTAATAATCATCGACGGTTTTACCCCAAAAAATGCAGGCTTCCACAGTACCAAGTCAGCAAGTTTACCTACTTCCACCGAACCAATTTCATGGCTTAAACCATGCGTAATTGCAGGGTTAATTGTATATTTAGCGATATAACGTTTTACACGATTATTATCATGTGTCGCATTGTCACCCTCTAAAGGTCCACGCTGCACTTTCATTTTATGCGCGGTTTGCCACGTACGAATCACCACTTCACCGACACGCCCCATCGCTTGCGAGTCTGATGACATCATGGCAATCGCCCCCAAGTCCTGCAAAATATCTTCTGCAGCAATGGTTTCACGGCGAATACGACTTTCCGCAAATGCCACATCTTCAGAAATCGCAGGGTCTAAATGGTGACAAACCATCAGCATATCCAAATGCTCATCAATGGTATTGATGGTATAAGGACGAGTTGGATTGGTAGAAGATGGCAACACATTCGGCTGACCAATGGCTTTTAAAATATCAGGGGCATGTCCACCGCCTGCGCCTTCGGTATGGTAGGTGTGAATGGTACGATTTTTAAATGCAGCGAGGGTTTCTTCCAAGAAACCACTTTCATTTAAGGTATCGGTATGAATCGCCACTTGGACATCAAACTCATCGGCAACGGTCAGACACGTATCAATCGCTGCAGGGGTTGAACCCCAATCTTCATGTAGCTTTAAACCTACTACCCCTGCACGAATTTGCTCACGAATTGGGTCGGGCTGACTTAGGTTTCCCTTACCGAGTAGACCAATATTCATCGGTAAATCATCTATGGCTTGAAGCATTGTCCCAATATGCCAAGGCCCCGGTGTCACTGTTGTTGCAGAAGTCCCTGCCGCAGGGCCTGTACCACCACCAATCATGGTGGTCACACCGGACATCAGTGCGGTTTCAACTTGCTGCGGGCAAATCCAATGAATATGCGTATCGACACCGCCTGCGGTGAGAATCTGTCCTTCACCAGCGATCACTTCCGTCGCTGCACCAAGTGGAATGGTGATATCGGGCTGAATATCTGGATTTCCCGCTTTCCCAATTTTCCAAATGCGACCGCTCTTTAAACCGACATCAGCTTTGACAATACCCCACCAATCCACAATCAGCGCATTGGTAATGACCGTATCCGCAACATCTTCAGCCAACAGTTGTGATTGTCCCATGCCATCACGAATCACTTTACCACCGCCAAACTTCACTTCCTCACCATAGGTAGTGAGGTCTTGCTCAACTTCAATAAACAGCTCAGTATCCGCGAGACGAACTCGATCACCTACCGTTGGACCAAACATTTCCGCATAAGCACGGCGTGACATTTTCATTATTATTTTCCCTTAATCCAACTTACCCATAACACGACCCGCAAAGCCATACACCTCACGCTTACCTGCGAGTGCAACAAGTTCAATATCTCGACTCTGTCCTGGCTCAAAACGCACCGCTGTACCTGCCGCAATATTCAGTCGATATCCTCGTGCTAACTCACGATCAAACTGCAACGCATCATTCGCTTCAGCAAAGTGATAATGTGACCCAACCTGAATCGGTCGATCCCCTGCATTTGCTACCGTCATTTTGAGCGTTGCCCGTCCGACATTCATTTCAATGTCTGTATCGGACGTAATGATTTCACCTGGAATCATATTTAATTTTCCCTCTCAGACATCAAACAATCGGTTGATGTACAGTGACCAGTTTTGAACCATCAGGAAATGTCGCTTCCACTTGGACCTCTGCGATCATTTCAGCTACCCCTTCCATTACTTCATCCCGTTTTAGCAATGTTGTTCCAAAATGCATGAGGTCACTCACACTCATTCCATCACGTGCACCTTCTAATAATGCGGCAGAAATGTAAGCCACTGCTTCTGGATAATTCAGCTTTAAACCACGGGCCTTGCGTCTTTCCGCTACAAGCCCCGCAGTAAAAATCAGCATTTTGTCTTTTTCTGTAGGTGTTAGTTCCATAATGCTTTCCTCACTATCTTTAAATATTGATGCAAGATGTGTGCTCAAATGTTTGTGTTAAAACAACTTAACTAGGTTGCTATGACAAGAATAAATTTATGTGCGCCAAATTCTTGGGAACTCTTCATCAAGATCAAACCAATAACGACGAAGCTTTGCACGAATTGCAGCAAATGCATCATGACACTCACGTACATCATGTCCGAGATAACGTGCGGTCACGACGTAACCGAGTAACGTCAATGTGACGTTAATATTCATACGCATGATTAATTCGCGAATTTGATCAATATGTTGATCAAGATAGAAATTTGACCGGTATTGTTCTGGAGGCACTGCCCAAAAACTGGCCATCACTGCATGACCGTTCATCCCTAAACAAGACTTTAACCAACGATCATTGCCTTTAAAATTTAAACAGTCTGCAACCAATATTTTCTGATTTTGATAAAGCTGAAATTTATTTTGGTAAGCACCCTGTGAGAAATTTTCATGTCGTGCTTGCCGTCCAATCACCAACATATCCCAACCGATAAAACTGGCAGCAGCGTCCAAATGTACGATTGTTTCTGAATTTGCATTCGCACCATTAAAGAGCATCGTCTCTTGAGGAAGCCACTCGAAAATAGCCTCATCTTGGACATGAATATGAATATGTTGAAATGCTTGTTTAAGATTGGTTTTGTACCACTTCCCTGCGCCAGGTGTGGTAACCAAAGCATGCGAATCCTGATCTGTTTTCATTTCAAAGGTGAGATGATCTCCACCAGCAATTCCAGCAGGTGGATGAACAATAATGGCGTGACATACTCCTGTTTTTTCAGGCCACAGCATCTTTTGCACGCGAACAGGTCCAAAGTGCTTACGATGCGCCAAAATTGTGCGATTTGAATCTTTGGTAAAACCTAACTCTAATTTAGCAAACCAATACTGTGCATTTTTGACTGGCTCATTGAACAATACTTGATTCATTCACGGTCATCTTCGTATTCATATCATTTTCAGTAAATGTTCTGCAAAAATTGCACCAAGTTTGCTCAAGCTAATTTTGGTTAAAAGTTTTTAGGCACTTAATGTTGATATTGATGAGCATTTCATGTGAAAAATCTAAGAATGTTTTTCTAAAGAATCCGATTGTTGCCTTCGCCGAAAAAAAACAGTTCGTGCTAATATAGTGAATTACCTTAAATTGTCATCAAGTTTGAATATGAGTAAACAGAAAAACTACCAACCGGGAGAGTTCCAGTGGTCTTTCTTAATGCCAAAATATTGGGGCATTTGGATTGGTATTATATTTCTGATGCTCCTTGCGATATTACCTTGGGCAATTCAGCATCGTTTAGCATATCTGATGGGAAATCTAGCTTTCAAATACTTGCGTTCACGTCGTGAAACAACTTTAAGAAATTTAGAAGTCTGCTTTCCTGAATGGATGCCCGAACTTCGTTATGAAAATGCTCGCCAAGTCTTTATTGATCAAATGGTCGGTGTTTTTGAAACACTGAATGCTTGGTATTGTCCCAAATGGTTTAAAGATCGTGTAACGATTGAAGGTTTAGAACATATTCAACAAGCACAAGCAGAAGGGCGTGGGGCTTTACTACTTGGTACACACTCTACTCTACTCGATGCAGGTGGATATGTATGTGCCCAGTATTTTGATCCAGATGTCGTGTATCGTCCGCAAAATAATCCATTGCTAGATATGCTGATCTACCGTTGTCGTGCCACGATTTATACCAATCAAATCGACCATGATGATATGCGTGGATTAATCCGTCATTTAAAAGAAGGACGACCTATTTGGTATAGTCCCGACCAAGATTTTGGTCTTAAACAAGGCGTTATGGCACCCTTTTTTGGTGTACCCGCAGCCACTGTAACTGCACATCGCCGTATATTAAAAATGACCAAAGCTGCCGCGATTCCACTTTACTTCTACCGTAAAGGTGATATTACAAATCCGAAATATCATATTTTGATTGAACCTGCGTTAGACAATATGCCAAGTGAAGATGAAATTGTAGACGCGACACGAACAAATTTGATTATTGAAAATCAACTTCGTTTAGCACCAACCCAATATATGTGGTTCCACCGTAGATTTAAAACACGTCCGGAAGGTTTTGAAAAAATTTATTAAAAAAAGCGGCTGAGCCGCTTTTTTATTGTGTTTCTAATACATCTGAATTTTTAACAGTATCAGGCTTTTTCGCCTCTACCATCTTATAGCGGTTGATACGACCTAACTCATCTTTTAAAGTCATATGCTGCATGTCCAAGACATTTAATATCAGCTTTTCTGAAGTTTTATTTTGATTCTGATCTGTCCAATTTACATTGAACTCCGTACCTAAACGAGTCCATTGATTTGCTTGAATTTCACCGACAGCAACAGGGGTTATAAATTTTGGTACTTTTCCGTTGAGATCAATTTGAATCTCTTTTAAATCCACCCTTGGACATTGCTCAGCAAAACATTGATAGGCTGTTGGTTCAGGCGTTACTTTTTGAGCAAAAGACTGTGCTTTAGCTTCTTTAGCTTCTTTAGCTTCTTTAGCTTCTTTAGCTTCTTTAGCTTCTTTAGCTTC
>NZ_JBWYJB010000011.1:0-111669 GCF_056784015.1 Acinetobacter sp. ANC_7655 | reverse complement strand
AGGTGAAGGTTTCGAACTCAGAACAGACCAATGGGGTGCAGTACGAGCAGGCGAAGGCATACTCATCTCCACCTACAAACAAGAACAAGCCAAAGCAAACCATCTCGATGTAAGCGAAGCCAAACAACAACTCGAAAGTAGCTTAAACAACGCCAAAGCTTTGAGTGAAGTGGCACAAAACCAACAAACTGATCCACTGAGCTTACTCGAAAACCTACAGGGCTACCTCAAGAACTTAGAGAGCGAAGACCAAAGCAAAGCCGCGGCTTTTAAACAAGCGATCATGCTCTTGGCTTCACCAAGCTCCATTGCCGTAGAAAGTAACGAAGACATCCACCTCAGTGCAGATGGGCAGATCAACCAAATTGCACAAGGAAGCATTAACACCAGCACCCAAGACAGCATCATCGGACATGCCAGCAAAAAGATCAGTTTATTTGCAGCGCAAGAAGGGGCACGACTGTATGCAGGCAAAGGCAAGATTGAGATTCAAGCGCAAGGGGATGGTGCTGATCTGATTGCTAGAAAGGGTGTGCAGATTATTTCGACGGAGGCAAATGTCGATATCACCAGTGCGAAAGAAATCGTACTGACCGCAGGTGGTTCACAGCTAAAAATAAACGCTTCAGGGGTATTTCCTACGACTGGCGGTAAGTTTGAGGTTAAGGCAGGGCAGCATCAGTTTGTGAATGGAAAGAATGTATCAGCAAAATTTCCAGCTTTACCTACCTTTAAATTATTACCTAATAAAGTGGAATTAAAATACATTTATGATGACTTAAAACCTGTTGCACAAGCTCCATTTAAACTGATTTTTGCTGATGGTTCTGCTCAAGAAGGTGTATTAGATGCCGAAGGTTATGCCAAAGTCACTATTCCTAGTGATAAAACTCAACCTAAAGTCTACTATGGCTTTAGTAGTGTTGAGGCGAAACCAGATAGAGAAAAAATTGATAATCCTTTTAAAGATCAAAAAGTGATGAGTGTTAGTGAAGCTGAACAACTTATTGAGCAATACAACCAACAAGAATTAGATGCATTATTAGATGAATATTTCCCTGATGAAATTGAAGACATGCTCATGTCGAATAATATCGAATACGATGATCATGTAAGCGATTATGAAGAACAATTAATACCACAACAAAATAATGTAGATGATGCAATAGCAGATGATTTAGAAGAAATTTTACTTACAGATGATTCTACTTCTAGATTAGACCTAGGAGATAAACAATGAATACTGCCGTAGCCAAGGGTTCAACGCAAGCTGTAAGAGTAACAGCTAAAGGGGAAGAATCGGCGGCTCAATGGATTAAAGGTGTACTTGATGGTAGTGGCTCCAGTCCCGCTCAAATTATTGTTGCAGTTGTGATAGGTTGTATACCCTTTGTTGGTCAAGGCGTTGATGTCGGGAATGTGATTGTCTCAGTCGTTAAAATATCAGAAAAGCCAGATAATAAAGAGAATTGGTTTGATTTGGTATTTAATCTTGTTGCATTTGTTCCAATTGCTGGTGATGGATTAAAAATTGTTTTTAAACAATTGCGTTCAGGTAAAGCTATGGGAGCTATTTTGGATGCAATACCAAGCAAAACATTACGTGGTGATGTAGATAAATGGTTTAGAACCTTAAATTGGAATACATACACAAGAGAGCTGCAAACAACTAGTAATAAAATTATTGATGGTTTAATTGGCGTTTTTGATAGTTGGATGACACGAGCTGTTCTCGGCAATGCTAAGTTAAAAACATTAGTAACTCAGCTTCAGCAAATGAAGAAAGTTGCCAATCAAAAAATTGATATGGTTATGAAAGAAATGCAAGCAGCCCATAAAAAGGCACTAGCAACTCCTTATCCTAACACTACAGCTAGAGCTCCAATTACGACTCGAACAGCGACAACAACCAGTAGACCAAATCAAAATCCAGCCCCACGAACTCAGCAAAATGGCAATGTATCAAGAAATACTGGAGGAAATAATGTAAGCCCAGGTCGTCAAAATACTTCAACACGACGTCAACAATTACAGCGAAAAAGAAGATCGAATCAAGAACTTGGTTCAGGTGGTGAGCACATTACGGATTATTACTATGTAAAACGCATGAAAAGTCGCTCTAAAATTAATAATAATGGCGTGCTGTACGAATATCACGATACGGGTCATAACGGACTTGATCATGTATGGCATAGTGCTCGACTAGCACATAAGTATCGTATTACAGACAGTAAAGCGACCAATGCACTGAGTCATCGAACACTGATGACACCAAAGGCAGCCATGATGGCATTGAAAATGGGTCTCGATGTTTATATGGCATCAGACCAAGATGATAAGGTTAAACGTTCAGTGGGGACGACTGTGAGTGATGGTGTGCAGATGTCGCATTTATGGATTGCGAGCAAAATAGATGCATCCAAAATTATTCCGAAACATAGTTCATTAATTCGTGATATTAAAACATGGAGAAGAGTCAATTTTAAGGCTTCTACAGAAAGAAGATTAGGGAAAGTTGTTGCAGTACATTGTCCTTATGACCGAAGTTTAGTAACTATAACAGGCGATAAATTTGATCATCATGAAAAATGTAAAGGTTTAAATAAACCCAAATGCACACGGACAGTTACGGCACACGGGATTAAATTAGAATTTGTTTTACCCAATGAGATGTTGGAGAGATAAAAGAATGTCGATACAAGTAAATGATCAAGAAATAGATTGGCAAAAATGGCAATTTTTAGAGATTAATGATGAAACAAAATTTAGAGATAATTTTTTAAATGCCCAAGATTATCATGAAAATTTTGAAGAACTTATAAATGGACTATATACCGTTGTAGATGGATTTAGTCATTATAAAAATGATTCTAAGTTTAGTGGATATATCGCAGCTGGTCACCAAAGAATTAGAGATGCTTTAGATTTGATGTCCTTACAATATTCAGCAGGTGGTGATTTAAATTTTACAAAAGAACTTTACCCGTATCTTCTTCATTGGACAGAAGAATATGCTGAAACGAGTCATCTTTATAATTTAAGCCCTGATGCAGGTGGACGTTATGTTTGGCATATTTCCTTGGGAACTGAAGATTATTGGTATATTGCTTTACGATTGATATGCTTTGGTTTACTGACAGGGTATGCAGATCAAATGAGTCGAATTATGACGATTATCGACTACACAGAAGCAACACCTGAAGGACAAGAAAAAGATGGCTTAATCGAGCGATTGGTTGCTTCATTTGTAACAGATCGAGGCATACCACCGAATGATGCACGTCGTCATTTGCCTTATCGTAAGCTCATTAAAGTTTTTGATGCTGCACCTGAAAAACGTCCAGCGATGATGTTGCAGTACTTAGAAGATTGGTATGAAGCCAGTCGTCGTGAACCTTATCATGATCAACATCCTCAACCTGATATTAGATCAGGTATCAGTTATTTTGGTTATTGGTCATGGGAAGCGGCAGCTGTGACATGGCTATTAGATATTGATGATACAAATTATCGAGAGCATCAATTTTATCCGAAAGATTTAGTCGATTTTGCTAAAGCACAATCAGAAAAAGTACAAACACAAGATTCAGTAGAAAAAATTAAAATCAAAGGTGGGGATAAATGTCCAAAAACAGGTTATTGGACGACTCCAGCCCAACCAAATGAGCGTCAGCACTTTAGTAAAGGTGAGATTTTACCAACGCTTTCTGAACAAGATTGGGGTGAAGTATATTGGTATTTTGATGGTGAAGAATAAAACTATATCGCTCAAGGGGAAACTTTCGTATTTATCGAAGTTTAATAAAAAAACTTTAGCGAGGGTTTTAAAAGACATTACATATTCGAATAGCTCATACTAGCTGCACCCTCATGTATAACCTAAGTAATTTTTTATAACGGATCTTTAGTTAAGATTAATTTGGCTGCGGAAAAATATCACCGTTTAATGTTGGATGATAAAGGCGTGTCTTTTTACATCAGGAATTAAAACTAATAACGAGGTGGAGTCAGAGCAAAGCAAACTTTCTCTTTGGAATACATCCAAGTAGTAATGAACGGAAAAATAACGATTTTTTTAACAAAAGTTTCAATATGAAAAATTATCTGAGTTTAATTTTTGGATTTTCGATATGTTGCCTATTATTGGCTTGTACTCCAAATACGAAAAGTAAAGGAAATGAAATCATGCCACCACAAAGTGCTATTTTACATTTTGGACAGCAAGGATTAAAAGATTTTATTCAATATAGTTATGCGCCAATAGACCGCCAACCTGCGGGGATGAATTTTTTGTCACTAGATTGGAGACCGCCCAAACTGGGACAGGTTAAAATTGTAACTGAACAAAGTAACTTTGAAATTGATAATGTTATTAGTGTAATGGGGACGCAAATTGCACGAATGGGCAATGATGGTGTTTTGATTATGGATGTAACCGCTAGTTTACATGCTAATGAATATACGACTAGAGAAGATGCATATCAGGCTTATGTAAAACTTATGAAGCAAATGAGTGAGAAAAACTGGAAGCAATATTTTTTACCTTATTCGGAACGTATAGATAAAAAAGATAATTTAAAATATATGAGTCAAAACATGGGAGAGGTTATTGACCCTAGCTATATTTTAAGTTTTAAAGAGTGGCAAGAAATGATGGATCTGACTAATGGCCATATGTATTTTAATTTATATAATAGTAATATTAATTTGGCGATATCTCTTTCTAAAACATATAAAGATGATAAAAAAGAACAGTATATGCTGAGATACAGTTTTGAGCATTTTAGATATACTGGTTTCAATGCTATTTCTAACTCAGATGAAATGACAGCAGAACAGTTAAAACAAGCCTTTTTAGATGAAAGAAGAGACAATGAAAAAGATCGTAAATTTAAGGAAGAAAAAATTAAACTAGAAGGCTATCATATTGATGACAGCTATGTAGACCCTGATGTTTGGCAATATATGAAATAGGATATTTGGTGGGCTTTGTTTTAGAAAGTTGTTTGTTAGGTTTGATTTAGCAATATAATTGTGAGACGAGTAAGCCCACACCTAAAATCTATTCGACATCCAACTGGCCTAATTACAATAAAAAGATTTAATTAATCGTGGAAATATTTCGATTTGTTTCGATCTTCAGACTCAATACCTTCGCCTTCAGGCAAACTCTTGGGTAAATTAAATAGATTGGACTTGATCAGGAAAGCCTCTACGTGGCGGACGATTCTTGAAGCCGTAGGCTCTGACACACCATAACTCGTTGCGACATGAAATAATGTTCGATATTCACGCCAATAACTTAAGCTCAGAAGGATTTGATCTTCTACACTTAACTTAGATGGTTTACCTTTAGCAGGTACAAGCATTTTTAGCTGTTCAGCCATTAAATCAAAGGTTGGCCATGAGATGCCTGTATATCGCTTAAACTGTGTTTCAGAAAGCTTATTTTAGTCGATGTATTTCATTCGCAAATTATGCATGAATATTTAAAATTATTCGGTACACATAGTCAGCAAGTGATAGATCGTTTTTTGATTTATGAAAGAGATCTATTGATAAAGTTATTAAAATTCAAAATACAAATTGGAAGGATGCAATCCTACCTAAGGATACAACCGAAACTGTTGAATACCTATTAAATCGAGAAGCTTCAAAGAAAACAGTACAGCAGGGACAAATATTACATGCGACATCAAGTACTAGTCGTGCTAATTCAAGAGAGAGTAGTTCAAATAAAGCAGATAGATAATGAAAGTTGATCAAAAACTGAGATTTAGAGTAATTAATTTTTTAAAAATGATTACAAGTTATAGTTTTTTAAAAAAAATTTACTATCTCAATAAGGAATTTACTGTTGCTTTTGAGAATGCTTTAAGAAAATCTAGTGAAGAGTTTGAATTATTAACTAGACATGAGAGAGAATTATTAATGTATCTCTATGTTCTAGATATTGAAGAAAAAACTTTATTAGATTTTCTAGGAAGTAAGTTCAAAAAAGAAGTCTATTCAGATTTTATATCTGAAAATATACACTCTACAATTTTTGGAAGATATGGTGATGAGCGCGGGCTTGAAAATGATCCTCTATATAAAAAATTAGGAATGGTCGGAAGGGATTCTGGTTGGATATTCGAAAATCTACATGAAAATGAAATAAAAAAGATATGTATTGCAAATGAGTTTACAGCATTTATAAAAATAACCCTATCTGATTTTGATAACGAATATTATATTCCTCATTATCCTTTTTTGTATAAAAAATGGAATTTTGAATCATTTAACAAGTTCGTGTATTGGAGTTTCATTCGCAGTATTAAAGTTGAATTAATTTTCGACAATAATCAAATAAATAGTGATATTGAAATTTTTTCAGGTGAAGAGATCCAAATTTCAGGTATATATGAACCTTGGTTTGAAAAATCCGTCTATCAAAAATTAACCAATGACCCTGAATATAATGTGTATGTTGGTTGCCCAAATTATTTTTTGGAAGGTTCGGAAGCTACTCAATATAAATTAGAAGGCACAGATGATTGGTATGACGTGAAATGGCGGCTTATATGGGAAGACAAACGCTATTTAGACGGAACAATTCCAGAAGAAGAAAAGAAATATATCTTTGATATAGAAAATATAGGAAAACATGCCAATCAACCCGAAACTGAATCAAATGAAAAATTAAGTATGGCGGCTGGGCAGGTTAGCCCTAAAGCAGGCTATTGGTATACAACAGCCAAATCAAATTCACGGCAATACTTTAAAAAAGGCGATATTTTTCCTGATTTTGAAAGTGATTGGGGCGAGATGTATTGGCAGTTTGATGGAGAAGAATAAAACTATATCGCTCAAGGTGAAAACTTTCGCATTGATGGAAGTTTAATAAAAAACCCGCTTTCGCGGGTTTTTTGATCTCAAACGAGATTACATATTCGGATAGTTCGGACCACCCGCACCCTCAGGTACAACCCAAGTGATGTTTTGTGACGGATCTTTAATATCACAAGTCTTACAGTGAACACAGTTCGCAGCATTAATTTGGAAACGCTTAGAACCATCATCATTTTCCATGATTTCGTATACGCCAGCAGGGCAGTAGCGCTGAGCAGGCTCATCCCATTGAGGAAGGTTAACATTTACTGGAATTGATGGATCAGTTAATTTTAAATGCGCTGGCTGGTTTTCTTCGTGTACTGTATTTGAAACAAACACTGAAGATAAACGGTCAAATGTAAGCTTACCATCTGGTTTTGGATAGTTTGGTTTGAAGTTCACTGCATCAACAGTTTTTAAAGCACTGTAATCAGGTGTCAAATCACGTAAAGTGAACGGAACTTTAAATACATTTTGATCGATAAAGTTGAATGCGCCACCGAAGAATGTACCAAACTTATGCATTGCAGGGCCAAAGTTACGAGCATTATATAGCTCTTCTTTTAACCAACTGTTGTTAAATTTCTCTGTATATGACGTTAACTCTTTAGCAAAGAAATCTTCGCCTTCTGTCACACGAGCAATTGCAAGGTCGCCGCCTTTTTCTACACCAGCTTTAATTGCTTCAAATACAGCTTCACCACATAACATGCCTGATTTCATAGCAGTGTGTGAACCTTTAATTTTTGCAAAGTTCAAGAAGCCAGCATCATCACCAATTAAGCTTCCACCTGGGAAGGTGAATTTAGGAAGAGAGTTAAAACCACCTTTAACCACTGCACGTGCACCGTAAGAAATACGTTTACCGCCTTCCAATACATCTTTAATTAATGGATGTGTTTTCCAACGTTGCATTTCCATGAATGGATACATATGAGGGTTTTGGTAAGATAAGTCGACAATCATACCCAATGATACTTGGTTATTTTCAGCGTGATATAACCACCAACCACCAGATGAACCAGTTTCAGTTAAAGGCCAACCCGCACCGTGCATGACTTTACCTGGTTTGTGCTTCGCTGGATCGATTTCCCAAAGTTCTTTAATACCGATACCGTAATGTTGAGGATCAGCGTCTTTATCTAAGCCGAATTGAGCGATTAGGCGTTTACCTAAATGACCACGGCAGCCTTCAGCGAATAACGTGTATTTCGCATGGAGCTCATAGCCTGGGGTAAAGTTATGTGTTGGCTCACCATCTTTACCAATACCCATATCACCTGTTTGGATACCTTTTACAGTACCATCAGCATGATACAGAATTTCCGCTGCTGCGAAGCCCGGGAAAATGGATACTTCAAGCTCTTCAGCTTTTTGTCCTAACCAGCGTACGACGTTACCAAGAGAGATGACATAGTTACCGTCGTTGTGCATTGTTTTAGGCACAAAAGCATGAGGCATTTTTTGAGATTTTTGATCTGAAAGAAGGAAGTACGTTTCATCTTCTGTAACAGGTACGTTTAAAGGCGCACCTTCTTCTTTCCAATTTGGGAACAATTCATTAATAGCGCGTGGTTCAAGCACTGCACCAGAAAGAATATGCGCACCTACTTCAGAGCCTTTTTCAACGACACATACAGATAAATCGTTGAGGTTGTTTTCAATTGCAAGTTGACGGATTTTGATCGCAGCTGAAAGACCCGCAGGGCCCGCTCCAACGATTACAACGTCAAACTCCATCGATTCACGTTCGATGTGTTCCATAAAGGACTCCTCATAAAGTAAAGGGTGGCAACCGATAATTCCGACGGTGCTGCCATGAGTGTTCTTAGTTGCAGGTACAATTTTGCTCTCGTACCTTTTATATATTTTGCGCTAGTATAGGTTCAAACCTTGATCAAGCCAATTGGCTGAGTCGCTTTATTTTCCGTCAGCAGGGCATAAACCATGGTAAAACAAAATGATTCTATAACAGCACAGCCTGATTCACTTGTACCTGATGATAAAAACTTAATCAATATCGTACAATATCTAAAAGATGCACAGTCAAGTCACAAAAGGTCAATCCCACCTCTTGAACAATGGAACCCAAAGCATTGTGGCTCAATGGATTTGAAAGTAAAAGCGAATGGTGAATGGTGGCACGAAGGTCAATTGATTAAAAGACAAAGCCTCATTGACCTATTCTCGACAGTACTGTGGAAAGAAGACAACAAATTTTACTTAAAAACACCCGTTGAGCAAATCGAAATTGAAGTCGAAGATGAACCTTTATTGGTCAATCAGGTAGATCAAGTCGAGATTCAAGGGCTTTCTTATCTACAGCTAACAACGACCACTCAAGATCTCATTATTGTGGATCAAGATCATCCAATCTTTATGCGTGATTTTCAAGGAGAGATGCGTCCTTACGTGCATGTGCGTTTCGGCATCAACGCATTGATACAACGATCAACTTTTTTTCATTTAGTTGAAATGGGGGAGTTGAGCGAAAATGAGCAAGGTGAATCAGTTTTGAATTTAAAAAGTGGTAATCTGCTATTGCAATTAGGGACTTGAGGTTTAAGCTTAGCCCATTCATTTAAGCATTATAAAAGTAGTCGTTGAGATGTCTGCAATTTTACCCCAACCGAGCTCTAATGAGCCTATGCCTCATGCACTTGAACATGCCCCTATTGGGATTTTCGACTCGGGGATTGGTGGTTTATCAGTTGCATTGGAAATAGCAAAATATTTACCCAATGAGCATATCCTTTACTATGCAGATACAGCTCATGTCCCTTATGGTCCGCGCGAAGATCAAGATATTCGTCAGCTCACAGCACATGCAATTGAGTGGTTGTATCGTCAAGGATGTAAAGTTGCGGTTGTTGCGTGTAATACGGCATCAGCTTTTAGTCTGGATTACTTAAGGACACATTATGGTGAGCGATTTCCGATCATTGGGTTGGTTCCTGCGTTAAAACCTGCAGTGTTACAGACACAGTCTAAAGTGGTGGCTGTATTGGCGACTCCAGCGACTTTTAGAGGCCAGTTAATCAAGGATGTAATGCAGAATTTTGCAGATCCTTTAGGTGTTAAAGTTCATCAAGTCACCAGTTTGGATTTGGTTCCTTTCGTGGAAGCAGGGCAACAAAATTCGCAAGCCTGTATTGCAACATTACAACGGATACTTGATCCCGTCATGCAAGATCAAGCCGATTATTTGGTGTTGGGTTGTACGCATTATCCATTTTTAAAATCAGCAATTGAGCATCTTTATACAGAGCGACTGACTTTGGTTGATTCAGGATTTGCTGTTGCACGCCAAACAGCAAGAGTCCTTATCAAAAATAAATTCAATGCTACTCAACCATATGACAAATCAGTGCAGTTGCGTTGTGTCGTCAGTGGCGGAAATGCGCTTGAACTTCAGCCTGTACTTCAAAATATGATCGGGCATGAAATACTATGGTCAATTGAAAATTTAACTGATACATTCGAAGAAGAATGATCAATATCAAGCTATATATTTTAAGCCTTATGAGTAAGGCATTTTTACCTAGATGCAGGATTGGATTAAGGCATGCTAGATAAGCGTTACCAAGTGTTTATTACAACTTCTGGTAAAGAGATGCAGCCAGAGCGTATGGTTGTGTCTCAAACGCTGATCGGTATGGGTTTTTTTTCATGGGGTTTAGAACAAAGAACACCTGTAACAACCGCTTTTGCACGCCGTCAAATTGATGATTGTGATTATGTACTTCTGCTTTTAGGAAGCCAGTATGGTGAGCAATCTGTCTCTGGTATTAGTTACATGCACTTGGAATATATCTATGCCGTGACTAAGCAAAAGCCCATTATTGTATTTATGCATGAACAGCCAGAATCGCGTGAGGAGCATTTACGAGAGCATGAAGTGGATCTTCAACAGCGCTTTCAAAATTTCCGTCAACAGATCATTCGAGAAGTTGATCAGGTCGTATTTTTTAAAAGTGCTCGTGAATTAGAGCTAGCACTCAGGTCTCATATGCCTCAAATGCTTGAACGTTACCCTGTTTTGGGTTGGGTAAGACCACAAAGCATTCAAGCAAAACAAGATGAGATTGATCGATTAAGAGCTCAGCTGGCACAAGCAAAAATGGAACAAGCCAAATCTGAAGTCGATCCTTTTCTATCTTTGCCTAGAATAGAGTGGGATGATCAATTCAGTTTTGATTATCGTATGCATGCCTATGTTGATAGTCATTTTAAAGAAATTATTTGTATACGTTCCATGCGATGGCATGAAATTTATACTGTTCTTGAGTCTCAATTTTCCCAAGCAACACCAGAAGATTTTTATTCTAAAGTGTTGAATCAGTATTTGACTGATACGGGGCTGGTCGATGCTCAATTGCAACTTCCTAAGGCACATATGGTATCTAGAGCACAGATTAATGTACGTGCATTGCATACCATCAAGCAACAAATGCGTAATAATGAATGGATCGTTCCTGTAGGACGAGATGATCGTCAGCGGATGTTATGGAAATGCATGAATAAATAGATCAAGTTCATATGATAGTTTTTCTCTTTCATTCACATTTTAAAAAGCAATCATAAAATCACGCCGAATTTACTTAGACTCTGATAAAGTATTTCTTAATTAAACAGTGAATTGATGTGGATCAGATGTCTGAGTTAAAGCCGAAAATCACCGTAATTATTGCCAACTTGGGAACACCAGATGCCCCTACAGTGCCTGCGGTACGAACTTTTCTAAAACAGTTTTTATCTGATCAGCGTGTGATTGAGATTCCATCGTTTTTGTGGAAAATTATCTTACATTGTTTTGTTTTACCATTTCGACCAAAGCATGTTTCTGAAGCATATGCGCAGGTGTGGAATGGAGATTCCCCTATGCGTGAAATTCTGTTGAAGCAAACAGATTTAATCCGTCAAAAAGTTATTCAAGATTATCCAGATTTTGATGTTCAGGTCGTTCCTGCGATGACTTATGGTCATCCTAGTATTCATGAGGTTCTAAAAAAACTTACTCAGACACCGCAAGATCACGTCATTTTATTTCCACTTTTTCCTCAATATTCAGCGACATCTACAGCACCTTTGTATGATGCATTGGCGAAATGGGTTTTAACGCAGAGAAATTTACCTGGCTTAAGTTTAATACGCGATTATTATCAACATCCAAAATTTATTCAGGCTTTGGCAAAGAGTGTTCAGGTTTTTCAGGCGCAACACGGTAAAGCGGAAAAATTATTAATGTCTTTCCATGGGATTCCTCAGCCTTATGCAGATAAAGGTGATCCATATGCCGACCGTTGTAGGGTTACAGCGAAAAAAGTCGCAGAGGCTCTGGGATTACGTGACGATGAATGGGCTATCAGCTTCCAATCACGATTCGGTAAACAAGAGTGGGTCAAGCCATATACAGATGCGTTGCTGACTGAGTGGGGACAACAAGGAGTTCAATCTGTCCATGTTCTCAGCCCTGCTTTTTCAGCAGATTGCTTAGAGACTTTAGAAGAGTTGGCTGTGGAAAATGCCGAAACCTTTAAAACAGCGGGCGGGAAAGACTATGCCTATATTCCAGCGTTAAACACTGATGCAGCACATATTGATTTGTTGGTCGATTTAGTAGAAGCTCAACTGGATGCACTCAAGATTACCCTCCAACATTCTGCGTAAATTTAAAGGTTCCTATGCTTCAAGTTAAAATTATTCCTGTGACAGCATTTCAGCAAAATTGTTCATTGGTTTGGGATCAAGAGACCAAAGAAGCTGTGTTAATTGATGCAGGTGGTGAGCCTGAAAAAATTATGCAAGTTGTGCAAGAGTTAGACTTAACAGTGAAGGAGCTATGGTTAACTCATGGTCATCTTGATCATGCTGGTGCGGTCGGAGCATTGGCGAGAGAGTGGGGTATTCCAGTAATTGGTCCTCATAAAGAAGATGCATTTTGGTTAGATATGATTCAGGAAGTTTCAGCACGATATGGGTTTCCGATACCTGAACCTGTTGTGGTTGATCAGTGGCTTGAAGGTGGTGAAACTTTAAAATTAGGGGATGAATCCTTTGAGGTTCGATTCGCTCCCGGTCATACGCCTGGCCACGTCATGTTCTATAATGCTAACTATGGCTTGTTATGGACTGGCGATGTTCTTTTCAAGGGTTCAATTGGTCGAACAGATTTTCCCAAGGGAAATCATCAACAGTTGCTAGATTCCATTGAGAGAGAATGTTTTAGTTTGCCAGATGAAACACAGTTTATTTCAGGGCATGGTCCAATCAGTACCATTGGCTATGAGAAAAAGTTTAACCCGTTTGTGGCAGGTAAAGCTGGTTAATTAAAAACGAAAAAAGTGATCTCGATTGATGTCATTCAATTCCCAAAAGAGAAGGGCAGCGGCTAACACAAATAGTGCAGAGATTAAAATCAAGACGAAATCATGTTGATAAATGCCTAGACCTGCAAAAAGGAGGCCTAGGCAAGTTAAAATTATACTGAGTGTGAATGTGAATTTATAAAGTCTCATGTATTTATGAAAGTAGAATTGTTGTTTTAATGTGATTGTTATCACAATATCACAACACAAACTTAAATAAAATCACATTTATTGAGTTTTCTTAAAAAAGCTAATTTTTTGTTTGTGTAAATATAATTGAATTATTCTTTTAATATTGAGCAAAGTTGGCATTATTCATGATATTCCCCTTGATCAGCTTGAGGAGAATCCTGTGTCGGAAGGCGATATTCATCATTTGCCCAAGCCCCTAAATCGATAAGTTTGCATCGTTCAGAACAAAATGGACGAAATTCATTGCCAGTCCATTGACTAGGCTGTCCACAGCGTGGGCACGGAAATGTTTTTGGCATAAATCAATCCTAGTAAAATAAAACAGCTAAAATAGGCAAAAGCATCTAGAGTTGCTAGACTTGTCGCGTTTTCATAAGTTTGATCTGATTATGCCGATTCGTCAATTTCAAGCACAGCGTATGCATGCGCCACGCGACTTTCTACCGATTCTAGCTGAACCACTATGTGTTGAGATTGGGGCGGGTAAAGGTAAACATGCTTTATTGTTTGCGCAACAAAATCCGCAAAGACAACTAATCGCGATTGAACGAACTAGAGAAAAATTTCTAGCGATGCAAAAACAGCATCAACTAGAGGGACAAACCAATTTGCGACCTGTACATGCAGATGCAATCCCTTGGATCGTACATGCGCTATTTCCACAGCAAGTTGAAGATTTTTTTATTTTATATCCGAATCCTGAACCTCATAATCCAGCGCAACGTTGGTTGAATATGCCTTTTTTTGAATTTTTACTGTCTCGATTGCAACCGAATGGTACGATCACTTTAGCCAGCAATATTCCTGAATATATTGACGAGGCAGAGCAACAACTGCTTAATGTCTGGAACCTTTCTTATGTTAAAGAACGAATCTCTTCAACTTCGGCAAGAACGCATTTTGAAGTAAAGTATCTAGAGCGTGGTGAATTATGCCAGCAGTTGATTATTCAAAAACCTGAAGCGTACCAAACTCGCTTCGATCACTTTATGCCTCTGCAAGGGCAAATGCCGATCTCTTCTGAAAATCAACAAACGAATAATCTATGAATTTGGAATATTCAAAGCGAATCGCAATCGTAGGCGCAGGTCCAGCAGGCTTAATGGCTGCTGAAGTTTTATCTGCTCATCCTGCATTTGAAGTTCATATTTTTGAACAAAAGCCTTCAGCTGCACGTAAATTTTTGATGGCAGGTAAAACAGGTTTAAATATTTCTCATGCCGAACCTATCGATCAATTTATTGGTCGTTATGATCATGCCGAATGGCTTGCACCTTGGGTAAAAAAATGGGATGCGCGTTGGATTCGAAATTGGATGAAAAACCTAGGGATTGAATCCTATGTTGGAAGCTCTGGTCGTATATTTCCCAATGAAATGAAAGCAGCTCCATTACTGCGTGCTTGGTTAAAAAGTTTAGTAGATACCAAGGTCAATTTTCATTATCGGCATCAAATTACCGCGCTTAATCAAAATGAACTGACAGTTTTTGATACTCAATCCAATTCAATACGAACTGAGCAATTTGATGCGATTGTATTGGCGTGTGGCGCTGTGTCATGGGCACAGTTGGGTAGTGATGGGGCTTGGCAGTCATGGTTAGCTAAAGAAGAGTTAAAAGCGTTTTCCCCGAGTAATGCTGGTGTAGTCAGAGCTTGGTCTTCGTATATGGAACCTGTATTTGGCTCGCCACTCAAACGAGTTGAAGCTTGGGTGGATCATCAGCCCAAAGCTAAGGGTGACATCGTGATCACCCATTATGGTTTGGAGAGTGGGTTGGTCTATAAGCATGGTCGGGCACTTCGAACACAATTGCAATATCAAGATTCCATGGTTTTAAATTTAGATTTACTGCCAGAATTATCTGAGCATGAAATCATCTCTAAACTTAAGAATGCTAAGAAACAAAGCATAAATAATGTATGGCGAAAATTGGGATTAGACAATGCAAAGTCAAATTTATTACGTGAATTGACCTCAAAGCATGATTGGGCGATTGCAGAGAAAATGGCTCAGCATATTAAACATTTATCTATCAAACTAGACGGTTTTAGACCCATTGAAGAAGCCATTAGCTGCGCAGGTGGTGTACGGGAAATTGCCTTGACTAAACAGTTACAGTTGAAAAGTAATCCAATTGTTTTCTGCTGTGGAGAGATGTTGGACTGGGATGCCCCGACAGGTGGTTATTTACTTACAGCATGTTTTGCAACAGGTCGAGCAGCAGGATTAGGTGTAATTGAATACCTAAATAAAACTGTTGAAAAAGACTAGCCAAGCGCTAGTCTTTATTTATGATTATTTCGCAGTGAGTGCATTTCCTTCAAATTTAATGCCATCCCATCCATGAATCATGAATTGACGGATATTTTGATGATCTGATGCTTCAGGTGTCGCCAGAACAGAAGCGTAGTGTTCTGCAAAAAGCTGTAATGTTTGTTCTTGAGAAAGACCATTTAATTTGGCAAAGGAAAAAACTTTAGCACTCCCTTGATTTTCATTACTGGCATTATATTGTTGACCATTACTAAATGCGGTTGGCGTATGTGTATAACCTGCTTCAATAAATGAAATTACGTCGGCAAATTTTGCTTCGCCATTTTTTAATTGTTCCAATAATGCTTGAGCCATAATTGAGTCCTTACACGTTTAAATTTGCTACATCTTAACGAAAAAACGCGTGAATCCAAGACAATAATTCGTTACTTTTTAAGGGGGAAATATGATCAATACACGAGAACGGACATAATATGAGTTGGTTATGGGTAGCATGTGGTGGAGCGATTGGTGCAACACTTCGATATATGACCAGTATGTGGTTCATGCAAAATGCAGATCAATTTCCATGGGCAACTTGGATTGTGAATATCTTGGGCTGTGTTCTAGCAGGGGGATTTTTTGCATTCAGTTTACAATATCCTGTATTACAACATGAGGCTCGCCTATTTTTTATGGTTGGCATATTAGGTGGTTTTACCACATTCTCAAGTTTTGGCTTGGAAACTTTTCAATTGATAAAATCTGGGCAATACAATTTGGCACTGATGTATGTTGTGAGTAGTATCATGATTGGACTCTTGGGATTGGTTTTGAGTTTTTCCTTTACTCAATTTTATTTAACCCATAAATAACGATAAGAATAAAAAAAAGCCTAAATTGGAGGAGTAAATTTAGGCTTTAAAATAGTGAGAGTCGAAAATTTTATTATTTACGTTTAAAGCGACCGAAACGCTTATTGAAACTTGCCACACGTCCTTCATTATTAGCTTGACGGACTTCACCAGTATAGAAAGGGTGCGAAGCACTTGAAATATCTAGCGTGACATAGGGGTAAGTTTTCCCTTGATATTCTTTGGTTTGCTTTGACTGAATCGTACTACCGATGATGAAATACTGATCTGCGTTGGTATCATGAAACAGTACTTCATGGTATTCAGGATGAATATTGGGACGCATGGAAACACTCCGAATTATTTATATAATGTTATAATATAACATAACAACAATGAGCATTGTAAGGTCTTGTTAATTTTTCAATTAGGAACGAGCGTTTCAAACAAATCATTGAGATTGTCATCGACTTTTAAGTTAATCAGATTCCAATAGTGTCCAGAAATAGTACGATTGACCATTAATGTGTCTGGAGAGGGCTTAAATGTATCCCAATACTTAAGTGATTTTTTCACTAAAATGACGCCATCATGATGAGATGAGTTTTCAGCAAAATTGTATTGAGTGGTAAGGGGTCTGAGCAACACTTCTAACCATTGTTTGTAAAGTTCCTCAGGGAATTTTCCTGTTTCAGCAAGAGCATCCAATGCGAATAAATGCTGTTCAATCTCTTGGATATTTTCAGCACGACCAGCGCGAACTAATTTTTTAAATCGATCCACCAGTTCAGCAGATAAGGTTTTAACACCACCGAAATCATAGATGATGACACTACCATCGGAGCGGAAAGCAAAATTGCCAGGATGCGGATCACAATGAAAGCGTTTTAGATAGAAAATCTGATGGCCAAGAGCCTGAATTAGTCGACGACCAATTTCGTTACGTGTTTCAAGCGGCCAAGTGCTTGCTGTTTCAATATTGTCACCTGCTTCTAAGCTCAATGTAAGAACTCGTCTGCTGGAATAATCTTTGAAAACTTGTGGGATAATAATTTTAGAATCCAATGCTTGATGGAAGGTTCTAAATACCTCTAAATTTTGCGCTTCAATTTCATAGTTGAGCTCTTCGTGTAAGCTGTCTTGAATTTCTGCAAATAATCGATCTTGTAATTTTTTATCGACTTTTAATACACCCATCAAACGTAAAGCCAAGCGGACTTGTTTTAAATCGCTTTCGCATGCTTCATCTACGCCTGGGTACTGTACTTTTACAACGACTTCTTGGCCATTTTTTAAGGTTGCTTTATGAACTTGCCCAATCGAAGCTGCTGCAAAAGGTTGTTCATCAAATGTTTTAAAAACATCTAACAGTGGCTGACCAAGTTCTTTTTCAACTTGTTGCTTGATTTGCTGGAAGGGCATCGCAGGGGCTTGACGTTGTAATTTAGCAATAGCCTTTGCGACTTCAGGCGGGAAAATATCTTTGTATTGTGATGCAATTTGACCAACTTTCATTACAGCACCTTTCATTTCCCCAAGGGTGTCTGCAATTTGAACACCAATGTCTTGAAAGAGCTTACTGCGTGCTTCGTTTTTTTTATCATCATCTGCATTAAAGGTGCGGATAGAGTTGGACACGGTTTTAGTAGCAATACTTGCAGTCATACCTGCGAGTTTCATGAAACGACGGCCGGGAGAGCTCGCTTTGTTTGCCATGAGTTGAGAACCTCGATTCATTATTTTCATCTTCTGATTTGATCATAGGCGACAAATCAAAAGATGCATATTTGAAATTGTTAATGAGTTGTAAGTAAATGATTGGCAAAAAAAAATAAATCCCGAGCATTCGGGATTTATTGTTCATGATGATTGACTACGCTCAAGTCGCTGATTATTCATATATAAACGTCCGAGTAAGAGTACACAGGCAATACTTAACCCCACGATCAATCCAATCCATACACCCGCAGGACCAATGTTGGTAAATCTAGAGAGATATACGCCTACAGGGAATGCAATCACCCAATAGGCAAGCATAGTAATCCACATAGGACCCTTCGTATCTTGCATGCCTCTTAGACATCCTGCAGCACTGATTTGCCAAGCGTCCATCAGTTGGTAAGCAACAGCGAATAGAACCAAGTAAACCGCAATTTGAGTCACCAATACATCAGAGGTATATAACGCGACAATTTGATGGCGGAAGACCCACAATAAAACCATGGTCATTACTGCCAGTACAGTACTTGTTGCTAAACCCAACCATTGGACTTTACGCATAGATTGGTAATCCTTTTCACCATAATACGTTCCCACTCGGATGGTAAGTGCGATCGCGAGAGACATCGGGATCATAAATAATTGTGACGTAATGGAGATGGCGATCTGATGCGCTGCTACCGTAATTTCACCCAATGGACTCAATACAATTGCTGCAGTACTGAAAATACTGACTTCAAAGAAGATAGCCAATCCAATTGGGAAACCTAAAGCAAGGATGCGTTTTAACCAGTAGCGATCAATTTTTTCAAAATGACTAAAGGGTTGGGTTTTTTGATATGCCTGATTATTCAAGATATACAATGCCAACGTGATCAGCATCAGCCACTGTAGAATTGCCGTTGCAAATCCACATCCAGCACTTCCCAATGCAGGAATTGGACCTAGACCATACATAAACACAAAATTAAGCGGAATAAGTACGACTAAGGCCATTAAACTGATCACAGTCACTGGGCGTGGATTACCAATCGCCTCAGAGTATCCTCGTAGTGCAGCAAACATGGTGACCGCTGGCATACCGAATCCAATCGCATGTAAAAATAGGCCAGCTTTATGGTGAAGTGATTCTGGAACGCCAAGAAGAGGAAGCGTATAGGGGAGAATCTGTAAGACTAGACCAGCAATAATCCCGAGAACTAAAGCAACCCATAATGCTTGTCGTGTAATAGTGGCAATTTTCTCTGGAGTCCTCGCACCGTTTGCTTCAGCAACCAACGGCGTTGTTGCAATCATAATACCGCTAAATAGCAACATGACAGGAATCCAAAGACCTACCCCGACAGCAATTGCCGCTAAGTCTAATGCAGATAAATGTCCTGCCATAATAGTATCAATCAGTCCTAATCCTGCTTGCGAAAATTGCGTAATCAAGATTGGGATCATGAGATGAAATAGTTTTTTTAATTCATAACTGATGTTGGAAGTTGCAGTCACATTAGACACAAAAATTACTCATCGTTTTTATGTGCTTAGAATGAAGGTTTAGCGTTGTAAAGTGAGAAGCACACCTATAAAAATCACCACGCCACCCAAAATGCGCTGCCAATTAATGGCAATTTTTTCTGTACCTAAAATTCCAAAATGGTCGACTATCATGGACATAACAATCTGTCCAAAAATAATTAATGCCGATAAGGTTAAGAAACCTAATTTAGGTGCGGAATAAATACTAATACTGATGGCATAAACACCTAAAAAACCGCCAAGCCAAAGATGCCAAGGAATTTGTACAATTTCGCTCAATTGTGGTTTTTCAGTCTGTTGAAAAAAAACCAGTATTGCGAGAACTATTGTACCAATCAAAAATGATAAAAGTGCAGCTTGTAATGGAGAATATAAATATTCACGTAATTGTGTGTTAATCGCAGTTTGGAAGGTCATTGCGATTCCGATCCCCAGCGCTAAAGGGATAAAGAATAAAAATTGGCTCGCGACTTTAAACATAAATGCACCCACGTCCTTGTTTTATATTGAGTGTAAAGTAAAAACTGAATCAGTTCTGAGCGTTATGGTGTAGTCATGTTAAAATAAGTTTTTTAAGTTTTGAGCTGTACGTTTGGCTACTTTGAATCCACAAGATATTCCATTGTCACTTTATATTCATATGCCGTGGTGTGTGCGTAAATGTCCATATTGCGACTTTAATTCGCATGCAGTACCCAATGGGGCATTGTCCATGACGTTGGAGAAAGAATATTTACAAGCATTGGTTGAGGATTTCAAAACACAGATAAATTTTGCTCAGGGTCGTCAAATTCATAGCGTGTTCATAGGTGGAGGTACTCCTTCTCTCATTTCTGCTCAAGGGTATCAATGGCTATTTGCTCAGCTAAGCGCTTTGATTCCGTTTGAGGATGATTGTGAAATTACCTTAGAAGCCAACCCGGGAACGGTAGAACATGATCCATTTGCAGATTATTTAAAGGCGGGGATCAATCGGTTGTCTTTAGGTGTCCAAAGCTTTAACTCGAATCATCTTCAAAAACTGGGGCGTATTCATTCCAACCAAGATGCAATTTCAGCAATTGGTTTGGCGAAAGATGCAGGCTTTAAGCGAATTAATGTCGATTTAATGCACGGCTTACCTGAACAAACGCTTGAACAAGCATTACTTGACTTAAAACTTGCCGTGGAGCACGGTGCTACACATATCTCGTGGTATCAGTTAACCATTGAGCCCAATACCGTATTTTTTCGAACTCAACCTATATTGCCTGTCGATGATGTATTAGAAGAAATTCAGGTACAGGGTGAGGCCTATTTAATCGAAAATGATTTTACTAACTACGAAGTGTCGGCTTGGCGTAAAGAAAAACCCTCAGCACATAATTTAAATTATTGGCAATTTGGCGATTACTTAGCGATTGGTGCTGGTGCGCATGCTAAAGTGACGCTAAGTGATGGTGTATATCGTTACCAAAAAACACGATTACCGAAAGATTATCTAGCGAAAGTCCCTGCAGAGCATTTGCATTTTAAGAAAATTGAAGCTGATGAAATGCCATTCGAATTTATGATGAATGCACTTCGACTTAATCAAGGTGTACCAACTTCACATTATGAAGCTCGTACAGGTTTATCTTTGCAATCAATCCAAGATCAAGTTCAATCATTGATTGACAGAAAATTAATGGTAGATGATCCAAACCGTTTGTCATGCACTGCTCAAGGACATTTATATTTGAACTCATTGCTTGAGGAGTTTCTGTAAGTTCTATAGTTAAACTCCAATGTAATTTTTAACAGCGAAACTGTTAAATCCACATTTATTTCGCTTTTTTACTGTGAAAATAATGATGATTTTTTTAATGGTTTTCATCAAGATAGGTAATAAAAATGAAATTAGTTCTAGTGGCTTCAATCTTGGGATTGGCATTCGTTGGTTGTGCTGATAAAAAACAAAAATAGTGAGCAAATGTCAGAACAAGAGAGACCAGCGCATTTAAATGCTGAAGCTTCAGCGCCAGTTGATCAAGTTGCTCGTGCTGAAGGTGAACAGGTGATCCATTTTACTGGACCAATGGATTTAACATTAGAGCTAAAAACAAAAGACAATTTTCAGACGGCAGAACTCAGGGATAACTCGGATGCGGTTTATCACTTGAAGAGCGCGGTTGCTGCAAGTGGTGTAAAACTTGCAAATAGAGATTGTGTTTCAATTCATTTTAAAAATTTCAATGGTTTGAATGAGGGAACAGTTGAACTCGTGAAAGATAAGCCAATAGAGATTAAAGAGTACCGTGAGCATTAAAATATATGCATTAATTTACAACACCTGATTGGTTGTTCAATCAGGTGCTTTTTTATTCCTTAATTTGAGCGTTGATCTTCAACATACTTTTTTAAATGATTGGCCATTTCCCACTGAGAACCAATAAAACGATATAGGGCTTCAACTTCTTGTTTTGTCGCGCCTTGAATAAATTTATCATCTAAAGTTACTTCAATTTTTCGTTCAAATTCTGTGCTATTGGCGTTGATACGATCAAATTCATAGGTAATTTTTGAATAGATTGGGACTTGAGCAAATTGCTCTATGGTTGCGATAACAAACTTCTTATCTTTCTCAAACTCAATCACATGCCATTCATTACTCCAATCTTTTATGCCTGGAATCGGGCTGCTAATAAACTCTTTAAAAGTCGTACCTTTTTGAACGCGAATATTCTTAGGCTCGATGGCTTGAGTTGCACCCAAATTAATTTTTGGCCAGAGATTCACATTGGTTAAAATATTGAAGACTTCACTCACAGGGCGATGAATAATGACCTCAGCAGATCCACTCGTCGAGTAATTCAAATTCTTTGTTGAATACGTCGTGGTTTTTTGGTGATTTTTAATATCCGATTCAGCGAAGCTATTTGTAGCGAAAAAGACTGCACTGAGTAAAGTTAGGGAGATCAATGTCTTATGCATATTATTTTCCTTTTTATATATTGATAAAAGCTCGTTTGGAATATTTATGTCGTTTGATCAAGATACCACTGTTGTATTCTTGCTCTAAATGTAATTTCGTATTCTTAAAGTAAGATAGTTCATTCGATCAATAAAAAAAGACCGCCTTGGCGGTCTTTTTTCTATGAAATCTTAGTAATCAAAACTGAAGTGTTCAGCTTCTAAAGACATTAAAGTTTTCGAAGGGTTAACCATAGATTCAGCATGACCTTGAGCACGTGGAAGTAAACGCTCAAAGTAGAAATCTGCAACTTTGATTTTCGCTTTATAAAACTCAGGAGTTTCTTGACCATCACCTGATGCTAACTTCGCTGATGCCACTGCCGCTTGTTGAGCCCAGTAATATGCCATCATTGCATAACCAGAGAACATTAAGTAATCCACAGAAGCACTTGAAACGATGTCGCGATCTTTGCGTGCAGCAAGCATAATACGTACAGTTAATGCGTTCCATTGTGCACAAATCTTAGTTAAGTCCCAAGCAAAACGGCGCATGTATTTATTGCGTGCGTGCTGGCCACAGAATTTTAAGATTTCAGCTGTATAGTCACGAACGACTTTGCCTTTAGAAGATAACAGTACTTTACGACCGATTAAGTCTAGTGCTTGAACACCAGTTGTACCTTCGTAAAGCGTTGAAATACGCGCATCACGAACGATCTGCTCCATACCATGTTCTTTGATATAACCATGGCCACCAAAGACTTGCATACCGTGGTTTGCTGCTTCTAAACCTAACTCTGTTAAGAAGCCTTTCAAAATTGGGGTATAGAAACCTAATTTATCATCGTAATCATCAAACTTCGCTTGATCACCTTGAGCTAAAGCATCAGTCATTTTGTCAGCAAGCTGTGCAGCATGATAGATCATTGCACGGCCACCTTCAGCAATCGCTTTTTGAGTCAAAAGCATACGACGAACATCAGCATGATGGATAATTGAGTCAGCTACTTTTTCAGGCTCTTTTTTACCTGAGAGTGCGCGCATTGACATACGTTCTTTTGCATAAGGTAATGCACCTTGGAATGCAAGTTCTGCATGTGCTAAACCTTGAACAGCAGTTCCGATACGCGCCGTATTCATGAAGGTAAACATTGCGTGTAAGCCTTTGTTGACTTCACCAATCAGATAACCCGTTGCAGCATCAAAGTTCAGTACGGCAGTAGCAGATGCTCTGATCCCCATTTTGTGTTCAATAGAACCGCAAGTCACAGGATTGCGTTCGCCTACACCACCATCAGCAGTTGGGATGAATTTTGGAACGATGAATAATGAAATACCACGCGTACCAGCTGGAGAGTCTGGAAGACGTGCCAACACAATATGAATGATATTTTCAGTTAAATCGTGTTCACCCGCAGAAATAAAGATTTTAGTACCTGTGATAGCATAAGTACCGTCACCTTTAGGCTCAGCTTTAGTTTTAACTTGACCCAAGTCTGTACCACATTGTGGTTCAGTTAAACACATTGTGCCTGACCATGTACCAGCAGTGAGGTGAGGCATGTAGGTGTTTTTCTGTTCTTCAGTACCAAATTGCATGATGGTATTCATACAACCCATACTTAAGCCCGGATACATCGTGAAAGACCAGTTTGCTGTACCCATCATTTCTGATTTGATCAGGTTCAGCGACATAGGCAGTGCTTGACCACCAAACTCTTCAGGATAAGAAAGACCTTGCCAGCCACCTTGTACAAACTGCTCGTAAGCTTCTTTGAAACCTTTAGGCGTTTTGACTTCGCCATCTTTAAAATGACAGCCTTCTTCATCTCCAGACTGATTAAGTGGAGATAATACATTTTCACAGAAATCTGCAGCACCTTCGATAATCATATCGACAGTATCAGAGTCAGCAGCTTCGCCGTTGCTTAGAGTTTTATAGTGCGCAGGATAATCAAAAACCTCGTTCATTAAGAAACGAATATCACGTACGGGCGCTTTATATGCAGGCATTGAACTTTTCCTAATTTGAATAGAGAAAATACTTGTTAGATGCTCCGATTATTGACCTACAACACTAAAAAAACATTGATGTAAGTCACGGAAATAAATGTCAGAATTGCGAATTAGTGTTTAGGCTCATGAATGAATATAAACTGAATTCATTTGTTGTAGTAGGAGTTTATTAGAAAAAATAATATTATTAATACATAAGCTTAGGTTGGTTTTGTTGTGTGGATGATCATATGTTTAATTTGAATTTATTCAATTTGAATATGCACTAAAAATATGTCACTAAAATCAATTCGAAGAGATTTAATCGATATTATAGAGAGAAAAAAGTGCAATTTAAAAAATTGCACTATTCACAAGGCACTAAACGTGTGCAAAAACTAAATAAAATCTTTTAATTCTGGACGCACACCATTCCAAATCGCGAAAGATTCAATCGCTTGTCCAACGAGCATTCCAAATCCTTCTGCAGTCGGAATTCCACGCTGTTTCGCTTGATCAAGGAAAGTGGAAGGTTTGCCATAGGCCATTTCATAGGCATATTTGAATTTTAACTGTTGAGGTAGATTGATTGCATTGCCAGATAAGCTTGCCGAGGTAGCATTAATAACAATATCAAATTCACCTGCTATGTGATCAAGACCACAAGCGTTTAGCTCTAGATCTGGGACAGCAGGTTGTAAGTCCTGAATCAATTGCTCTGCGCGAGCAACCGTTCGATTAGCAATCATGATTTTATTTACACCAGCTTTATGCAGTGGATAAATCACGCCACGTGTTGCACCACCTGCGCCTAAAATAAGCACGCTTGCTTGCTCAAGAGGCCAATTTAGATGTTGAATGGCTGCAACAAGTCCTTGCCCATCGGTATTGTCGCCATGCAATACACCATCTTTCATCCATAGTGTATTTACTGCTTTTGCAATTTTGGCACGTTCAGTGAGTACATCACATTGTGTAAAAGCTTGTTCTTTAAATGGCACCGTGACATTCAGACCAATACCACCAGTCTTAAAAAATTCATTGATACTCTGTGTAAAACCATCGAGAGGAGCAAGGCGTTTGCTATATTCAAGGAGCACCCCAGTCTTTTGTGCGAACGCATGATGAAGCTCTGGAGATCGAGATTGTTCAATGGGATTTCCAATTACGGCAAATTGTTTGCGCATTGCTCTAATTCCTGATGAAGAAGTGGCAAACAATATACGTCAAATGCAGAAAGTTCCCAATATGAACATATTCAATGAAGTGTATTAATGACTTGGGTTACAAATTTCAAATAGGGTATGAAGTAAAATATGCGCAATGTTGAGCAGTAGACCAACAGCTGCAAACACCATCAAGCTAAAACCAAAGCTATCATTGAGTAGTGTTTCTGAAAATATAGTGGTACTGATTGCACTCAAAAGAGCAATAACCAGTGTCCAAAATACGACAACACGTGCGCGAATAGAGTTGTGTTGCATATCGATTCCTTATGCAGAAGTAAAAACTTCCATGAGTAATACAAGTAAAAATTGATTGTACAGTACTTTGCTTAAATTAAACTTAAGAGCTGTGTCAGAAGTGTGACAAAATTTAATCAATTTTATCTATTGTGCCTTTTTTTCTAAGAGAATGTAATGGAATTATTCAATTTCGTTAGACAATGGGATGAATATATTGCTCAACAAAAAAGCCCTGTTTTAACAGGGCGAGTGATTTACATTTAATGCAGTTCAGCGAGCCAATCTCTCGGTTTTAAATAGTAGTCGGTTAATTTTTTTTCAGCAGAGCCTTCATCCCATTCAGGTCTGTATTTCCAACCCGTTAATGGAGGAAGACTTACTAAAATAGACTCAATTCGACCGCCAGTTTGTAATCCAAATAACGTCCCTCGATCGTAAACTAAGTTATATTCCACATAGCGCCCACGACGATACAATTGGAAATCGCGTTGAGCTTCACTATAGGGTTTATCTTGATTACGTTGGAAGATTGGTAGAATCGCATTGAGATATCCATTGCCTACAGCTTGCATGTATTTAAAACAAGTTTCGAAATCCCACTGATTTAAGTCATCAAAAAATAACCCACCGACACCACGTTGTTCATCACGATGCTTCAAATAAAAATAATCATCACACCATTTTTTATGATCTTGGTAGACATGATCGCCAAAAGGTGCACAAAGATCGTGCGCAGTTTGATGCCATGATTTAACATCTTCATCATTCGGATAAAATGGCGTTAAATCAAAACCGCCGCCAAACCACCAAATAGGATCTTGTCCTTCTTTTTCTGCGACAAATAGTCTTACGTTGGCATGTGAGGTCGGCACATTTGGATTTCTAGGATGGATCACTAAAGAAACCCCCATGGCTTGTGCTCGTGCGCCAGCTATATGTGGATGTCGTTCGGTAGCAGATGCTGGTAACTTTGAGATATTGATGTGCGAGAACATCACACCACCTTTTTCGATCACTGTACCATCTTGCAATACGCGTGATCTGCCACCACCACCTTCGGGACGTTCCCAATCATCGATCTCAAATTGAGCATTACCGCCACCTTGTTGTTCTTGTTGTTCAAGCGCAGCACAAATTCGAGTTTGTAAGTCGAGTAAAAATTCACGGACACGTTGGATATCTGCAGAAGTCGGGTGTGACATACCAAGCCTCTTGGGCAATGAAAAACTAGCTACATCAAAACATAAATTGTATGAAAGATTAAGGTGATTTTATCGATATAGCAGATCGAGATTTAAGTTTAGTCAGGGTAAACGTACTTTGTGATTTGAATTTACTTATGAATCCTGACCAAGATACTAGGTTGAATTAAAAGAATAAGCTCCTCAAAATAGGACGACTGAAAGCAGTTAAGCTTTTAATATGTGGTGATTTTAAAGGTGGGGATATGTTCGAAAACGTTGTTTCACTGGTGCAAAAATATAATGTTCCAGGTCCTCGATATACGAGCTATCCCACAGTTCCGTATTGGGAGCAGTCGACTTTTGATCAAGTACTATGGCAGCAAAAACTCAAAATACGTTTTGATAAATCGAATAGCCAACATGGTATTAGCCTTTACATTCACTTACCTTTTTGCGAGTCCTTATGTACTTTTTGTGGATGTCATAAAAAAATCACTAAAAAACATGAAATGGAACAGCCCTATATTTTGGCTCTGTTAAAAGAATGGAAATTGTATTGTGAGTTATTTGTAGAGCGTCCTTTGATTAAAGAGATACATCTAGGCGGAGGGACACCTACATTTTTTTCTCCTCAGCATCTTAAACAGTTGATTGATGGGCTTTTAGCGCTATCACAAGTAGCTGAAGATCATCAATTTAGTTTTGAAGGACATCCTAATAATACTTCTTACGATCATTTAAAGACGCTGTTTGAATTGGGTTTTAGACGCGTTAGCTTTGGCGTGCAGGATTATAATGAAACCGTGCAGAAAGCGATCCACCGAATTCAACCTTTTGAACACGTAAAGCAGGTTACAGAATGGGCGCGTGAAATTGGTTATACCTCTATTTCGCATGATTTGGTCTACGGGCTGCCCTTTCAATATTTAGATGATGTTTTAAACACAATTGATCAAACCATTCAAATTAAGCCAGATCGTTTAGCCTTTTACAGTTATGCGCATGTACCATGGATCAAAGGCAATGGGCAACGTGGTTTTAAAGACCATGATGTTCCGCGCGATGAAGAGAAAAGACAGTGTTATGAGCAAGGAAAACAAAAATTATTGTCTGCTGGATATCATGAAATAGGGATGGATCATTTTGCGCTTGAGCATGATGATATGTATCAGGTATTTCAAGCCCAACAATTACATCGTAATTTTATGGGATATACCGTTTCAAAAACAGAAGTGATGATTGGCTTAGGGATGTCAGCTATTGGCGATTGTTGGCAAGGTTTTGCCCAAAATGAAAAGACGCTTGAAAATTATTATGCTCGATTAGAACAAAATGAAATTCCAGTTTTTAAAGGTCATCTTTTAACAGAAGAAGATTTGAAAATCAGAAAACACATTTTAAATCTCATGTGCCACTTTGAGACGAATTGGCAAGGTGACATGGATTTTGCACAGCGACCACAAGTTTTAGAAGATTTAGCTGAAATGCAAAATGACCAACTTGTGAAGATGAGTGAATATGGATTGAAGGTAACGGAAGCTGGAAAACCATTTGTACGAAATATCTGTATGGCTTTCGATTTAAGGTTAAAAAGAAACAAACCTGAAAATCGGATATTTTCGATGACGATATAGTCATCTTCACAAATTAGATTGAGTCTAAGTGAAAAAATACCCCTAAGCATTGGGGTATTTTTTTACAACGATTAAATTATGCTGTAGTTAAAAATCATCCTTTTGATACATATGTGACATGCGCTCATGTTTGGTTTTTAAGTATTCTTCATTGAATTTATTCAAACCGACCGTTAACGGGACACGATCAACCACATCAATTCCTAAATCAGTTAAAGCTTTAATTTTGAGAGGATTATTCGTAACCAGTTTGACTTTTTTCACTTGTAAGTGATCCAGCATGATACTGCACATATCGTATTTACGCGCATCAGCGGGTAAGTTGAGCATCAGGTTGGCATCCACTGTGTCATGTCCTTGATCTTGCAAGGCATAAGCACGAATTTTATTGGTTAAACCAATACCACGACCTTCTTGACGTAAATATAAAATTACGCCTTGTCCTGCTTCGTTAATCAGTTTTTGAGTTGCTTGAAGTTGTGGGCCACAATCACATTTTAATGAAGCAAAAGCATCACCTGTTAAACATTCGGAATGGATTCGTACCAAGACAGGAGAGGTGGGTGCTGTATCTAATCCTTTTGACAATGCTACGTGTTCTTCACCTGTTTTAGGATCTTGAAAAACAGTGATTTTAAAATCACCAAAGGCAGTGGGTAATTTAGATGTGGCAACAAACTCTATAGGCACAGCGACTTCCATTACATGTTCATAATTTGGCTAAAGTATAGCTGAATGATCAGACCATAGTTGAGTATCATTGTGCAAATTTACACAGAAGATTTCCTTTTTTTTGCAAAGCACAAGATAATAGTTGATAAGTAGCATCGATATTCAGGATAATCTAGCTACCTAACAACGCCCGTTTAGCGAAAGCTCAACACTGGACCAATATAAATGTGGTTGATTTAAGGTGTTTTTTTTCGATTTCTCGATCAATAAGAAGAATCGAGCTAACCCATTTACCTAGCTTAGGATTTGCCAGGCTTTAGAAGGCATTGCCACATATGTTGTATACCGAAATACCTAGTCAACGTCCTGTTACGCCTTTGTTGGATGCGATTGATCATCCAATGCAATTGCGTCAACTAGCCAAAGAACAATTGAGTCAAGTGTCGGACGAGCTACGTCAATTTATTTTGTATGCTGCTGGACAAAGTGGTGGGCATTTCGGTGCCAATCTGGGTGTAATCGAATTAACTGTTGCTTTGCATTATTGTTTCAATACACCACATGATCGTCTTATTTGGGATGTGGGTCATCAAGCATATCCACATAAAGCTTTGACTGGACGTCGTGAGCAACTAACAACAATTCGTGCAAAAAATGGCTTAGCGGCGTTCCCCGCTCGTGAAGAGTCTGAGTTTGATACTTTTGGTGTGGGCCACTCATCAACTGCTATTTCAGCGGGTTTGGGAATGGCTTTAGCTCGTCGTTATCAAAAAGATCCTTGTGAAGTGGTTGCAATTATCGGTGATGGTGCAATGACAGCAGGGATGGCATTCGAAGCCATGAATGATGCTGTTGCACATAATGCTGATCTCATGGTGGTACTGAACGATAATGATATGTCGATTTCATGTAGCACGGGTGGTTTTGCAAAACATTTGGCTGCTATTTGGGAAAAAGGGCAATCTGTACACATTGATGAGCAGGGTAATCCATTTATTCGGGATTATCCTGAGTGGGACTACACTTCACGCTTACATTGTGCTGCTACAGAGGCTGCAGATAACTTATTTAAAGCGATTGGATTTGACTATTTTGGTCCATTCGATGGTCATAATGTCGATGAACTTGTTAATGTATTTAGTGCCTTAAAAAAACGTAAGGGGCCGCGCTTAATTCATATCTATACCAAGAAAGGTAAGGGCTTCGCACCTGCTGAAGTAGATCAAATAAAATATCACGCAATTGCTAAATTAAATGCTGCATCAGCTTCAACAAAAGCACCCAAATATTCTGATGTTTTTGGGCAATGGTTGTGTGATGAAGCCCAGTTGGATGATAAGTTGTTAGCCATTACACCTGCCATGTGTGAAGGTTCAGGTATGGTGCAATTCGCCAAACAATATCCTGATCGTTACTTTGATGTGGCAATTGCAGAACAACATGCAGTGACCTTAGCTGCTGGTATGGCATGTGAAGGTTTAAAACCAGTAGTGGCAATTTATTCAACCTTCTTACAGCGTGGTTATGATCAGCTCATTCATGATGTGGCATTACAAAACCTTGATGTCACATTTGGTATCGATCGTGCAGGTTTAGTAGGTGAGGATGGACCAACTCATGCTGGTGCATATGATTACGCATTTATGCGTACAGTTCCGAATATCGTGATTATGGCACCAAAAGATGAAAATGAATGCCGTCAAATGCTACATACCGCTTATTTGCACCCGGGTCCTGCTGCAGTACGTTATCCACGCGGAAATGGTTTAGGTGTTGAAATTCAAAAAGAACTGACAGCGCTTGAAATTGGTAAAGCTGAGTTAACTTTGGAGCTGAATGTAAAAGCCGAAGAAGTGATTACTATTTTAGCTTTCGGTAGCCGCGTGAGTGTTGCAGAAAATGCTGCTCAGCTTTTAGTTGATCAATTGGATGTTGCAGTACGCGTTTTGAATATGCGTTTTGTTAAACCCCTAGATGGTCAAATCATTCGACAATATGCAGATCAAACCCAACTTTTTGTAACGGTTGAAGAGCATGCAGTCATGGGTGGTGCTGGAAGTGCTGTGAATGAATTTATAATGGCCGAACACATTCTCAAGCCAGTTTTGAACATAGGCTTACCTGATCAATTCTTAGCACAAGCCAGTCATGGTGAGATGCTTAAAGATTGTGGATTGGATGCAGAAGGTATCCAATCTTCAATTCAACAAGCTTGGTTAAAGCTTGTACAGGTGGTTTAAATACAAGTCATAAAATTTTAGAAACATTTTTTACCTAAAAGCGCCGATATTTGATAAAATGTCGGCGCTTTTATGCATTATTCTTTATCAGTATCTTCAAATTTGTAGTGGGTGTTCAATGGAACCTATGGTGGTGATGGCTGCGCGTGCGGCTCAAACAGTTGGTCAAGAGCTTTTAAAAGCGCATCAGAATCGTCATAAACTTGATCTGCAAGTTGAAGAAAAAGGTATCGAAGGTCCTGTGACTCGCGTTGATCGCTATGTTGAAGAATTGACGATCGATATCTTGCGCAAAAGCTATAAAAATCACAGCTTCCTTGGTGAAGAGTTTGGTATGCAAGAAGGTAAAGGTCACGATGCTGATTGGTGTTGGGTGATCGATCCTTTAGATGGTACTTTAAACTTCATTAATGGTGTCCCACACTTCTGTATTTCTATTGCAGTTCAACACAAAGGCGTGACTCAACACGGTGTTGTGTATGACCCAATCAAAGATGAATTGTTCTCTGCGAGTCGCGGTCGCGGTGCAATGATGAACCAACGTCGTATTCGTGTGAATGTAAAAGATAGTTTAGATCGTACATTCTTGGCTGTTGGTCATGCATATCGTGCTAAACGCGATGGCGAAGTAGTTTCTTATGCAAAAAATCACTTCGATTCTTTGTTGGCAGTATCTGAGCAAGGTGCTCAATTCCGCCGTTTAGGTTCAGCAGCACTCGACTTAGCTTATGTTGCTGCTGGTCGTTACGATGGTTATTTCGAACTTGGTTTGAAACCATGGGATATTGCAGCGGGTGAACTAATTGTAAAAGAAGCTGGTGGTACAGTAGTTGATGCGCGCGGTGGTTCAAATTCAATGGAAAATGGTCAAGTCTTGGCTTGTTCTATGAAATTATTGAAACCATTGATGCAAGCAGTTGTCCCAGCTTGGGGTGCTGCTGCTAAATAAGCAGATCAAATTTATGAAAGCTCCCTAACTGGGAGCTTTTTTATGTCCAAAACATGATAAATCTGAATATTTGTACTTGAATGCACCAAAAAGCAATTAAACTTAATGACATTATAAAAAAATCTGTTATACTCCGCGCACGCACTAAATTTCGTTCATTACCTGAACATTTCTCTTCTATATTGTGTATGCGCGTCCGGTCCAAAGAGAGGACATTATTTCGCGCCCCACCCAATCGCTAAAAGCGATTCCTTCAGGTTCAGGCTGTAATCATGTGTGCGTTATACGCATCGTCGTTCTCGGATCGCCGCTGATTCTATATTTTCAGCGATTATTGCTGTACCGCTTTTTGCCGATGTCCATCAGACTTTATTTAATGGAGCACCCAATTTTCGGGTGAAAAACTCTATGAGCAAAACTTTTGCTGATTTTCCACTACACGAATCACTTCAACAAGCATTACAAGCATTAGGCTTTACATCGCCTACTCCTGTTCAGGAACAATCAATTCCTGCTGCTTTAGATGGTAAAGATCTTTTAGTATCAAGCCAAACAGGTTCTGGTAAAACTGCTGCATTCTTATTACCTACACTTCACGCTTTAGCGGGTAGTGAAGATACGTTGCTTTCTTTCAAAGAGCGTATGCGTGCTGTAACTGCACCTACAATTTTAGTACTTTGCCCTACACGTGAATTGGCTCAACAGGTGAGCCAAGATGCGATTGCATTTGTACGTCACATGAAAGGTGTTCGTATTGCTGCGATTATGGGTGGTATGCCTTTTGGTAAACAAATCCAACAATTAAAAGGTGCACAAGTTGTTGTGGCGACTCCAGGTCGTTTACTTGATCTAGTAAACCGTCGTCAAATCAAATTGGACAAAGTTAAATCATTAATCGTAGATGAAGCAGACCGTATGCTTGATCTTGGTTTCTCTGAAGATTTAGAGGCGATCAGTGATTTAGCGGGTAACCGTGATCAAACATTAATGTTCTCTGCGACGTTCGCACCACGTATTATTACGTTGGCAGAACGTATGATGAATGAGCCAGAACGTATTGCGATTGAAACTGGTCACACGACGAATACTGACATCACTCAGACTCTACATTGGACTGATGGTTTTGAGCACAAGAAAAAGCTTTTAACACATTGGTTAAATGAAGAAGATCTTGATCAAGCTGTTGTATTTGCTTCTACACAAGAAGATACAGATATGCTTGCAGAAGAACTGTCTGAAGCTGGTCTTTCAGTTGTAGCACTTCATGGTGCAATGCCACAGACTGTACGTAACCGTCGTTTGCGCAGCATCCGTGAAGGTCGCGCAAAAATTTTAGTTGCAACTGATGTTGCAGCACGTGGTCTAGATGTACCAACAATTTCACACGTGATTAACTTTGGTCTTCCAATGAAGAACGAAGATTATGTACACCGTATTGGTCGTACAGGTCGTGCAGGTCGTACTGGTAAAGCAATCACATTAGCGACTTACCGTGAACGTGGTAAAATTCGTGCTTTAGAAGACTACTTAGATGCACGTCTAGAAGTTTCTGAAATTGAAGGTCTTGAGCCATCTCCACCTCCAGCACGCGGTAGTCGTGATGGCGCTGGTCGCGGTCGTGGCCGTGGTGGTGAAGGCCGTGGCCGTGGTGGTTTCGGTGGTGGTCGTCGTTTTGAAGGTGAATCAAACTTCAAACGTCGCGAAGGTAACCGTGATGGCGAACGCCGTTCGTTTGGTGAAGATCGTCCACGTCGTGAATTCAATGGTGAGGATCGTCCACGTCGCGAGTTTAACAACGATCGTCCACGTCGTGAATTTAATGCCGAAGATCGTCCGCGTCGCGAGTTCAACAACGATCGTCCACGTCGTGAATTCAATGGTGAAGATCGTCCACGTCGCGAGTTTAACAATGACCGTCCACGTCGTGAGTTTAATGGCGAAGATCGTCCACGTCGCGATTTCGGTGACCGTCCGCAACGTTCATTTGATGATCGTCCAAAGCGTGATTTCGGTGATCGCCCTCGTTCTAACGATGACAATCGTGGTAACCGTGTAGATTATAAACCTCGTGAAAACAGTTTTGGTGACCGTCCAAAACGTGATTTCGGTGACCGTCCAGCACGTCGTGAAGGTGGTTTTGATCGTCCAAAACGTACATTTGGTGATGACCGCCCAAAGCGTGAATTCAATAGCGATCGCCCACGTCGTAAATTTAACGACTAATCGGTATAGCTAAATAAACCAGCCTTCGGGCTGGTTTTTTATTGCTCATATCAAAAAATCTGTTAGAATAAAAGTGAATAATTTCACATTATTTATGGTAAATGTAAAATATGAATAATAAGATTATAATGATTGAGACGAAGCAAATGAATGTTGGTGCAATCATGATGTACGTGTTCTTTTTATTGGTATTACTTAATCTTGCCTATTACTTTTTTAGTATCACATTATAAATTTATAAAAAAGAATAATTTCAAATCATTGTTTCATAAATAAAACACATCTTTCTATAAGCAAAATTAATAAAAATGATCAATAATGCTACAATGTCCGCTTAACCTTGTATTTTATAAATAACATTTAAATTCAGTTATTTCAGAGTATAGTATGCAAGCTGAAAAATTGTAGGAACACGCTCAGCTATGAATAATCAAATACAAATCGATGAGCAAGCGTTGATCGAAGTAAAAAGTTTAAGCTTTAATCGTGGTGATCGTGTTATTTACGACCAAGTCAATTTAAAGATTCGTAAGGGTCAAATTACTGCCATTATGGGGCCTTCAGGGACGGGGAAAACCACGCTTCTTAGACTCATTGGGGGGCAACTTGTACCTGATGCAGGCGAGGTCTTGTTGGATGGTAAAAATATTAGCCAAATGAGTCGTCAGGAATTGTTTAAAGCTCGTGCTCGTATGGGGATGCTCTTTCAGAGTGGTGCGCTTTTCACTGATATGACTGTCTATGAAAATGTAGCTTTCCCTATCCGCGCCCATACTCAATTGCCTGAACATTTGATTGCAGAACTGGTCGCTTTAAAACTCGAATCTGTGGGATTACGTGGCGCTGAGCAAATGATGCCTTCTGAGCTTTCAGGGGGGATGAATCGCCGTGTGGCGTTAGCTCGTGCAATTGCACTAGATCCAGATTTGATTATGTACGATGAACCATTTGCTGGTCAGGATCCCATCGTAATGGGGGTTTTAACCCGATTGATTCGTTCTTTACGAGAAGCGTTAGACCTAACGACCATTATCGTGTCTCACGATGTTGCTGAAACATTATCGATCGCAGATTACATTTATGTGGTTGCGGAAGGTAAAGTACAAGGCGAGGGCACACCTGATCAGTTAAAGAATCATAGTTCGCCTTTCGTCCGTCAATTCTTAACAGGTTCGGTCGAAGGTCCTGTGGATTATCAATTTAGTCATCAAGCATATTTAAGTGATGAGGTGCGTACATGAATGCGATAGCCTCACTAGGTAGACGCGTTATAGAACGTGTTCAAGGTATTGGCGTTGCAGCCATTATGCTAGTTCAAATTTTATTTTCGATACCGACTTGGATTGGAGTCAAACTCTTTATCTATCAAATGTATCGTGTTGGCGTATTATCATTGCTTATCATTGTGGTGTCAGGGCTGTTTATAGGTGCAGTCTTGGGTTTACAGATGTATAGCATTTTGGTCACTTTCGGCAGTGAAGCGATGCTTGGTGCAGCAGTTTCGTTGACCTTGTTGCGTGAACTTGCGCCAGTGGTTGCTGCACTTCTTTTTGCGGGGCGTGCAGGATCTGCTTTAACCGCCGAAATTGGTTTGATGAAAGCGACTGAGCAATTGTCTAGTATGGAAATGATCGGTGTTGATCCACTTAAACGCATTATTTCACCACGTTTATGGGCGGGTATATTTAGTTTGCCTATGCTTGCCGTAATTTTTGCTGCTGTGGGGATCATGGGCGGAAAAATGGTCGGTGTGGATTTTTTAGGTGCTGATGAAGGTTCGTATTGGAGTGGTATGGAAAGTGCCGTTCAATTTTATAAAGATGTCTTTAATGGCACGATCATCAAAAGCTTTGTATTTGCTTTAATCTGTACGTGGATTGCCGTATATCAGGGATATTCATGCGAGCCTACATCAGAAGGCATTGCGACAGCAACAACAAGAACGGTAGTGTATTCATCACTATGTGTTTTAGGATTTGATTTTGTTTTGACTGCGGTCATGTTTGGAGGTGTGTAATGAAATCACGTACGAGTGAGCTCGCAGTTGGAATATTCGTGATTCTATTTGGTTGTGCATTATTTTTCTTGGCAATGAAAGTAAGTGGCTTAGCTGGGACAAATTTAAAAGACAGTTATAGCATGACCGCAACTTTTGATAATGTGAATGGTATTAAACCACGTGCTAAAGTTGCACTGAGCGGTGTAAAAGTTGGTGAAGTTGAGTCAATCACATTAGATCCGTTAACACGTCTTGCAACAGTGAAAATTAATTTAGATGGTGAGCTGACATCTTTCAATGATGAACAACTTAAAACTGTGCAAGAAGGTGCTTTAGAAGAGTTGCGTTATAGCAGTGACTATGAAGCTGCGACGCCATCGCAACAAAAAGAAATGGAAAAGCAACTGATCGCTAACATGAACTCCATCACCAATATTGATGAAGATGCTTACATTATGGTAGCGACAAATGGCTTACTGGGCGAGAAGTATCTCAAAATTGTTCCAGGTGGTGGTTTAAATTATTTAAAACGTGGTGATCAAATTGGCAACACACAAAGCACAATGGAAATTGAAGACTTAGTGTCTAAATTTGTGACAGGTGGTGCTGGTGATTCAGCTGCGAAAAAAGATTCAAATGGTTCATCAGATGCAGAAACTGTGGAGTTCACAGATGAAACTGCTTCTTTTGTTGAATGATTAAATAGAGGAAAAATAAATGAATACGTTCGTCAAGCAAACACTGACTGTTAGCGTTTTATCGACGATGATTGCGAGTACAGCATTTGCTGCACCTACGGAGACTCCTCCTGCATTTATCAAAAAAGTAGCTGATGGCTTAATTTCACGTTTAAAAGCAGACCAAGCTAAGTTACAAAATAACCCTGCTGCGGTACGCGCAATTGTTCGTCAAAATTTAGATCCATATATTGATTCGCAATCATTTACTCGTATCGTGATGGGAACTTATGCGACGAATCAATATAGTAATGCTGCTCAACGCGCACAGTTTGAGAAGAACTTCCGTGAAACATTGATTGAAAACTATGGTAGTGCTTTCTCTAAGTTTTCTAATCAGACATATACAATTCGTCCCTATAAAGCATCTAACACTAAAAACCCTGTTGTAACGATTGATTTTATTAACAAAGGTGAGAAGATCCCTGTATCGTTCCAATTGGGTGATAAAGGTGATCAGTGGAAGATTCGCAATATCAACGTTTCTGGAATTGACTTAGGTTTGCAATTCCGTAATCAGTTTGCTGCTACTGTGAAGCGTAATGGTGGCGATATCAATAAAGCAATTGCAAACTTTAAGCCTGATGCTGAAGCTGCAGTTGAGAAAAAATAACAGAGAACAATTGTGATTTCACTCAAAGATCAAGAAATTATAGTTTCTGGAAAAATTAGTTTCGACAATGCTGAACAGTATTATCAACAAGGTTTAATGTTGATTCAGCAGGCAAAGCAGTTTCCACTTACTGTAAATTTATCAGGTCTTGAACATGGTAGTACTCTGGCGCTAGCTGTTTTAGTGCGTTTATTGCGTCAAGCACCTGGAATATCGAGTTTACAGTTTAAATCTGTGCCAGAAAAAATGATGAAAATCATTCAATCTTGCCATTTAGAAAATGATTTAAAATTGATTTGATTGAAAAATAAAAAAGCACCTTAGGGTGCTTTTTTATCGCTTTAAAATAGTAATTTACTCAACAGAAGGTACTTCATACGTTGTTTAAAAAACACAACATCCAAGCGTGCTCAAATCCATTTTTTCCATCTAAAATAAATCAGTGGTCCAAATAAGAATACTAGGATAATCAGACTGACAACAACAAAGCTCGTCGTTCCTTGAGCAAAGGGCAGTACATCAGTGTTCATACCATAAATACTGGCCACCAACATCGGGGGAGCAAGCATGCTAGGTAAAATCGAGAATCGACGAATCGTATCATTCTGTTCAGTATTAATGAAACCCGAAGTGGTATCCAATAGGAATCGAACCTTCTGGAACAAGAATGCATCATGTTCTACTAATGAGCGAACATCCTCACTGAGTTCTCGAATATCAGCATCATAAATATGACTGCCTAAGGCACGAGGTCTTGCTAAGAAGGTCAGAACGCGGCGTAAGTCAATCAAACAGAGTTGTGCTTTACCCAACATATCTTCTTTTTGAGCAAGACGGGTAATCATATCATCGAGATCAAGAATTTGTTCACGGTGGCGAACATTCAATACTTCTGTAGAGTAGAGTTCTAGATCCTTGTGGATATCTTCTAAGATATCCGCAAGCTCATCGAGTTTAGCTTCGAGTAAACCCAAAAGTATCCAAGTCGGATCTTTATAGTCAATGTCGTAATCATTACGGCGAGCACGTGCTCGAAAGGCACGGAAAGCAACGAGCTTTTCACCACGTAAAGTAAATAGTCGATCTTTATGTAAAATAAATGCAACGGTTTGAACCGTTCCTAGCATATTGGATGACTCTTCAGGGTCACCATCGACTTGGTAGTTTTTATTTTTCGTTAAAAAATACGTACTGATATGTAAAATGCCATCATCATCACGGTAGAATCGTGCAGATGAAGAAATATCTTCTAATGATTTTAGTGTTGGAAGATTTTGTTTATAGGCATCTAAAACCCATTCTTGCTCATCTTGAGAGGGTGCAATTAAATCGATCCAAACCAATTCAGGGTGTAAATCAAACCCACCATTGATCGTTGCATCTTCTAGACTACCGCGCTCTGTGGCATAAAAGGCTTCAAGCATTTTATCTTTTCTCCCTTGCGCAGTTTGTGTGTGAACGATGGGTGTATTTTAGACAAGGATGCCATGAAAAAAAACTGATTCCATCATTAATTAGGTTAAAAAACACAGAACATATCATTTTAATTGTTGTTATAAAAACTTAAGGCTAATTTTAAATGAATTCTATTGCAATATTTTGTGGTTCAACATTAGGTTCCGATCCTGTTTATGCTGATGCAGCAAAGAAAACAGGGAAATATTTAGCGCAACAAGGCAAGAACTTGGTGTATGGTGGCGGTCGTTCAGGATTAATGGGGATTGTTGCGGATAGTGCATTAGAGGCTGGTGGAAAGGTCATTGGCGTGATTCCACAAGGATTGGTGGATCGTGAATTAGCACATCCAAATTTGACTGAACTTCACGTTGTTACCAGTATGCATGAGCGTAAAACGCTGATGGCAGATTTGTCGGATGGTTTTATTGCCTTACCGGGTGGTGCAGGAACAATTGAAGAAATTTTTGAACAATGGACATGGGCGCAACTCGGTATTCATCTTAAACCTTGCGCATTTTTAAACATTAACGGGTTTTATGATGTTCTATTACAATTCATTCAACATACGACAGATCAAGAGTTTACTCGAGCTCGCTTTACCAATGCATTAATCAATTCAACTTCAATCGAGGATATTGTGTCAAAATTCGAGTCTTATCAGGCACCACAACCGAAATGGGGTGTCCAAGATCGAGAAGATTTGGTGAAACTAGATACATGAGCAAAGTCATTACTGTCGCAGCAGCGATTATTTCCAATGAGGATCAGCAGTTGTTGTTGGTTCGAAAAAAGAATACCCAGTTTTTCATGCAAGTTGGTGGGAAGTTAGAGGAGAATGAGCCTTCTGAGGACACGATTCTGCGAGAAATTAAAGAAGAAATTGGCGCTGAGGCAGTAATAGATCAATATATAGGTCGTTTTGAAACCAAAGCTGCAAATGAAGCGGATCATCAGTTGATTAGTTATCTCTATCGAGTTCAGCTTAAACAAGAGCCTCATATTCATGCAGAAATTGCTGAAATGAAATGGATCGATTTAGATGATGATGCTACGCCTTTAGCACCGTTAACTCGAGAAATCGTGATTCCTTGGTGTAGGCAGCATTTTAATGCCAATTAAAACTTAAAGTGACTGTGTCAATATTCTGCGGCTGCAATGCATGCGATCTGAACGTTCTGACAGCCGAGCTTTTCTAGTGCATTGGCCAACGCATTGACTGAACTCCCTGTGGTCACGACATCGTCAATAATCAGGATATTTCTAAACTTTCCTTTTTCTGAACGTATTGGTTTGAATTGAGATTGAATATCCTCGATTCTTTCTACACGTGTTAAGCCTTTCTGTGAGTGTTGTGCTGAACGTTCAATTGGCTGCCAAATGGGTATTTGCAGTTTTTTGGAAAGCATTTTTCCGATGACCATCATTTGATTATAACCACGCTCTTTCAAGCGCTCGTTTGAAATAGGCATAGGTACAATCGCTTGAAAACGTTTCAGTTTAAGTTCTAGCAATGTGTGTGCTAGAAAAGTTTGATAATGAAGTTGTTGTTCATATTTGAATAAGTGAATAATGCGATCTATAGGAAAGCTATAGTCGAAACAAGCATAAATATTTCTTTCATGTCGATGAATGAGTGAAGGGCTTTTCCATGGGAGCATTGTCCAACAGTCATCACATAATCTGTGGGTTTGAGTTGGAGAGAATCCACATAATTGGCAAGCGCGTCGTGATAATAATGTGTGATAGAGGTTATGAATAGGGCTCAGCATCATGGCTCAAGTTATTTTTATTGTGAGTACCTATGATTATAGCTGAGCTCGTTGATTAAGGAACATATTAAACATACGCATATCTAGGTGCTTCTGGTAACCATCGTTTAAGAAGAGCATCCGCTTGATGTGGGTAATCTTTTAAAATTTGAGTCGCGACATAGTGCGCTTGAGTTAACAGATGGTCATCACGTTCCAATTTAGCCACGCGAAAGCCCATGTCTCCAGTTTGTTTCGTTCCTAACAGTTCGCCTGGGCCACGGATTTCCAAATCTTTTTCTGCTATTAAAAAGCCATCATTGGTTTCACGCATAATGCGTAAACGCTCTTGTCCATTCTGCGATAAAGGACTTTTATACAATAATGCGCAAAAACTTGCTTTAGCACCTCGACCCACACGCCCCCTTAATTGATGTAGTTGAGATAGACCCAGTCGCTCCGCATTTTCAATGACCATGATGGATGCATTTGGTACATCCACTCCAACTTCGATCACAGTTGTTGCGATCAGCAGTTGTAATTGATTGTCTTTGAACTGTTGCATGACAGCTTGTTTTTCATCAGCTTTCATTTTGCCATGAACCAAACCAATATTGAGGTGCGGAAAGCGTTCTTTAATCTCCTGATAAGTCGCTTCAGCAGCTTGGGCATCTAACGTCTCTGATTGTTCCACTAATGTACAGACCCAATAAGCCTGCTTACCTTCAGCGCAGTTTGTCGCAATACGCTGCAGGACCTCTTCACGACGATCGAGTGGAATAGTGACTGTTTGGATTGGGGTACGCCCTGGGGGTAACTCATCAATCACAGAAGTATCTAAATCTCCGTACGCTGACATTGCTAACGTACGTGGGATAGGGGTGGCGGTCATTACTAACTGATGTGGTGTCGTATCCTGTGCCCCTTTATTTCGTAATGCTAGACGCTGGTCAACTCCAAACCGATGCTGTTCATCAATGATGACAAGACCCAATTTATGAAACTGGACGTTATCCTGAAATAGTGCATGAGTGCCGACGACCAATTGGGCAGAGCCTTCTCTAATCTGCTGTTCTGCAGCAGCGCGTGCTTTCCCTTTTTGTTTGCCTGATAACCAAGAAACTTGGATGCTGAGTGGTTCGAACCATTTTTTAAAATTTAAATAATGTTGTTCTGCGAGGATTTCAGTCGGTGCCATAAGAGCAACTTGCCATCCCTCTTCGAGTGGATGACATGCCGCAATGCCTGCTACTAGGGTTTTGCCTGCGCCTACATCACCTTGCACCAGTCTGAGCATCGGTTTGTTTTGTTTAAGATCTTTCACAATTTCATTTGAAACACGTTTTTGAGCATTCGTCATTTCAAAGGGAAGTGTGGAGAGAAGTTGTTTGGCAAATGTTCGACTGGCTGAAAATGCAGGTGCGGAGATCTGTTGAATGTATGCACGACGAGTCAACAAACTAATTTGATGACTGACTAATTCTTCAAAGATGAGACGTTGCTGCGCAGGATGCTGCCCTTCAGCCAGTTGCAACATATTGGCATCGGTGGGAGGGTGATGAATATATTCTAGTGCTTCTTTTAAAGCATACCCATTGGTAAATTTTGCAGGAATCAGTTCTGGTAAATCATGGGCATGTTGTGCTAAAGCTTGTTTAATATATTCGCGCAGTTTAGGTTGAGTGAGTCCTTCCGTTGATGGGTAAATTGCGGTTAGCTGCGTTTTTGGAAGTGGGGTATGCTCCGTAATCAATTGAATTTCTGGGTGATACATTTCTAGGCCACGAGCGCCTACTCGGACTTCACCAAACACTCTTAAACGATTTCCAGGCTTTGCGCGATCCATCAATGCTTTATAAATATGATAAAAACGTAAGGTGACTTTTCCAAAATCATCTTGTAATAATATTGCCATGGATTTGCGTTTACCGGGCGGCATATCCATTGATGCGACAGTGCCTTCAAGTAAATAGCTTCGACCTACTTGAAGTTGATTCATGGGCACAATAGTACTGCGATCTTCATAATCTCGAGGCAGATGAAACAAAAGATCATCCGTATTCCAGATATTTAATTTTTCGAGTAAAGCGGCAGCGGCGTTTCCTACACCTTGCAACTGATGGACTGCAGTCATGTCCCCTCAACTTTGCTTAAATTGACTTTATAACACTAGAGAATAGGTCTTACATGCATATTCTATTTATCGGTTATGGTAAAACATCCCAACATGTTGCTAAACAATTATTTCAACAAAGACATCAAATTACCACAGTCAGTTTAAGCAGGAAAGATCAAGCAGGTGCTATGCATCTTCAACAAGATATACACCAACTTGATTTATCGACATTGTCGCCTATTGATGCAGTATACGTGTTGATTGCACCCAAAGACCCATCACTAGACGGGTATAAAGCTGCTTTCATAGATGCGATTCCACATATGAGAAATCAGCTGGCATTGCATCCCATCCAAAAGATTATTGTTGTCTCATCAACACGCGTTTACGGACAAGATCAAGGGGAGGAGATTGATGACCAAACAGAGATCAATCCGAAAGATGAGAAAGCATTAGTGTTAGCCACAATGGAGAAACTTTGGCAAGACGCCTTCCCACAGCAATGTATCATTGTGAGACCCACTGGTATTTATGGCGTATCCGTGAAGAGAATGATGCAGCTTGCTCAAAATACAATGACCTATCCCAATGTGCATTGGTCGAATCGAATTCATATCGAAGATTTAGCGGGTTTTCTTGTCCATTTACTTCACGTGGAACATCCAGAAAAAACTTATATTTGTAGTAATAATCAACCCATTCCATTACATGAAATTATTCTGTGGTTCCAAAAGCAGTTAAACATCCTTCCATTAAAATTATTGAGTGAGGCACAGCATGGAAAGAAAATTTATGCCTCTCGAATGTTAAGCACTGGTTTTAAATTGAAACATAATCAATTTTTTAAGGATTATCGAGAACTCATTTAGGCATAAAAAAACCCTCGCTGGGGAGGGTTTTAGATACTATTTTTTCTTGCGTTTTAAGCGTTTTTTGGCTTGTTGATCAGCAACTGCATCCAAAGCTTCTTTGAGCTCTTCATCGTTAAATGAAGTGATATGTTGCAACATTTGTAAGGTTACATCATCTAGTACCAAGTTGGCATATTGAGCAACCTCTTTGAATTGTGCATCAAAGACTATTGCGCCTTCTTCGTTATTACTGATATAGCCTTGTTGAGTCAGAACTTTGATAAAACTTTGGAAGAGCGCTTTATCAAAGAATTCAGGTGAGTTGAACTCATAAAGTACAGATAAACGCTGACCTAATAGATGGCTTAAATCTTCGACCTGCTTGGTCGTAATATTTCCAGAGCCACGTTGAGTAATTAGGGCAAGTGTCATGTAGTAGCGTTCAATACTTTGCTTCACTGGAGCAGCAAGCACGACTAACTGATTGTGTTGTTCAGAGTTAGGTGCAGGGCTACATAAATTTCCATGTTCATCAATCGTAATCAACTGTGCTTCTACCAGACCTTGAACATAGTTACAGATCTGTTCTTTAAGTTCATCCGTATTCCACTTAAGGAAAAGTTCAGCTTTCAAGAATGGATAAAGTGTACGAATGACATTAATCAAATCGCCCTGTGAAATTTTACCATTGTGCTCGACCATCACAGCAATCAGTGATGGCAAGACATAAGCATGCAAAATATTATTGCGGAAATATGTCAGTAATACTGCTTGACCATCTTCAATCGCAATGATGTCGCCAAGGACATGTTTTACACGCTTAATCAACTTGAGTTTTAAACCATAAGCAATGATTTCTTTACCAGACAGTGGTGTGATTTGAACTCGATGATCATAAGGTAAAGCTGTTAGAAGATTGCGATAGGTATCTAACTGTTTAATGCAAATCTCTTCATCAAGCGTGTGCTTGGAAGTCGATAAAAGAATAAGTGACAATAACGAAACTGGGTTGATAACAGCAGCACGGTTAATATTTTCAAGAATTGCATTTGCTGAGGTGTTGACTGCATCAGAAACTTCTTGAGGAATCGGGTCATCATTCTTCTCAATTTTGATATGTTCAGCACCATGCTGTTTCAAAATCTCATCAAGGAAGACGGGTTCACCAAAGTTTACGTGTACTTTACCGAAGATGCGTTCAATCTTTCTTAAGGTTTGTAAAATACCAAAGATAGATTCGGCCTCTTTAGGCTTACCATTCATTTCACCGACGTAAGTTGCACCTTCCATCAGGCGTTCATAACCAAAATAGGTCGGGACAAATACAATAGGTTTAGCACGACCACGCAAATGACTATGCACAGTCATTGCCAACATACCTGTTTTTGGCGGTAATAAACGTCCAGTACGTGAACGTCCACCTTCAATAAAGTATTCTAATGGCGTGTTGCGCGATAGGATGCTGTATAAATATTCTTTGAATACAGTGGTGTATAACGCATTTCCACGGAAGGTTCGACGTATAAAGAATGCACCGCCACCACGTAAAAGCTGTCCAACGAATGGCATATTCAGGTTATCACCTGCAGCAATGTACGGTACCATCATCCCACGCTTATAAATCACATAAGAGAGTAATAGGTAGTCAATATGGCTACGATGACAAGGTGTATAAATAATTTCGTAGTCTTTCGCTAATTCACGAACTGTATTGAAATTATGTACTTCTACGCCGTCATAGAGTTGAGTCCAAAGACGCGTCAGGGCTTGTTCTGCAAAACGCACGGTTGCATGAGAATAGTCTGATGCAATTTCATTCACGTAGCCGATCGCACGGCGCTCAGCTTCAATCAAACTGATTTTAGAGCGAATACTTTCTTTGCGAATTCCGTCCTGAACATCTTGAGATTTAATCAATGATTGCATCACGTTTCGACGATCTGACAAATCTGGACCTAATACAACTTCACGCTGACGATCTAGATAATCATTGAGTTGATTGACGATATATGTTGCAGGAGACAAGTTTGGATGTGTTACACGTGCGTAATCTACCAATTCGCGCAGTGATTTTGGTTCATGAAATTCAAGAAAAGATTGGCGACCATGTAAACCAATATTCATCAGTTGTTTAACAGTACTTGGCGTTGCCCAAGTGTCCGTAAATAGCAATTTAAATAATGAATCTTCTTTGTCCGGTGAGCGGCCCCACAATACAGTCACAGGTATAAGTTCAATGTCAGTATCTGGATGCTTATCCAATATCTCGATCAATCTGAGGAGACGAGGTGGAAATGCATGGGGTGGCGGATTAAGTAAGTTTGTTTCATCTTGGTGTTGTAAAAATAATACAGCAGCTTTCTCTTTATGGTCCCCGATCATGAGTGGGTCAAGTGCTGGCGCGAGATTTAATCGACGAGTTTCGCCGTCAACCACTAACGCATTACTACGCGAGTAATTTTGTAATACATAGCACACCACTTTTTTGTGAGTCGTATTATTTTCAGTGGGTGGTGTTGAAGGTTGGGTTTCAGTAGGAACCTCTCCAAGAACATGCGGTGTTACTACGAGGTCAAGCAACTTACTGGAAAGTCGACGATACATTTGACCAAAGCCATTCTTGGACATACATACTCCTAGCCAAAGACGAATTTCGCATGACGCGAATGAAGGCAATTATTTTCTTAAATCTGTGATCAAAACAATATGTCATTTTCTAACAAAATGCACAGAATTTGGATGAATTTTCGTTAATAATCGTATTTTTAGCCAAAATATCAAATTTGTTTTATGACAATATAGTCAAGCAAAGTTTAGTTGTTTACTCGGAAATTATGGCAATATAGAGATTGAGTCATTAAATTGGAAAATCTGTTTAAATTCAACAGGCCCAATTTAATGTCGTAGCAATGAAATATATAGGTCCGATATGAATCAGCTCACGCAAGAACTCGTAGATTTACTCACGCTAGAAAGACTTGAAGAAAACATTTTTAGAGGCAAAAGCCAAAATTTGGTTGGCAAACGTGTCTTTGGTGGGCAAGTTCTAGGTCAAGCGTTACGTGCTGCTTCATATACAACTGATCGCCCTGCACACTCATTGCACGCATATTTCTTATTTGGTGGAGATGTTAATGCACCCATTATTTATGAGGTAGATCGAATCCGAGATGGGCGTAGTTTTGTGAGTCGCCAAGTTCGTGCGATTCAACATGGCAAGACGATATTCATGTGTATGGTATCTTTTGCAGACCAAGAAGAGGGTCTCAATTATCAAGTTGCTGAACCAGAATACCCGCCAGTAGATGGGCTAAAATCTGAAGCTGAACTCAAGAAAATGATTGTCGATTTCGTACCAGAGAATGTGCGTGCCAGCTTTATGCGTGATCGTCATGTTGAAATTAAGCCTGTAATGCCAGTCAATCCATTCCAACCACAACCTGAAGCGCCGTCTTACGCGCACTATATTCGTACACACGATCGTTTGGCTGATGATGTAGATGAAAATGCATTACATCAGGCGATCGCTGCTTTTTATTCAGACTTTACTTTGATGACAACTGCACTACGACCACACGGACTCAGTTATATTTCACCGAGTTTACAATGTGCCAGTATTGACCATACCATGTACTTTCATAAACCATTTCGTGTAGATGATTGGATGCTCTATGACATGGAAGCAACGATTAGTGCAAGTTCTAGAGGATTGAACTTTGGACGAATGTGGCAAAATGGACAATTGGTCTGTAGTACAGTGCAAGAAGGTCTAATTCGAATTCGTGAAATCGAAACGCAATAAGATAATTGATCCATGCTTCAAGCCAAATCTTCAGATTTGGCTTTTTACTTCATATTTGTATTTATAAATTATTCGTTTCGGTTGCAAAGCTAACAAGAAAAAATGATCGATTCTTGAGGGCGCTCATGGCATAGTGCGACTAATAAATCAAAATGAAAAGCACATGACATGAGTCTAAATACGCAAATTTTAATTGCTGCAATTTTAGGTGTGGCTTTTGGCTTCTTGTTAAATGTATTCCCTCATACAGCATTTTTTAACGGAAGTTTATATGGCTTAGGGATTGCCAGTAGTATCTTTATCGGCCTACTGAAACTATTACTGATTCCTCTAATTTTTAGTTCTATTGTTGTCGGAGTTTCCAATCTACAGACTGGTGGCCAACTTGGTAGAACTTGGAAAATTACCCTCGCTTGTTGTGTCACAACCACAACGTTGGCGCTGATTTTGGGGCTTGCGTGTGCGCATCTTTTTGAGGTCGGGAAGGGTGTAGACATCACTATTTTTCAAGAGACCATGAATCAGCATCAGACGCCTGATACTTTGACGCCCTCGAGTTTTTTTACCAACTTTATCCAAAATACACTAATAAACCCGTTTAAAGCATTTGCTGAAGGTAATGTGTTAGCCGTTGTCGTTTTTGCACTTTTAATTGGGGTGGCTCTCGTTAAAGGTGGTGAAAAATTTAAAACAGTGAAAGCGTTGAGTCAGCAATTTTTTGAAATCATGATGTTGATGATTGGTTGGGTGATGAAGCTCGCACCAATAGGGATTTTTGCGTTACTGGCAAAGTTAATCGCGACGGAGGACCTATCTGTTCTGAGTCGATTAGCAGAATTTGCAGCAGTAGTCACGGGAACGACCATCTTTCATGGCCTAGTTGTTTTGCCTTTGTTGCTCTGGATTTTCGGGAGAATGAATCCAATTACATTTTTTAAGGGAACACGAGCAGCCTTGATTACGGCGTTTGCTACTAGCTCAAGTTCCGTAACCATGCCGCTATCAATGAAGTGTGCTCAGGAAAATTTAGGAGTAAGACCCCAGACTGCAGGATTTGTGATCCCTCTCGGGACACAGTTGAATATGGATGGGACGGCATTGTATGAGGCTGCGGCGGCGCTGTTTATTGCGAATTTAATGGGGCTTGACTTAACGTTAGGACAACAATTGATTGTGTGTGCGACAGCAATGATTGCATCTTTAGGGGCACCAGGTATACCTAGCGCAGGTATGGTTACCATGATTATGGTTTTACAATCAGTTGGACTCCCGGCAGAAGCAATCGCGATATTATTGCCGATTGACCGTTTGTTAGATACCGTTAGAACAGTGGTGAATGTGCAGGGGGATATGATGATTAGTGTTGTTGTAGATCGTTACACGAATCCTGATCATGAACCTATTGAAAAAAATACAGCTTAAAAGATTAGATCAGATATAAAAAAAGCAGGGATCACCCTGCTTTTTTATTGAATACATTATGCAACTTTCAGTGCTGCACGTTCCGCTGCTGGTGACTGATTTAGATAGTTGATCGCATCTTCAGTTTTTGCTTCATGAACAGGGTCATACCAAGGCATTAAATAGCCGAGTTGTTGAGAAACAAGCCAGAATGGGTGAGGAAGTAAACCATTGTCTTTTTGGGCAATTCGTGCCCATTCACGCCAAATCCAAGGTTTGTAAACAGCTGGTTTAATTGATTTAAAGCGAGGGTCTTGACCCATAATATGAGCAGCACCATCAACCCATAAACCTAATACAGCAGCAATCACAACTACACTTTGATAATAGCGAGAAATATAACCACCGCCAAGATGACGATATAAGTCAAATGCAACGGTACGGTGTTCAATTTCCTCAGCACCATGCCATTTTACGAGATCGAGCATATTGGCATCAGCACCCAATTCTCCCCATTTTTTGTTGTACAAGGCATATTTGCCGAGGACACAAGTCATATGTTCAACAGTAGCAATAATACCTAATCTAAATAAATCCCACTGATGATCTAAGGCTTTTGGGACGTTTAGACCTAAAGGTTTATCCGCTAAAAGTTTTCCAAAAAGAAAGTCCATGATATCGAGGTTACGTTGAATATCGATATGACGTGCGCTGAGATATTCTTTATTTGCTGAATTATGTGCTTGAGCGTGCATCGCTTCTTGGCGAATAAAAGCTTTCACATCTTCTGCAAGTTTTTCATCAGTAATTTTGGGTAATACTTTGTTGTACAGACGACAAAACCAAAATTCGCCTGCTGGTAAGATATTGTTAATTTCATTGATAAAATAACTAACGAAAGGCTGATTTGGAACCCAATCTACTGGTGTATCCGCCCACTCAAATTTAACTTTACGAGGTTTGATGTGATACTCAATAGAAGATCCAATCTTACTATTTCTTAATCGAGACAATAATTTCATCACACTTTCCTGAATTTTTGTTGTGATTATCATTTTTCAGTATAAAAAAATGCCCTCAAATAACCTTAGCATTTGAGGACATTGATGTATCAATTAGTGAATGTAATGATTTAACCATTCAGTAGGGTAGATACTATTCGGCTTTGTTGGATTCTAGTTCGGTTGTTTCGCTTGGTGATTCATCATCTTGTTGAATATCATGATCAAAATCTTCATCGATGTCTGATTCACTTACTTCAGGAATTGCACTTAGATCAAATCCGTTAGGTTGCTCAAGCGTAAAATTTAAACGACCAGCAATAACGCTTGCGAGTTCTTCAAGACCTTGCTTATTGAGGGATGAGAACAATTGGATAGAGAAGTTAAGCTTCATTTTCTTTAATTGAGCTTTGACTTCTTGCAATGCTTTAGAAGCTGGACCACGATTTAACTTATCTGATTTTGTTAATAAAACATGGACAAATAATTTACGTGAATAAGCCCATTCTAACATCATGACATCGAAATGTTGTAAAGGGTGTCGTATGTCCATTAACAATACAAGCCCTTGTAAACTTTCACGATGAATGAGGTAGTTTTCAAGCTCTTTTTGCCAAACGATTTTCATGCTTTCAGGTACAGCAGCATAGCCATATCCAGGAAGATCAACTAATCTTTGTTCGGCATTGCCCATGCTAAAAAAGTTAATCATTTGTGTGCGACCAGGTTTTTTAGACGCACGTGCAAGTTGTTTTTGATTAGTTAATGCATTAATCGCACTCGATTTACCAGCATTCGAACGACCTGCAAAAGCAATCTCATAACCTGTGTCTTCTACACATAAATTCAGTTTTGGTGCACTCATTAAGAATTCGGCTTTGCGCAACCAGTTGAGCGCTTGAACCGAATATTCAGTAATCGCTGGATCGGCTTTTTTCTCATAGCTGATCTTTTGCTTTGGGGCATTTGACGCCTTACTGTTTTTCGACTTTCCTCTGCTGTGATGCATAGCTCAACTTCAATAACTCAATTTACAATCAGCTATTATAAAGGAAGTCGCGCATGCAAGCGAATACTCAATCGAATTGAGTCAATCTATGGTGTAACTTGAATGAAAGGAATGGGTGAATCTGAATTGAATTTTATACCTGAGGTGGGTATAACATCCTTCAGTTTAAATTGATCTAAATGCTGATAAAACTGTTGGACTGCATGATCTAAAATGCCTTTCAAGCCACAGTCACTTCTTAATACGCATGGCGGGTTATGACACTCTACAATTTGCTGATCGCCTTGAAGTGTTCTCACTAAAGTCCCTAATGAGATATTCAGAGTTTGAGGGGCTAGACGTATACCGCCACCTTTGCCTCGACTGGTCATTAGCCAATTTTGTTTTGCCATAAAGTGAACGATTTTCATGGCATGGTTTTCTGAGACCTGCAATTGGTTTGCCAGTTCTGCAATGGTATAAGGCAAGTCGCGAGGTTGTGCGACATACATCAATATACGCAGCGCATAGTCGGTAAATTTATTCAGTTGCATAGATCATCATAAAAGATAGCTTATTTCCATCTTAACATTGAAAGCCCCGTGAACGGAGCTTTCAATGATCTCTTAAAATCTTATTTCGGTTAAAGATTTAGATGAATTAATTTTTTAGTGGTGCAGATACCTCAACCACATCACCTACTTGATAGTGGTTTAATAAGATATTTGCCACAGAATATTCAGTTGCTTCATCTACCGCTTTTACTGTGATTTGATACTGATCAGCTTGTGCAACATCAAAGCTAAATTGTTGTGGTTGGCGCATCTCTTGCCCCGGTACTTGGACTCGCACCGAAATATATTCACCTGCTTCAGCCGTCGCAATGGTGTGACCGTCTTTGGCAGCTAAAGTGAAGGTTTTGGTGTTAGCTTCAGCTTCAATCGCTGTAATTTTAAATTCACGCCAGCCAGCCCAACCACCATTTTGTGCAGTCAAAGCTTCATATTTTGATTTTTCGACACCAATTAAAATGTCTGCCAATTGCATATACGCGGCTTTCCAAGCAGCAATCAGATCAGAGTCCATTGGCACATCTAATACTTCGCTGATTGAATGCAGAAGGTTTTCACCCACAATCGAGTATTGATCCGCTTGAATGTCTAAACTTACGTGTTTAGTGGTAATTCGCTCAATCGCTTTTGCCAAAACTGTAGGATTTTCAATATTTTCAGCATATGCCAAAACAGCAGCAGCTAAAGCACGTGGCTGACGACCAGTACTTTGATGATCCATGTTAAATGTATTTTTTAACTCGGGGTTGTTGTTCAGCATGCGATTATAGAAATAGGTCGTAAGAGCAACACCATTCTCACGCAGAACGGGAACAGTCGCTTTTACAAGTTCAATATGTTGTGGCGTCATGAGCTTCAACTTTGGCTTTATTAAAAGATATATTTAAAATACATCTTTTAGGGTCGAGCTGCAATATGACTTGCATAGAAAACCTTAAAATAATTATGGGATATTAAAATATCCCATAATGAAGTTAAAAATGATGGGTAAAGGGAGGACTATTTTTTTCCAAATAATGAGCCTAGTAGACCGCGGACGATTTTTTGTCCAGTGCTTCCGCCGAGGCTTCGTGCAGCGCTTTTAGCAAACGTACCGACAATATCTTGGGTGAGTTTTTCACGTTGTTTGGCTGCACGTTCTGCTTCTTTTTGTTGTTCCCGGGCAAGGCGTTCTTGTTCTTTGACTTGCTGTTTTGCGAAAGCTTCTTGCTCTTTAGCAATTTGCTTTGCGTAGGCCTCTTGTTCCTTAGCCTGTTGTTTTGCTAATGCTTCTTGTTCGGCTTGTTGTTGACGCTGAACTACTTTGTTTTGCAGCGTTTCAAAAGCACTTTCTCGATCAAGTACTTGCTCATAAACACCTGCAACCACACTGTTTGTCATGAGCGTCTTACGCTCTTCAAGCGTGATAGGTGTAAAAGATGAATATGGGGGCATAACCCAACCGCGTTCAACCATTTGTGGCGTACCTTTCTCATCTAGACAGCTAATCAGCGCTTCACCAACTGCCAACTCCGTAATAGCATCTTGTACTTTGAATGCAGGATTTGCTCTAAAAGTATCAGCTGCAGTTTTTACTGCTTTTTGATCTTTTGGTGTGAAGGCACGAAGTGCATGCTGAACACGGTTACCTAGTTGTCCTAAAACACTTTCAGGTAAATCGAGCGGATTTTGGGTGACAAAATAAATACCTACTCCCTTAGAGCGGATTAAGCGTACCACTTGTTCGATCTTTTCTTGCAAAGCAGGGCTGGCATTGTCAAACAGTAAATGAGCTTCATCGAAGAAAAATACCAATTTCGGTTTATCCATATCACCGACTTCAGGTAATTGTTCAAACAGTTCGGAAAGCATCCACAGTAAGAAAGTCGCATAAAGCTTTGGTGTGTTCATTAATTTGTCGGCAGCGAGCAAATTAATATTGCCGTGTCCTTGTGTATCGGTTTGGATAAAATCCATGAGGTCTAATGCAGGCTCACCAAAAAATTGATCACCGCCTTGATCGGCCAGTGCTAGCAAATTACGTTGGATTGCACCCAAGCTGGCAGGAGAAAGATTGCCGTATTCTGCTTTAAAGTCAGCTGCATGCTCAGTCACATAAGTGATCATCGCCTTGAGGTCTTTAAAGTCGATCAGTAATAAACCTTGATCATCCGCGATGCGGAAAATCGCAGAAAGCACACCTTCTTGGGTGTCATTCAAATTCAGCATTCGGGCTAAAAGCAATGGACCAATTTCTGATACTGTAGTCCGAATCGGGTGACCTTGTTCGCCAAATAAATCCCAAAAGACCACAGGTGATGGGCTAAATGGGATTGATTCAATATTGAGGCTCTTGATGCGTTCATCAAATTTTGAATTGCTTTCACCTGCTTTGGCAAGGCTCGAGACATCACCTTTTGCATCGGCTAAAAATACCGGCACACCAATACGAGAAAAGTTTTCTGCCAAGACCTTTAAAGTGAATGTTTTGCCTGTTCCTGTTGCGCCGGCAATCAAGCCATGTCGGTTTGCCAGTTGCGAATGTAAAACAATCTCTTGGGATGTATCTGAGGTTTTTTTTGCGATTACAATTGGTGTGCCCATAATTATTCCTTTTTATTCGATCTTTTGTTGTTGCATTATTTTGAGTGCTTGTTGAATATCTTCTATCAAATCGTGAGGATGTTCCAGTCCTATACAAAAACGAACCAATATTCCTTCTTGTAAATGTGTATGTGCAAGCTCACGCATTTGATCAATTTGATAGAGCATTACTAAACTCACTGGGCCACCCCAGCTAAAACCTAATTTAAACAGGTTAAGCGCATCACAAAAATAGCGTATATCTTGAAGATTATATTTTTTATCAAAAATTACACTGATCAAACCTGCGCTCAATTCTGATAGGCAAACTTCTTTCCAAAAAGTATGACCTGCAGATTTTGGATTGGCAGGGTGCAATACTTGTGCAAACTCATTTTGCTGTAGAAGCCAGCTTAATAAAGTTAGCGCTGATTTAGATTGGTGCGTATAACGGAGTTCCATTGAAGATAGGCTGCGCTGAATCTGTGCGGTGTCATCGCCTGATATAGAAATCCCTTGAATTGCATGCATGCGAAATAGCTTGTGGTATAAATCCTTGTTTTTTGTTACGACACTCCCCATGAGAATGTCACCACCACCGCTTGGATATTTGGTGAGTGCATGGACGGTGATATCGACTGCTAAGTGTTCTGTACCAAAATCAAAAGCATTAAAAGCTAGACCCGCTCCCCAAGTATTATCAAGTGCGGTAAGGATCTTATGCGTTTGAGCTTTTTTGACCAGATTCGTTAAATCTGGAAATTCGAGTGTTACAGATCCTGCAGCCTCTAACCAAATTAACTTAGCTTTATCACTGGGTTTAAAGCTCTCAACATCAATTGGGTTATAGACCTTAACGGCAATACCATAACGTGATTCTAGGTTTCGCAAATGCTCCATATTTGGACCGTAAATATTGTCCGCGACCCAAACTTCATCACCATGTGCTAAAAAACAAGAATTCACCAAGTTGATTGCAGAGAGTCCGCTTGGTGCAAGTAGACAGTATTCTCCGCCTTCTAATTGTGCAATATTGTCGCCTAGCGTAAACGTGGTAGGGGTGCCATGTGTTCCGTAACTAAAGTCATAAGCATCGGTCCAATGGCGATTGAAAAGAGCATCGGTATTTTCAAAAATGATCGTTGATGCACGATAAATAGGGGGTTGAATACTATTTAAAAGTTGAGGTGCTTTTCTAGGGCTATGTATGAGTTGAGTTTGCGTATTTATTTTCACAATTTACCTGTATAAACCGTCATTTTATAACTAACAAAACATACTACTAAAAAACTGCATAGCTGTGCTTTGTTTAAAATTATTTAACAACCTATAGGTTGGCTTCATTTTTGCAACTGCTAGTGCAATATAAGAAAAGTTCGGGTTGGAAAATGAAGCCATTAAAAGTGCATTACTTTCAGCATATTGCTGGTGAAGGGTTCGGAAGTTGTTATGAATATTTAAAATCAATTGGAGCACAAATTAGTGCTACGGAGTTTTTTGCATTACCTGTTGAGATGGCATTAGAAATCGAGGCGTTACCAGCAATTGAAGATATTGATTTACTAATCATCATGGGTGGAGCAATGAGTGTAAATGATGAGGCAAATTATCCATGGCTAAAAATAGAAAAAAGATGGATCCGTCGATATTTATCACTAGGCAAGCCTGCCATTGGTTTGTGTCTCGGAGGTCAGCTTATAGCCAATGCTTTGGGAGCAAGTGTACGTTTAAATGAACAACAAGAGTTAGGTTGGACTAATGTCTTCAGAACTCAACATGGTTTATCAGATTACTTTGAAATACCTAAAGAATTGGAAATAATGCAATGGCACAGTGAGACTTTTGAGATTCCTAAAGGAGGCGTCAGACTGGCTGAAAATAATGTGTGTGCAAATCAAATGTACCAAATTGGAAAGAATGTGCTGGGTTTTCAGTTTCATCCAGAAATAACGCCGAAAGTTTTACAAATGTATATTGAGAATGAAGAGCATGAGAAGGTATTTTCTGGCGCTTATGTACAATCTTTAGATACCTTAAAACAAACAAAAAAAACGAGGTTCCAAAAAGGGAATGAATTGCTGATCGATGCAATTAATTATGTATTGGGGTTCGGGCAGGGTGTACAAAAGAAAGCCGCCAACGCTTAACCGTAAATTGAGAAAAAATGATAAATAGGTTTGCTTAACAGTTAAACAATCGTTATAATGGGCGACCCTTTGATATTAAGGGCTAAACAACGTTGATTGTTGTTTAGATCGTTACAGTCGTGGCATCGATCACGACCTTAGTGATTTTCACTGCCTCTGACACTTGCCTTGTTTTCGGACAGGGGGAGATGCGTCATGGGTGATTCTTTATATATTTGGCTTGGAGTTTACTGGTATGTCTAACCAGAGAATCCGTATCCGTTTGAAGTCTTTTGATCACCGTTTAATTGATCAATCTTCTCAAGAGATCGTAGAAACAGCAAAACGTACTGGTGCACAAGTTTGTGGTCCAATCCCGATGCCAACTCGCATCGAGCGTTTTAACGTTCTAACTTCACCGCACGTTAACAAAGACGCGCGTGATCAGTATGAAATCCGCACTTACAAGCGTTTGATCGACATCGTTCAACCTACAGACAAAACTGTAGATGCATTGATGAAATTAGATCTTGCAGCTGGTGTAGACGTTCAGATCGCATTGGGTTAAGGCTTTCGGTTAATTAACACTCTAAGTTAATTAAGCCGCTTTTTTAGAGGTTTATGCACATGGCTATTGGTTTAGTCGGTCGCAAGTGCGGTATGACACGTATCTTTACAGATGCTGGTGTTTCTGTACCTGTTACAGTGATTGAGGTTGATCCTAACCGCATCACTCAAATCAAAACGCTTGAAACTGATGGTTATCAAGCGATTCAAATCACTACTGGTGAACGTCGCGAATCTCGCGTTACTAATGCTCAGAAAGGTCACTTCGCTAAAGCGGGTGTTGCTGCTGGTCGTTTAGTTCAAGAGTTCCGTGTTACAGAAGCTGATCTTGAAGGTCGTGAAGTTGGCGGAACTATCGGTGTGGATTTGTTCACAGTGGGTCAAATCGTTGACGTAACTGGTCAGTCTAAAGGTAAAGGTTTCCAAGGTGGTGTTAAGCGTTGGAACTTCCGTACTCAAGACGCTACTCACGGTAACTCTGTTTCTCACCGTGTTCTAGGTTCTACAGGTCAAAACCAGACTCCTGGTCGCGTATTCAAAGGCAAAAAAATGGCTGGCCATTTAGGTGCTGAACGCGTAACTACACAGGGTCTTGAAATCGTTGCTATCGATACAGAGCGTTCAGTTCTTGTAGTTAAAGGCGCGGTTCCTGGTGCTACCGGTGGTGACGTAACTGTTCGTCCTACTATCAAGGCTTGAGGGGAAATAACGTGAATTTAAATACTGTTTCCGGCTCTGCTGTTGAATTATCAGAAGTTGCGTTCGGTCGTGAATTCAATGAAGCTCTTGTACACCAAGTTGTTACAGCTTATTTAGCTGGTGGTCGTCAAGGTTCAAAAGCTCAGAAATCACGTGCAGACGTTTCTGGCGGTGGTAAAAAACCATTCCGTCAAAAAGGTACTGGTCGCGCTCGTGCTGGTTCTATTCGTAGCCCAATCTGGGTTGGCGGTGGTAAAACTTTTGCTGCTCGTCCACAAGACTGGTCTCAAAAAGTAAACCGTAAAATGTATCGCGGTGCTATGCAATGCATCCTAGCTGAACTTGTTCGTCAAGATCGCTTAGTTTTAGTTGAAGAGTTTGCTGTAGCTGCTCCAAAAACTAAAGAATTGCTTGCAAAACTTAACGACTTGAATGCTACTCGTGCATTAATCGTTACTGATGCTGTTGATGAGAACTTGTATCTAGCTGCTCGTAACCTTCCACACGTTGATGTGGTTGATGCTGCTGCTATCGATCCTGTTAGCTTGATCGCGTTCGATAAAGTTGTTATGTCTGTAGCTGCTGCTAAGAAAATTGAGGTAGAACTCGGATGAACAACGAACGTATCTATCAAGTCCTAAAAGGACCTGTATTCTCAGAAAAAGCACAAGTTTTAGGTGAAACTGCTGGTGTTCAAGTGTTTAAAGTTGCTATCGATGCAAACAAACTTGAAATCAAAAAAGCAGTTGAACAATTATTTGGTGTAGAAGTTGTTAAAGTTAACACGACTATCACTAAAGGTAAGACTAAACGCTTTGGTAAAACTATCGGACGTCGTTCTGATGTTAAAAAAGCATACGTCACCCTGAAAGCTGGCCAAGATGTAGAAATGGCTGACTTGGGCGATACCGCTGAAAGCACAGCGGAATAAGGACGAGAATTATGCCTATTCAAAAATGTAAGCCAACGTCTCCAGGACGTCGCTTTGTAGAGAAAGTCGTTCACGACCATCTTCACAAAGGTGCGCCTTATGCTCCGTTGGTAGAAGCTAAAAAACGTACTGGTGGTCGTAATAACAACGGTCACATTACTACACGTCACGTTGGTGGTGGTCACAAGCAACATTACCGTATTGTTGACTTTAAACGTAACAAAGATGGCATTCCTGCGACTGTAGAGCGTATCGAATACGATCCTAACCGTACTGCACACATTGCATTAGTTTTGTATGCTGATGGTGAGCGTCGTTATATCATTGCGCCTAAAGGTCTACGTGCTGGTGATAAAGTTCAATCTGGTAACGATGCTCCAATTCGTCCAGGTAACTGCTTACCACTTCGTAACATGCCTATCGGTTCTACTCTTCACAATATCGAGCTTAAAATCGGTAAAGGCGCTCAATTAGTGCGTTCTGCTGGTGCTTCTGCTCAGTTATTGGGTCGTGACGGTTCTTACGCAATTATTCGTCTACGTTCTGGCGAAATGCGTAAAGTACACGTTGAATGTCGCGCAGTTCTTGGTGAAGTTTCTAACCAAGAAAGCAACTTACGTTCACTAGGTAAAGCTGGTGCTTCACGCTGGCGTGGTGTTCGTCCTACCGTTCGTGGTATGGCGATGAACCCGGTAGATCACCCACATGGTGGTGGTGAAGGGCGTAACAAAGGTATTCAACCTGTAAGCCCATGGGGTCAAAAAGCTAAAGGGTACAAGACACGTACCAATAAGCGTACGACTAAGATGATCATTCGCGACCGTCGCGTTAAGTAACAAGTAAAGGAATCTGACAATGCCTCGTTCTCTGAAAAAAGGCCCATTCGTCGATGCGCACTTGTTCGCTAAGGTTGAAGCGGCTATCGCGGCTAATAACCGTAAGCCGATCAAAACTTGGTCGCGTCGTTCGATGATCCTCCCGGATTTTGTTGGTTTAACAATTTCTGTACACAATGGTCGTAACCATGTTCCGGTAATCGTATCTGAACATATGGTTGGTCACAAGCTTGGTGAATTTGCACCGACTCGTACTTACCGTGGTCACGGTGTTGACAAGAAATCTAAACGTTAATAGGTGCTATGATGGAAGTAACTGCTAAATTACGCGGTGCCGCTATCTCGGCACAAAAAGCTCGTTTGGTTGCAGACTTGATTCGCGGCAAATCTGTTGCGCACGCTCTTAACATCCTAAACTTCAGCAACAAAAAAGCTGCAGTTTTAGTTAAGAAAGCGTTGGAATCTGCGATTGCAAACGCTGAACATAATAACAGTTTAGATGTAGACGATCTTAAAGTTTCTACGATCTACGTTGATGAAGGCATGAGCCTTAAACGTATTTTGCCACGTGCTAAAGGCCGTGCAGATCGTATTACTAAGCGTACTTGTCACATCACCGTTAAGGTAGGGGTTTGATATGGGTCAGAAGGTTCATCCAATCGGTATCCGCCTAGGTGTTGTGAAACGTCATAACGCTAACTGGTATGCGAATCCGAAACAATACGCTGAATACTTGCTTAAAGATCTTCAAGTTCGTGAGTTTTTAAACAAAAAACTTAAGAATGCGATGGTGAGCAATATTCTTATCGAACGTCCAACAGGCGCTGCTAAAGTAACAATTAGCACTGCTCGTCCTGGTATCGTGATCGGTAAAAAAGGCGAAGACATTGAAAAATTACAGCGCGAACTTACCAATATTATGGGTGTTCCAGCGCAAGTAAGCATCAACGAAATTGATCGTCCAGATTTAGACGCTCGTCTAGTTGGTGAAGCAATTGCTTCTCAATTAGAAAAACGTGTAATGTTCCGTCGTGCTATGAAGCGTGCGGTTCAAAACACTATGCGTGCTGGTGCGAAAGGTATCAAAGTTGAAGTTTCTGGTCGTTTAGGCGGTGCAGAGATTGCACGTACTGAATGGTATCGTGAAGGTCGTGTACCTCTACATACTCTTCGTGCTGACATCGACTATTCAGCGGTTCGCGCAGAAACTACTTACGGTACGATCGGCGTTAAAGTTTGGATCTTCCGTGGTGAGATCTTGGGCGGCATGAAACAAGTCATGAACCCAGCTCCAGCTGAAGAACGTCCAGCTAAACGTGGTCGCGGTCGTGGTGAAGGTCAAGAGCGTCGTGGTCGTCGCAATGATCGTTCTGCTGAAAAAGGAGAATAATCCATGTTGCAACCTAAACGTACTAAATTCCGTAAAGTGCAAAAAGGCCGTAACACTGGTCTAGCACATCGCGGTAGCACAGTATCTTTTGGTACTATCGCACTTAAATCAGTTGAACGTGGTCGCATGACTGCGCGTCAAATTGAAGCAGCGCGTCGTACAATCAGCCGTCGTGTAAAACGTGGTGGTAAGATCTTTATCCGTGTATTCCCGGACAAACCAATTACTGAAAAACCATTAGAAGTTCGTATGGGTAAAGGTAAAGGTTCTGTGGAATATTGGGTTTGTGAAATCAAACCAGGTAAGATCCTGTACGAAATGGAAGGTGTGAACGAAGAATTAGCGCGTGAAGCATTTACGCTTGCTGCTGCTAAACTTCCGTTTAAAACCACTATCGTGACTCGGACGGTAATGTAATGAAAACTAAAGATCTACGTGAAAAGTCGGTAGAAGAATTGACAGCTTTGCTTGATGAGCAACAGTTGAACCAATTCCGTCTTCGCATGGCTAAAGCAACTGGTCAATTGGGTAAATCGCACGAAGTGCAATTAACTCGTAAAACTATTGCTCGCATCAAGACCCTCCTTACCGAAAAACAGGGGAACGCACAATGAGTGAGCAAACAGTTCGCACGTTAACAGGCAAAGTAGTAAGCGACAAGATGGACAAGTCTATCGTTGTTCTTATCGAACGCCGCGTTCAACACCCGTTGTATGGCAAATCAATCCGCCGTTCAACAAAATTACACGCTCATGATGAGAACAACACTGCTAAAACTGGCGATGTTGTAACTATCAAAGAAAGCCGCCCAATTTCTAAAACTAAGTCTTGGACTTTAGTTGAAGTTGTTGAAGCAGCTGCTGAGTAAATAACGTTCTTGTTGCATCATCGGTCAATTTCGAGTACTCTTTGAGCCTTTCGAAATTGTGACCGGTGATGCTCGGTTTTGGAGTAGGGCAATGATTCAGACCGAAACTATGCTCGACGTAGCAGACAACAGTGGTGCTCGCCGCGTACAATGTATTAAAGTACTTGGTGGTTCACATCGTCGTTATGCTTCAGTTGGCGACATTATTAAAGTTACTGTAAAAGAAGCAATTCCACGTGGCCGTGTTAAAAAAGGCGACGTAATGAATGCAGTAGTTGTACGTACAAAATTCGGTATCCGTCGTCCAGATGGTTCTGTTATTCGTTTCGATGATAACGCTGCTGTTATTTTGAACAACAACAAAGCTCCGATTGCTACTCGTATTTTCGGACCAGTGACTCGTGAACTTCGTACTGAACAGTTCATGAAAATCATTTCATTGGCTCCTGAAGTTCTATAATAGAGGCAATCATGGCTAAGATTAAAAAAGGCGATCAAGTAATCGTGATCGCAGGTAAAGAAAAAGGCAAACAAGGTACTGTTTTGTCTGTTTCTAATGACCGAGTTAAGGTTGAAGGTCTTAACTTAGTTAAGAAGCATCAAAAGCCTAACCGTGCAACAGGTGCTGAAGGCGCTATCGTTACACAAGAAGCTTTGCTTCATATCTCTAACGTGGCAATTTTTAATGCTACAACCCAAAAGGCTGACCGTGTTGGTTACCAAGTGATTGATGGCGTGAAAACTCGCGTTTACAAATCAAATGGTGAATCAGTGGCGGTAGCGAAGTAATAGGTTGAAATAGGCAATGGCCAGACTTAAAGCGCGTTACAACGACGAACTTAAAGCTCAATTACAAGAACAATTGGGCGTTAAGAATGTGATGGAGATCCCTCGCATCACTAAAATCACGATCAATATGGGTGTTGGTGCAGCAGCTGCTGACAAAAAACTCCTTGATGGTGCTCTTTCTGATATGCAAGCTATCGCTGGTCAAAAACCAGTTCTTACGTTAGCTCGTAAATCTATCGCTGGTTTCAAAATCCGTGATGGTTGGCCGATTGGTTGTAAAGTTACTTTACGCGGCGAACGCATGTACGAATTCTTAGACCGTTTGATCTCTATCGCGATCCCTCGTATCCGTGACTTCCGTGGTTTCTCTGCGAAATCATTTGACGGTCGTGGTAACTACTCTATGGGTCTTAAAGAACAGATCATGTTCCCTGAGATCGATTTTGATAAGATTGACCGTATTCGTGGTATGGATATTACCATCACTACGACTGCTCGCACCGATGACGAAGGCCGTGCGCTTATGCGTGCATTCGGCTTCCCGTTCAAATAAGAGGTCGATATGGCTAAGAAAGGTATGATTAATCGCGAATTGAAACGCGAAGCTACTGTTGCTAAATACGCTGCAAAACGTGCTGAATTAAAAGCTGTTATTGCAAACGTAAATGCAAGCGACGAAGAGCGTTTCGAAGCGATGATGAAGTTACAAGCATTACCACGTAATGCATCTCCAGTACGTCTTCGTAACCGTTGTGGTTTAACTGGTCGTCCTCATGGTTACTTCCGTAAGTTCGGTTTAAGCCGTAACAAATTACGTGACACAGTAATGCAAGGTGATGTACCGGGCGTTGTTAAGGCAAGCTGGTAAGGAGCACTATAAATGAGTATGCAAGATACCGTTGCCGACATGTTAACACGTGTTCGTAACGCACAAATGGCGAAGAAACAAACTGTTTCTATGCCAAACTCAAAGTTAAAAGTTGCGATTGCTAACGTTCTTCAACAAGAAGGTTATATCGCTGACGTAGCTGTTGCGGATGCTGAAGGCAAACCAACACTTACTTTGACTTTAAAATATTTCGAAGGCAAACCAGTTATTGAAACTGTGAAGCGCGTTAGCCGTCCAGGTTTACGTCAATATCGCGGTAAAGATAACCTTCCAAGCGTTAAGCAAGGTTTAGGTATTGCAATTGTTTCTACAAGCAAAGGCATCATGACTGATCGCGCTGCACGTGCTGCAGGTATCGGTGGTGAAGTTATTGCTTTTGTTTCTTAATAGGTGATTCCTCATGTCTCGTGTGGCTAAAGCCCCAGTAACTGTACCTAACGGTGTAACAGTTACTCAGAACGGCCGGCAGGTCGAAGTGAAAGGCAGCAAAGGTACTTTGTCTTTCAACCTGCATGCGCTGGTCGAGCTAAAACAGGAAGACGGTATTCTAGCTGTTGCTCCTAAAGCTGAATCTAAAGATGCTTGGATGCAAGCTGGTACTGCTCGCGCTGTGCTTAACAACCTTGTTAAAGGTGTTAGCGAAGGTTTCGAACGTAAGTTACAACTTATCGGTGTTGGTTATAAAGCTGCGGTTAAAGGGAACACAGTTCACCTTAACCTAGGTTTCTCTCACCCGATCGATTACAACCTTCCTGAAGGTGTAACTGCTGAAACTCCTACAGCTACTGAAATCGTGCTTAAATCTGCTGATAAAGCAGCTTTAGGTCAAGTTGCTGCAGATATCCGTGGTTACCGTCCACCAGAGCCATATAAAGGTAAAGGTGTTCGTTATTCTGATGAAGTTGTACTTCGTAAAGAAGCTAAGAAGAAATAAGGCGCGAGGTTCTTATGAACGAAAAGAAACAAACCCGTTTGCGTCGTGCGAAAAGCACACGCTTGCACATCCGTGCATTGGGTGCGACTCGTTTGTGTGTAAACCGCACTCCGCGTCACATCTATGCTCAAGTAATCTCAGCAGATGGTGGCAAAGTATTAGCGCAAGCTTCTACTTTAGATGCTACGTTACGTAGTGGTACTACAGGTAACGTTGAAGCAGCTACTAAAGTTGGTGCTTTAATCGCTGAACGTGCTAAAGCAGCTGGCGTAACTAAAGTTGCATTTGACCGTTCTGGTTTCAAATATCATGGTCGTATCAAAGCCTTGGCTGATGCTGCTCGTGAAAACGGCTTGGAGTTCTAATCATGGCTAAAGTTGAACAAAACGAAGGTCTTGTTGAAAAGCTGGTTGCCGTTGATCGTGTAGCCAAAGTTGTTAAGGGTGGTCGTATCTTCTCTTTCACAGCATTAACTGTTGTGGGTGATGGTAATGGTCGCGTAGGTTTTGGTCGTGGTAAAGCTCGTGAAGTTCCAGCTGCTATTTCTAAAGCACTTGAAGCTGCTCGTCGCAACATGATTACTGTTGAACTTGTTGATGGTACTGTTCAGCACCCTATCAACGCTCGTCACGGTGCTAGCCGTGTTTACATGCAACCTGCTTCTGAAGGTACTGGTGTAATTGCTGGTGGCGCTATGCGTGCTGTTTTAGAAGCTGTTGGTGTACGTAACGTATTAACTAAATGTTATGGTTCTACTAACGCTGCGAACGTAGTAAACGCGACTTTTAATGGTCTGCGTGATATGACTTCTCCTGAGAAAGTTGCTGCGAAACGTGGTCTTTCAGTAGCACAAATTCAAGGGTAATCAATCATGAAAACGATTAAAGTTACCCAGACTAAATCTGCATCGCATCGCTTGAAAAATCACAAGCTTAGCCTTAAAGGTTTAGGTCTGCGTCGTATTGGTCACACTGTAGAAGTTCAAGATACTCCTTCTAACCGTGGTATGATCAATCAAGTTTACTATATGGTTAGTGTAGAGGAATAAGCCATGACTCTGCGTTTAAATACAATTGCACCTGCAGAAGGTGCTAAGCGTGAAAACCTTCGTTTAGGCCGTGGTATTGGTTCTGGCGTTGGTAAGACTGGTGGCCGTGGTGTCAAAGGTCAAAACTCACGTAAGAGCGGTGGTACTCGTCCAGGTTTCGAGGGTGGTCAAACTGCGTTATATCGTCGTCTACCTAAGTTCGGTTTCACTAGCCAATTGGCTTTGAAAACTGCTGAAGTACGTTTGTCTGAACTTAACAAAGTTGAAGGCGATATCGTTACTCTTGAAACTTTAAAAGCAGCGAACGTTGTACGTAAAGATATGATTCGTGCTCGTATCGTTCTTTCTGGTGAAATCACTCGTGCATTCACTGTTCAAGGTGTTGCATTGACTAAAGGCGCTAAAGCTGCTGTTGAAGCTGCTGGCGGTAAAGTCGAGGAGTAATCGCGAGTGTCTATGTCTCCTAGTTCTACAGGTCATGTTCACATGATGAAAGGTCAACCATTTCACGTGAAATATCGTGAAATTATTCGCCGATTAATGTTTTTAATTGGTGCTTTGGTGGTCTTTCGACTAGGAGCGCATATTCCGCTGCCAGGTATTGATAATGTCGCTTTAGAACGTTTCTTTAATGCAAACCAGGGTACTTTCCTTGGTTTGTTTAATATGTTCTCAGGCGGGGCATTGGAACGAATGTCCATTCTTGCGTTGGGGATCATGCCGTATATTTCTGCATCGATTATCGTGCAGTTAATGTCAACGGTTGTTCCTTCGCTGGAAGCATTGAAAAAAGAAGGCGAGCAGGGCAAGCGTAAGATTAACCAATATACGCGTTACGGCACATTATTCCTTGCAATTGTACAAGGTATTGGTATGTGTGCGGGTCTGATCAGTCAAGGGATTACCTTTACTTCAGGTTTAGCATTCTATATTCCTGCATTAACGTCGTTAGTTGCAGGTACCATGTTCTTAATGTGGTTGGGAGAGCAAATTACCGAACGTGGTGTTGGTAATGGGATCTCTATGATCATCTTTGCAGGTATTGTTGCTGGTTTACCAAGTATGGTTGTGCAATCATTTACCCTAGTGGAAAATGGTCAATCAAGCTTAATTGGTATTGCTATATTTGGCTTATTGTCTTTAGCTGTTTTAGCTGCGATTGTGTTTATTGAAAAAGCACAACGTCGTATACCTGTTAACTATGCTCAAAAGCAGCAAGGTCGCCGAGTATTTACTGCACAGCAGACTCACTTACCATTAAAAATCAACATGGCAGGTGTTATTCCAGCAATTTTCGCAAGTTCGTTATTGCTGTTTCCTGCAAGTTTAGGTCAATGGTTAGGTAGTTCTGATCCTAATGCAGGGATCGTTAAGCGTACACTACAAGATTTGGCATTAGTTTTATCGCCTGGACAACCATTATATTTGGTGCTATTCGGTGCGCTTATTATTTTCTTCTGTTATTTTTATACGGCACTAGTTTTCAGTCCTAAAGAAGTATCAGAAAACTTAAAGCGTAGTGGAGCTTATGTACCTGGTATCCGCCCAGGTGAGCAAACTGCTCGTTATTTAGATCATATTCTTAGTCGTTTAACATTTATCGGTTCGATTTATATCACTGTTGTATGTTTAATGCCGATGGTACTTCAAAGTTCTTTTGGTATTCCATTCCATTTGGGTGGTACATCGCTGTTGATCGTGGTTGTTGTAGTTATGGACTTTATGGCTCAGCTACAGGCACACCTCACATCGCGCCAATATGATAATCAAACACTAATGAGTAAAACGACTGCTCATCCTAAGGGATAAGCGCACTTAGAGGTTTCATCATGAAAGTTCAAGCTTCTGTAAAGAAAATTTGTGGTAGCTGTAAAGTTATCCGTCGTAATGGGGTAATCCGCGTGATTTGTAGCGCTGAACCTCGTCATAAGCAGCGTCAAGGTTAATCTGATCAAGACCTGTTGATTTCAGTAGGCTAATTAGGTTATTATCCGCCCCTCAAAGATTTTGTGGGGCGGTTGATTATCTCTACTGCCTTTTTGGAGAAAGTGAATGGCTCGTATTGCCGGTGTAAACATTCCGGATAACAAGCATGCTGTTATCTCTCTTACGTATATCTTTGGTATTGGTCGCCATACTGCTAAGCAAATCTTAGCTGCAACTGGTATTGCACCAACTACTAAGATCCGTGAATTAGATGACGCTCAGCTTGATGCGATTCGTGCAGAAGTTGCTAAGGTTCCGACCGAAGGTGACTTACGTCGCGAAATTTCCATGAACATTAAACGTTTAATGGATTTAGGCTGCTACCGCGGTCTTCGTCATCGTCGCAGCTTGCCTGTCCGCGGACAACGCACCAAAACTAACGCACGTACCCGTAAAGGTCCGCGCAAACCTATTAAGAAATAAGATTTCTGGAAGCTAAAAGATGGCTAAAGATACTCGCACACGCAAGAAGGTCACTCGTACCGTCTCTGAAGGTGTTGCACACATTCACGCTTCTTTTAATAACACCATTGTGACTATTACCGATCGTCAAGGTAATGCACTGGCTTGGGCCACTTCAGGTGGACAAGGCTTCCGTGGATCACGTAAATCAACTCCGTTTGCTGCTCAGGTAGCTGCTGAAGTTGCTGGTAAAGCTGCTTTGGATTACGGTTTGAAAAACTTGGACGTCCTTGTTAAAGGTCCTGGTCCAGGTCGTGAATCTGCGGTTCGTGCTTTAGGTGCAGTGGGTTATAAAATTAATAGCATTACCGATGTGACTCCAATTCCTCACAACGGTTGCCGTCCACCTAAAAAACGTCGCGTGTAAGGAGAAACATTCATGGCTCGTTATATTGGTCCAAAATGCAAACTCTCTCGCCGCGAAGGGACAGACCTGCAACTTAAATCAGGCGTTAAACCGTTTGATGTTAAGACAAAAAAACATGCTAAAGCTCCTGGCCAACATGGTGGAGCTCGTGGTGGTAAACAATCAGAGTACTCACTACAATTACGTGAAAAACAAAAAGTACGTCGTATGTACGGTGTTTTAGAACGTCAATTTAGTAACTACTATAAAGAAGCTGCTCGTGTTAAAGGCGCAACAGGTGAAAACTTGTTGAAATTGCTTGAAAGCCGTTTAGATAACGTTGTTTATCGTATGGGCTTTGGTTCTACACGTGCAGAAGCTCGTCAGCTTGTATCTCACCGTTCAATCACTTTAAATGGTCGTCGTGTTAACATCGCGTCAATCCAAGTTAAAGCTGGTGACGTGATTGCAGTACACGAAGGCGCTAAACAACAATTACGTATTAAAAACGCAATTGAATTGGCTGCTCAACGTGGAACTCCTTCTTGGATGGAAGTTGACCATTCTAAATTAGAAGGTACATTCAAATCTGCACCTGATCGTTCTGATTTACCTGCTGAAATCAACGAAAGCTTGATTGTTGAATTGTATTCTAAATAATCCTTGAGGTAGCAATAATGACGCGTACTGCAAACGAGTTTCTAACTCCGCAAGCGATCAAGGTCGAAGCGGCAAGCGGGACCTCGGCAAAAGTGATTCTAGAACCTTTAGAGCGTGGCTTTGGTCATACTCTAGGTAATGCTTTACGTCGCATTCTTTTATCATCTTTACCTGGCGCTGCTGTGGTTGAAGTTGAGATTGAAGGCGTCGAGCACGAGTACAGTACTTTAGAAGGCTTGCAGCAGGACATCGTCGAGCTCTTGCTGAACCTTAAAGGATTGTCTATTAAGCTGTTCGATCAAAATGAAGCATATTTGACATTAGAGAAACAAGGTCCTGGCGATGTAACTGCCGCTGATCTTCGTTTACCTCACAATGTTGAAGTGGTTAACCCTGAACATTTGATCGGCACGTTAAGTGCTTCAGGCTCATTGAAAATGCGCTTGAAAGTTGTTCAAGGTCGTGGTTATGAGACTTCTGATTCTCGCTTCCCAGAAGGTGAAACTCGCCCAGTGGGACGTTTACAATTAGATGCGTCTTATAGCCCGATTAAACGTGTTTCTTACACAGTTGAAAATGCTCGTGTAGAACAACGTACAGACCTTGACAAGTTGGTCATTGATCTTGAAACAAACGGGACTGTTGATCCTGAAGAAGCGATCCGTAAAGCGGCAACAATCTTGCAACAACAAATTGCAATCTTTGTTGATCTTCAGAAAGATCAAGCTCCAGTTGCTCAAGAACCTCGTGAAGAAGTTGACCCAATCTTGCTTCGTCCAGTAGATGATCTAGAGCTTACTGTTCGTTCTGCTAACTGTTTGAAAGCAGAAAATATTTACTACATTGGTGATCTTGTTCAACGTACTGAAGTTGAGTTGTTAAAAACTCCTAACTTAGGTAAAAAATCGTTGACTGAGATCAAAGATGTTCTGGCTTCAAAAGGCTTACAACTCGGCATGCGTTTAGAAAACTGGCCACCAGCTAGTTTACGTATGGACGATCGTTTTGCCTATCGTAGTCGTTAATTAAGTAGGACTATCACCATGCGTCATCGTAATAGTGGTGTGAAATTAGGCCGTACAAGCAGTCATCGTAAAGCGATGTTCCAAAACATGGCTAATTCTTTGTTTGAACACGAGTTGATCAAAACAACTGTGCCTAAAGCAAAAGAGTTACGTCGTGTAGCTGAGCCTTTAATCACTTTAGCTAAAGTCGATACAGTAGCAAACCGTCGTTTAGCGTTTGCTCGTACTCGTTCAGCAGCAACTGTTGGTAAATTATTTACCGTTCTTGGGCCTCGTTACAAAGAACGTAACGGCGGTTATCTACGTGTTCTTAAAGCGGGCTTCCGTGCAGGTGATGCTGCACCGATGGCTTACGTTGAGCTAGTAGATCGCGAAGTTAAATAATTTCGTGTAGAACATCGCAAGTTGTTCAAAAAAGGTCGGTTGAATAAACCGACCTTTTTTTTTGTCTAACAATTGGCATTACTTGACCTGAATTGATATGTTTTTTGCAACTTTTAGTCAAACTTGACATTGTGTATTGTCAAAAATATGTTTTAATAAAAATGTTCTTATAAAAAGGTTAATAAAAGAAATGGATAAGCAAGTCGATATTCTTATTGTTGGTGCTGGTATCTCTGGAATTGGAATTGCAGCACATTTAATTAAAAATAATCCGAACCGTAAATTTGAAATACTCGAACGTCGTAAAAGTTTCGGTGGAACGTGGGATTTGTTTAAATACCCAGGTATTCGCTCCGACTCAGATATGTCTACTTTTGGCTACAATTTTAAGCCATGGCGTAAAGCGAATGTGCTTGCAGATGGTGCTTCGATTAAAGGTTACTTGGGCGAAGTTGTTAGTGAGTACAATATTAAAGAAAAAATTCATTTTGAACATCGTGTACTTTCAGCGAATTACGATACTTCAATTAAAAAATGGATTGTAGAAATCGAAGATCAAAATGAAAAGAAACAAACTTGGCAAGCTAATTTCGTCTTAGGATGTACAGGCTATTATAACTACGATCAAGGTTTCCAACCTGATTTTCCAAATCAAGATAAATTTAAAGGTCAATTGATTCATCCACAATTTTGGCCTGAAAATTTAGATTATACCGGTAAGAAAGTAGTTATCATTGGTAGTGGAGCAACTGCAATCACTTTAGTACCAGCAATGGCAAAAGGTGGGGCTGGGCATGTAACAATGTTACAACGTTCACCAACGTATATTGCTTCAATTCCTTCGATTGATTTTGTTTATGACAAAACACGTAAATTTATGACAGAGGACATGGCATATAAGTTCACGCGTGCTCGTAATATCGGAATGCAACGTGCGATTTTTGCTTTGTCAAAAAAACAACCTCAATTGGTTCGCAAGTTACTTCTTAAATCTATTGAAATGCAGTTGAAAGGTAAAGTGGATATGAAGCACTTTACGCCAAGTTACAATCCTTGGGATCAACGTTTATGTGTAGTGCCAGACGGTGATTTATTCAAAATTTTACGTAGTGGTAAAGCAAGTGTTGAAACAGATCATATTGAATCATTCACTGAAAATGGTATTCAATTGAAATCTGGTAAACACTTAGATGCAGATATCATTGTTTCTGCAACTGGTCTAGAAATTCAAATTATGGGCGGTATCAAAGCGACTGTTGATGGTCAGCCGATCAAGACTAGCGAACATATGCTTTATAATGGTGTGATGGTAAGTGATGTACCAAATATGGCGATGGTTATTGGTTATGTGAACGCGTCATGGACCTTAAAAGTAGATGTCGTTGCTGATTATATTTGCCGTTTATTCAAATATATGGATCAGAACGGTTATGATGAAGTTGTCGCACCAACTGACCATTCTGCAATGCTCGATGAAACAGTTATGGGTGAAATGTCATCAGGTTATATCGCGCGAGCGGCTGATCAACTTCCAAAACAAGGTACTAAGGCACCTTGGATGGCAACGCATAACTATTTAGCTGATCGTAAAGATCTCAAAAATGCGACTTTTAACGATGGTATTTTAAAATTTTCGAAGGCTCCCGCACAGTCTGTAAAAAAGCCTAAATTAGTATCTTAATGAATAGCTATTAAAATAAAAAAGGAAGCGAAAGCTTCCTTTTTCTATTTATAAAGAACGTGATATGAGTTCTTTCATGATTTCATTGGTGCCTGCATATATACGATTTGCACGGTTATCAATATATGCGCGTGCAATAGGGTATTCAAGCATGAAGCCATAGCCACCATGTAACTGCAAGCATTCATCGACGACTTTAGAGAACATATCAGAAATTTTATATTTTGCAGCTGCGGCCGCATCTACACCTAAAGTACCCTCAAGTTGTAATTCCATACAACGATCTAAATAAGAACGACAGAAGTCTATTTCAGTTCGAAGTTCTGCTAGCTTAAAACGTGTATTTTGAAATGCACCAATTGGCTTGCCAAATGCTTTACGATCTTTTGTATATTGTACTGTGTGCGCAAAGGCAGCTTCTGCACCTGCTTGGCAGATAATCGCAACAAGCATACGTTCCCATGCGAGTTCTTTCATAAGCATGATGAAGCCCATGCCTTCCATACCAATTAAATTTTCCTTTGGTACACGAACATTATCAAAGAACAATTCGCAAGTATCTTGTCCTTTCATACCAATTTTATTGAGTGGTTTACCTTTGGTGAATCCTGCTCGATCAGCTTCGACAATGATAAGCGATAAGTTGGCTGAACCTTTATCACTATTACCTGTCTTGCACACAACAATCGCCATGTCACATAGATAACCATTGGTAATAAAAATTTTAGAACCATTGATAACATATTCATCGCCATCTAAAACTGCAGAAGTTCGTACAGCTTGTAAGTCTGAACCTGTACCAGGCTCAGTCATCGCAATGGCAGTGACAACTTCGCCAGAAGCCATTTTAGGGAGCCATTTTTTCTTCTGCTCTTCGTTGGCAAAATTATTCAGGTAGTTCGCAACAATATCCGAATGCAATGAAAAACCAGTTGATGAATCCATTGCATAAGCTTGTTCTTCAATGAGGATCATACTGTAGAGTCGATCTACACCATATCCACCATATTCTTCAGGCATTGTGGTGCACAATAGACCCATTTCACCCGCTTTATTCCATAAGTCACGATCTACATGTTGTTGTTCTTCGTATTTGGCAATATTTGGAACGACTTCTTTTTCATAGAATTTTCGGACAGTATCACGAAAGGCTTCATGTTCTGCATTGAATAATTTTCGAGGCAACATATTAGGAATTGGTCGAATTGCGCCTGATTGCATATTTATATTTCCATAAGTGTTATTAGAATAGCCACAACATAAGAGAGCCTGAACATTGGTGCAATGTGTTGAATGCTCAAAACACAAGAAATGCTGATGAATTTGGTCAATTGATATTTTTAAAACACAAAGCTCATGGCTTCAGTTAAAATGGAATGAACACAGATTAGGGGATAAAAATGTACGATGAATTAACGCTTGAAGAGCGTAAAGTTATCTATCGCGCACGTCGTGGGTTAAAAGAAATTGACGTGTATTTTGATCCTTATGTAAAGCAATACTATTTGCAAGCTGAACCTGAAGAGAAAGCAATGTTTGCTGAATTGGTTGAGCAAGAAGATCCTGATTTATTGGATTGGTTTATGGAGGTTTCTGAACCACCTCGACCTGAATTGCGCCAATTTATTCAAAAATTAAAAGATTATGTCCATAATCCATGAGCGTTATTCACTGAAACACAGCCTTTATTCAGCTGTGTTTCACGCTTTCTTTATGTTCATCATGAGTATTACTTTATTAATCAGTATTGAGCTCATTTATGCTTTAAGCAGTATTATATTTATACTGATTATCTGGTGGGGTTTTAGAAAAAAACCACAATTAAGTGAATTACAAAAACTAGACAAAGATTTATGGTCGATTCAAATGACTTCAAATCCAAAAATATACCAAGCAAAACTGACTCGAGTTTTTCATTTTCATTACTTCGTTGTACTCAGTTTTAACGAAAAGAAATTAGATTCTTTGGTGATTTGGAGAGATCAAATAGATGAAAAACAATGGAAAAGCTTGATTACTCATGCAAATTTTGGCTAATTGTTAGACAAAAAGTGCTTTATTTTAAAATTTAAAACATGATAAAAAACAATTATTTAAAAACGTATAGTATGAACAAAAAATGAATTGTTTGACGAAAATGAAAGAAAATCAAATTGTTAGACAAAAATGCGATGAAATCTAAATTTCTAAAGTACATTAAATATACCAACAGCTAATGAGGAATTTCAAAATGAGCGAAATTCATATGTGGTTGTTTCTAGTGGTTGCTGCTGTTATGGCAATTATAATTGGAAGACTAGGAACTGTGCTGAAGGAACGAATTGAACACCACAACAACGAACAAAATAAACTCTCTTGAGTTTACCATTTAATAAGTAGCATGTGCCGAACCGTCGCAATGCTACTTTTTTTTGCCCAAAATTTTAACAATTCAAAAAATAAGTCAATTATTTCAATTCAGATCAATGACAGACTAATTGTTAATGAAGTGCATTGCTGCACTTTTATTCAGCGATTGCATCTGATATTTTAAATCGCAAGGATGACAAAATTATAAAATTGAGGACAGGAAGTATGTCTAAATTAAAGACTCAAGGTCTTTTCACGGCAATTGCGGTTGTAGCAGCTACAACTTTATCTGGATGTTCATACGTAATCAAAACTGGTGCGAATGCATCACTTGCGTTTAGTGAAAAACACATCTTACCGCCAGTACTCTCAATGGGTGATGTGGATATGGTGTGTAATCAGGGCACAGCTTTGACCCCTGTGATTATGGCGACTAAAGATATGGGTGCTGATCCGACCCGTATGGCAGTTCTTTTATATTCAGCTTCAGGGATGTGCGCAGAAAATCGTGCCTTAGATGCAGAATTAAGATACCTAAGAGCATCAAAAGCAGGTCAAGTGACAGAAGCACAAGATGCGCGTATTGAACAAAAGCGCTGGGCTGCTGTTGCTGCCGAACGTCAATATACGGGTTATCAATTGTTTGCGGAGCGTTGGCAGTCTAAATATAAATATAATTTAGGTGACTCATGTCCAACTATGCGTCGTAATCTTGACCAAACAGTATATCTGTTAGGTATGTTAAGTGGCTTACAAGCGATGACCAATGATATTGCTTCTGGTGGTCAAGTGCATGTTCCTAAAGATATCGCAGCAATTGTTGAACGTGGCATGGTCTGCCTTGATAACAACAAGTTCTGGGGCGTACCGAATGCTACTCGAGCAGTGATTTGGACATTATTACCTGGAGCTGATGCAGGCAAACCAGATCCATACCAAACGCTTAAACAATCTATGCAAATTGGTGAGCAAAAAGGAGTACGCTTATCGCATGCCTTGTATGCTGTTGCAGCACAAGCCAGTGGTGACGATGCAAAAATACGTGATGCATTACGTTCTTATGCCGCTTCACGTGCTGAAGAAGTTCCTGTAAATCCAGAGTTTAAGTTATTGGATAATATGGCAGGACAAATGATACAAGCGATCTCAGACCGTTATTGGACGGAGAATACAGGTGTCCGAACTGAAGCAGATGGAATGTCGAGCTTCTGGGATGATCAACCGACCAATGAAGCCGATGATCTTTTCGAGAACACATTAGGCGAATAAGATTTTTTAATTTTGTTCAAAATTAAAAATGGAGTTATTCAAGAAAAAGAGCTTAAAGCTCTTTTTCTTTTAGGAATACGAAAGATGAAAGATACTATCCTGATTCGAAAAATACTGTTTATTGCATGCTGTATCAGTATTGCTGCTAGTTTGCAGATTTTTCAGGAGTATTTTTTCTATTGGCGTCCTGTATTGGATGAAGAAATTTGGCGAGTATGGACAGCCCACTATGTACATGTGGGCTGGATACACTATGCATTGAATATGGTGGGTTTAGCCTGTCTGCCATTCATCTTCCCATATGTCAAAATTAGGTACATGATGTACTTGTTGATCTCACTCCCGCCATTAATTAGTTTAAGTTTTTTTTATGTTTATCCTCACGTTGAAGCTTATGCAGGTCTATCAGGGGTACTACATGGTATGTATATGGCTTTGGCAGTTTATTTTTTTAAATTTGAAAAAGAACGTAAATTCTCGCTGCTTGTATTAGTTTTAATCACGGGCAAAATTTTGTGGGAAAATATCTTTGGTTCTCTCGATACTGCGCAAATGATTGGTAGCCCAGTATTGGTTGAAGCACATTTAACAGGTGCAATATGGGGGGCATTACTCAGCATGCTCTTTTTAATTTATCAGCACATCTCCGTGAAGGACACGCACATCTCTTAATTACTCTGATACTTAATTATCACTTATTTTAATGTGTGATCAGATTCAAATCTTTTGCATTTATTTTTTTAAGGTCATATTTGTTTAAAAAAAGAAATACAGTATGGTATAGCCTACTGATTTAGTTGGTTTTTATCTCGCTCTTAAGAGATGAATTGATGAAAATTGGCATAAATTTAAAAAAAATGGAAAAGTCAGTCATTCTTTTTTAAAAAAAAATCAGTCAGATTCATGTGATAAAAGAGGTAAGGAAATTAGGTAAAGGATTTTGCCTAAGCCCGAATTAGAAAAGATGAGCTGTACAGGCAATGTATAGCAGTATTAAATAATGGAATAACAATGCAAGAGCCTTCTAAAAAGAGATCTGGGTTAGGTCTACTTAGTTATATATGGACTGAGTGGATATCTGCGTTTACGATTTTGCTTCTACTGTTACTGACGCTCATCATCGGGACAGGAGAAATGATTCACGGGCAGATGTTACGTTTAGGTGAAAGTCTATACGGTGACGAAAAAATTGGTATGCAGTATTCATTCTTGCGTGCCGAACCTGAAAAGCCAGTCTGTGATCGAAATCCAAATATTGACCTTTTGGTTCAAAACCAAATGCAAGCCAATGCAAAAGATGAATTTGCGGATATCTTTGGTACAACGTCTGAAGAAGATGTTCGTGCCTCTGTATTGGCTGGTCAACAGTTATGTGAAGAAAAATATGCCTTCTACGATAAGTCAATTCAGTATTTAGAAGATAATCCTTCAATACGAACTTACCGAACCATGGAAACAACTTTCTTTGGTATTTTCCAATTTGGTACGGAAAATAAGGCAGTTCTATTGATTATCATGGTGGTACTTGCAGCGATCACTGCAACACTTAAAATCCACCACATTGGTCTACGCGGTCCAAGTTCTGTTTTAGATTATCGGGTTTATGCTGTCGCAATGATACTTGCGAACAGTTTCTTAACCAGTTCAGCGATCAGTCAGTATAGATCTGTATTGAACTCTGGTGTTCCGCCAACCAGTGAGATGACAATCATCTATTGGTTATGGATAATATTGTTCAGTACACTGACATTAATTAGTTTGTACCAATTGTTCCGTGTACCAGAAAATGCGAAGCCAGGTGGTACGATTGGCATGGCATTATTGTCAGTCCCACTTTATGCCTATATGGCGATCACAACAGGATTTAACTTTACCTTTGTGATGGACTATCCAATGGGTCAAGGGATTTATTTAGGGCAGCTGGTTGAGTTCTCTACCATTTTCCTTAATTTATCACTGTTCATTTGGGCAGGTATGCTGCTAAAGCAGACCTTGATTGTTGATAAATTCCTAAACATTTTACGTCCATGGAATCTAGCGCCTGAAACGCTTACCTGGTTAATCTTACTTGCTGCTGCATTACCTACAGCTTATACAGGTGCATCAGGTATTTTTGTAATCGCTGCAGGTGCGATCATTTATAAAGAAGTTTGGAATGCGGGCGGACGCCGTCAATTCGCTTTGGCTACGGCTGCAATGTCAGGTTCGCTTGGTGTGGTACTCCGTCCATGTCTATTGATTGTTGTTGTTGCATCGCTGAACAAAGAAGTGACGACTGACTTGTTATACCAATATGGTATTGGTGTTTTCCTCATCACTTCAACTTTGTTCTTATTGATTTCACTGTTCTTTGCTGAGCAAAAATTCCGTATTGCAGCGCCATCAGTTGCATTCCCGAATTCAGCTAAGGCATTAGTGGCAGTAGTTCCTTATGTGATCGTATTCCTGATTGTGTGGGCATTCTACAAGTATGCGTTAAATACCAACTTGAATGAGTTTACTGCACCAGTCATGATGCCAATCATCTTACTTGTCATGGTGCTTTATGAAAAATTACGTCATGAACCAGCACCGCTCGCACCAGTAGGACATTGGGATACGACATTAAGCCATACTTCGGTTGAACAAGAAGCAGCTAAGGCGCGAGTGTCAGCATCTGAAATTGCAGCACAGGATAGTCCAGACAATCCTGCACGTAAAGTGAGTTTCTGGAAGTCAATTCATGTATCTGCAAGTGAAACAGTCGGACATATCGGGGCGCTTGTGATCTTAATGGCATTGTCTGTCAGCGTTGGTGGATACTTAGAGCGTATCGAGTTGATGGAACACTTCCCAACGGATATTGAAAATATCTATATCGTGATTACCTTGATCGTATGTCTCATGGTATTTGTCGGTATGATTATGGATCCGTTTGGTGCTGTCATCTTAATTTCAGCAACAGTTGCGCCTGTCGCCTACGCTTATGGTATTGATCCTGTTCACTTCTGGATGATTGCTTTAATTGGTTTCGAATTGGGTTATATATCACCTCCAGTTGCACTCAATCACTTGCTCGCAAGGCAGTCGATTGGAGATGAAGAGGTGGCTGCTGCCGATGCAGAAGTGAAAGATAAAACGTTCTACTACAAATACGAACGTTGGATTCTACCTCTGATTGTGATGATTCCAGCAATGTTGATTATCGCCTATGTGCCTTATATCTTTAAGTTATTCGGTTGGTATCAATAATTAAATAAAATAAGCACCTTCGGGTGCTTATTTTTTGATGAATTTACAACAAAGCCAGCTCCATCGAGCTGGCTTTGTTGATTTTTAAAACATCTTAATTTCTTGGGCGCGGCTTAAATTGAATAACACCAATTTCGTCTGCAACCTCAGGCATTTGAGGTTCGTCAATGTGTGTCGGACGATTTTCAGAATAGTTGCATTCAATACATTCGATCCATTCTGAATCACCTGAAGTGAGCATGACAATACGATCCATAGCTTCACATTTCGGACATTTTGCACCTGCAATGAAACGACGTTTGATCGACATAATGACTCTCACCTTCAAAAATTAGTAGCGTAGTTTAAGCAGTTTTAGTGTCATTCGTCCAACCTTGATGGCGTAATAATGCATCAATTTTAGGCTCACGACCTCTAAATTTAACAAAGGCATCAAGCGCTGTATCTTTACCGCCTACAGCCAGCACTGCCTTGCGGAAAGCAAGTCCAGTCTCTTGGTTGAAGATCCCTTCTTGTTCAAAGCGATCGAATGCATCACTTGCTAAAACTTCAGCCCATTTGTAAGAGTAGTAGCCTGCGGCATAACCCCCTGCGAAAATATGGCTAAAACTATTTTGGAATCGGTTGTATGGTGCTGTAGGGAGAACAGCATATTGTTCACGAATTTCGTTTAAGGATTGTTGAATACCTGTTGCATCTAAAGCAGGAGATTGTTTATGTATATTCAAATCAAACATGGCAAACTCAAGCTGTCGAAGGGTTTGCATGCCTGATTGGAAAAATCTCGCATCCAAAAGAGACTTAAGGAGTTCTTCAGGTAACGGTGTTTTGGTTTCAATGTGTTGGCTGATTAAAGCCAAGCTTTCATTATCCCAAGTCCAGAATTCCATAAACTGACTTGGCAGCTCGACGGCATCCCAAGCGACACCATGTGTGCCTGCTACAGAGATATGATCTACTTCTGTGAGCATATGATGCAGACCATGTCCAAACTCATGGAAAAGAGTAACGACTTCATCATGTGTTAAAAGCGCAGGCTGTTGACCAATTGGTGGTGTAAAATTACCGACCATGTAACAAATCGGTTTCTGCATGCCATTGTTGGTTTGCATACGTGAGCGGAATCCGCTCATCCATGCTCCACCACGTTTCCCACTTCTAGCGTACAAGTCAAAATAGAATCCACCTATGACACTGCCTTGATCTTCAAGCTCATAATATCGTGCATCTGGATGCCATACAGGTGCTTCACGTTCAATGACTTGAATACCATATAAACGCTCCACAATTTTAAATAAACCTTGAACGACGACAGGGGTAGGGAAGTATGGCTTAAGTGCTTCCTGAGACAGATTAAACTGTTGAACTTTGAGTTTTTCCGAGAAATACGTCGTGTCCCAAGGTTGTAGTTCATCTACACCATGAGATTGAGCAATTGCTTTTAATGCCTCAATTTCTTGTAGGGCAGGTTTACGAGCATGTTCTGCCAACTCAATCAGGAATTGATCTACAGCTTCAACACTTGGAGCCATCTTACTTGCCAGTGAATATGCTGCATAATGATCAAAACCTAAAAGTTGAGCCATTTCTTGGCGCAATTTGAGAATTTCTTCCATCACCGCAGTATTGTCATATTCAGGGTGATCTGACTGATCCGACGCTCGCGTGGTATATGCTTTATATAAGGCTTCGCGAAGCTCTCGATTATCTGCGTAAGTCATGATCGCAAGATAAGAAGGGAAATCCAATGTCGCCACGGCTTGATCGAGTTCACGTTGTTGACCGTATTGCTTTAGCAGTTCGATACTGCTCGCAGGTAAACCAGCAAGTTCATCTTCAGTTAATGGTTTGAAATATGATTGTGTGGCATCAAGAACGTGGTTAGAAAAATCTGAAGAAAGCTGCGATAAACGAGCTGATATTTCTGCGTAGCGTTTTTTTGCATCGCCTTCTAGAGCCACGCCTGAGAGTTTAAAGTCTCTAAGTGCAAGTTTAATCGCACTCTGTTGAGCTTCTGGTAAATCCGAAAAAATAGGTGCATCATGCACATGTTGGTAGGTTTGATAGAGCGCAGTATGTTGCCCTAATTGTGTGTAGTATTCACTTAAGCTAGGTAAAAGAGACTGATAAATCTCGCGGGTTTCAGGATTGTTCATCACAGCATTTAAGTGAGACAAAATTCCCCAAGATTCGCTCATTTGGTTTTCTAATTCATCGATTTGATCGAGCACATTTAATTGTAATTGTACCGTGTCTGGGACTTTCTCGAGTTGGTTTATAAAGTGTTGACCATTTTGAATCGCTTGTTCAATCTGTGCTTTAAGTTGATCAAGTGTAATTTGAGAAAAATCGGGTACAGGCAAAGTTGCCTTTTCTAAAGTCATTCAAGGACCTAATTGATTCATTTACTTCATTTAGATGTAGGGGTTTATGGACTTTAAATCAAGTGATACATTCAATTATTTACGTAAGTGCTAAATAAAGAATCGGTGCACTTGATTATAAATTAAAAAAATAAAGCTTAAAAAAAAGAGCGCCGTAGCGCTCTTTAAAGATTTAGTCTAATTTAGCTTTCGCATTCGACTTTTTCTTTTTCACTTTAGCTTTCTTTTTCGCTTTGTCTTTTACTTTTCCATCAGATTTTTTGTCTGATTTTTTAGAATAAGAGCTTGGTTTTGCCTTGGACTTTTTCTTACGAACAGGGCGTTCACCGCTTTCATCTTTATCTTTTAGGAGTTCGACAGGCTCATTCAACATGCGATTTAACGCTTCTTGCTTGGTGACCGGGTTTTCCTTCACGACACGTGGTGCTCGACTACGAATAGCGCGACCTGCATGGCTGAGTTGTTGAATCAATTCAAAATCAATCTTACGTTCTTCTAAATTGACACCTGCAACCTTGATGCGTACTTCATCACCCAAACCGAAGGTCTGACCACGATTTTGCCCAACTAAACTTTGACTCGCTTGATCGAAGACAAAGAAGTCATCGCCAAGCTGGCTTACATGGACCATACCATCGACATATAAATCTTTTAAAGTGACAAATAGACCAAACTCAGCCGTAGCACTAATGACGCCAACAAACTCTTCACCAAGATGCTGTTGCATATAATGGCATTTTAACCAAGTGGTCACTGAGCGAGAAGCTTCATCAGCTCGACGTTCTGTTGCCGAGAAATGATTACCGGCTTCTTCTAGTGCGCCACCTGAGACTGGTGCAGGTTTATTTTTGAGGTGTGCTTTGATAGCACGATGTAATAATAAATCTGGATAACGACGAATTGGAGAGGTGAAATGAGTGTATGCCTCATACGCCAAACCATAGTGACCAGCGTTATTTGGCCCATAATAAGCTTGCATCATGGAGCGAAGAAGCACAGCATGAATACTTGGCGCATCAATACGGTCTTTAGTGGCTTCAATGACCGCTTGGTAGTCCGCTTGCGTAGGTTGATCAGGGAATTTCAAACCTAATAACTTAACAAAGTCGCGAACTTTTTGAATGCGTGAGAATTCAGGTGGCTCATGCACACGATACAACATTGGAATTTCGTGTTTTAAAGCAAATTCAGCAGCAGCGACATTGGCTAACAACATACATTCTTCAATGAGTTTATGAGCTTCGTTACGTGATCTTGGTAGAATTTCTTTAATTCCACCAAGTTCATCAAAAGTCATGTACGTTTCAACGGTTTCAAATTCCATTGCATGGCGTTCTGCACGTAAACCTTTTAATACTTGGTAAAGTTGGAATAATGTATTCAGTGATTTACGCACTGTACGATCTTCAGGTACAGCTTGACTATCACCTTCAAAATATTTTGCAACTTGGTCATAGGTGAGTCGTGCTTTAGAGTGCATCACCGACGGATAGAATTCAAATTTTGTGACTTTACCTGCGCGACTTAAATTCAAATCACAGACCATACATAGACGATCGACATTTGGATTGAGTGAGCATAAGCCATTTGAAAGTGCTTCAGGCAACATCGGTAAGACAAAGTGAGGGAAGTACACAGACGTACCGCGTTCTTGTGCTTCATCATCTAAAGGTTTACCAATACGAACATAATGACTGACATCTGCAATCGCAACTACGACACGATAGCCGCCACCAGGACGTTTTTCTGCATAGACAGCATCGTCGAAGTCACGTGCATCTTCACCGTCAATTGTGACTAAGGGTAAATCTCTTAAATCAATGCGTCCTTGACGATCTCGTGCTGTCGGTTCTTTAAAACTTTCAGCTTCTTGAACTACTGCTTCTGGAAATTCGTAAGGTAAACCATATTCTAAAATGGTTTGAGGAATAATAATTTCAGTATCAGATTTGTCGGCCATAGATTGAATAATATGGCCTGTAGCAAACTCTTCACGATTTGGAAAATCATCAATTTCAACTCGAAGAGAATCACCAACTTTAGCTTTCGCATGCGCAATGAGTTCTTTTTCTAAGGTAATCGGTTGATGCGCATTTGGATTTGCTGGTTGAATGAAGTATTCACCTTCATATTCTGCGAGTTTCCCAATGATTTGTTTGACGCGTCGTTGGGTAATTTCAGTAATGAAACCCCATGGTTTACCTTTACGGTCAACAGAGGTCTGTTGAACTTTAACTCGGTCACCATGGAAGACTTGACGTAATTCACGCTCAGGTAACAAATATTCTTCTTTCTTACCATCTATACTCGCAACCCCTAAACCTTTGCTATTGATATAGATGGTCGCATCATGAACAGGTTGATCTGCCATAAGCTGGAACTTATAACCTTCTTTCGTCAATTGACCATCACGAACCATCGCACTTAAACGGTGACTAAGTGCTTCAATACTTTTTTGATCCGCAATTTCGAAGTGTTCCACAAGGTCTGCATGAGACAATGCTTTTTTCTTATTCTCAATCGTTTCTAGAATCAGAACACGGCTTGGAATAGGATTATCGTAACGTTCAGCTTCCGCTTTGGCTTCAGGGTCGACCCAATTTTTCATAATGTCTTTGGCTTCATATCAGAAGATAAGTTTAGCATAAGACATGATAAGAAATACTGCACGTAAATGATTGCAATAAAGTGTTTTTAGTTCATAAATTATAAAAGAGATGCAGAATAGACAGTATTAAAGTGAAATTAATGCAGATTAAAGGTAAAAAACCTGAAAATTGTTTAAAAAATATATGATTGAACAAAAAACATAGAATTTTTTAAATTCTCACTTGAAGAGTAGGGACGAAGTTTGTATTATGGCGTCTCGTTACGGTGAGGTGGATGAGTGGCTGAAATCACTTCCCTGCTAAGGAAGCATACCTATTACTGGTATCGAGGGTTCGAATCCCTCTCTCACCGCCAACGATAAACTTGAAATGCGCTCATAGCTCAGCTGGATAGAGCACTTGGCTACGAACTAAGGGGTCGGGAGTTCGAATCTCTCTGAGCGCACCAATCAAGTTAATCGATGTAACGAAGTCGTAAGACACTCAAGTACGCGCTCATAGCTCAGCTGGATAGAGCACTTGGCTACGAACTAAGGGGTCGGGAGTTCGAATCTCTCTGAGCGCACCAACTTGATCATCTCTAAGATGTAAAAAAGAGAAGAAACCGCTTAATTGCGGTTTTTTTGTTTCTAGAATGAAGTGATGCTCTAAATCATCATATTTTATTAGCTACTTAAGAAAGAAATAAATTTTAAAATTTCTACACATATTATTTTTAATTAATAGATATTAGCTCTTATAAAAACATCATCAATCCAACTCAGGATTGTTTGGAATTTGGATTGATCTTGTTGATCATCTCTTAAATTGTTGATTATCTAGCCATAATTTACATTTACGTATAAATACTGTTCGCTTGATTTAAATTTTATTAAAAAGTACTTAACAAATAATAATATTCATATATAATGCACTCCATCAAGACGTCGCGCTCATAGCTCAGCTGGATAGAGCACTTGGCTACGAACTAAGGGGTCGGGAGTTCGAATCTCTCTGAGCGCACCAACTTGATCATCTCTAAGATGTAAAAAAAGAGAAGAAACCGCTTAATTGCGGTTTTTTTGTGTCTATTTTTTTATCTTATTTCTTCTGCTCTTCGTTTTTGACTTTCAATGCAAAGACGACATTCGCCCCAACTGTAGGGAGCACATCATGATAAGGCAAGCTCCGTGCTGCACGAATCAGGAACGGTGCTTTTTCATCTATTTTTCCAGCATTCGTCATTTTCAATAAAGTACCTTGTTGAAACTTATCAAATTGCATTTTTCCTTTAATGTATTTCAGATCACCCCCTTGAGCATAAAAACTATTCTGATTCGACTGAGGAAAGCTAAAATTTAGTTTAAATCGGAATGGAATTTGAATAACTCCTAACCCGAGTTCAACTTTAAAATCTGCCAATTGTGTTTGGTCTTTTAGGGTTTCGATATCAATAGATTTGAGTTGGCGGGGAAACAACTTTTTATAATGTACAGGCTGTGTCCATTTTTGTAATCGTTGCACTGGTTGGGAATAATACTGATACGTCGTCACAAAACGCATTGATTCTGCACCGTGTTGATAAGGCACGGTTGTCGGTGTATGGACAAAACTTACAGGGTGTTCGGTGATACGACTGATTTGTGCGATTTTGGCTATTTGATTTGTCGTTAATTGGTCGGATGGAAATTGTCCTGGTTTGAGCGCACTCGAAGAAGGCGCTGTTAATTTTTTTCGAATTGATTCAAGTAAAAATGCATGTGTACCACTTGGAATTCCCATTTTTGCTTCAGGCACTGCATTCAGAACTTTGCTAAATAGAAAACCTTTAGGTTGGTTCAAATCTCCCCATTGCGTTAGGGTCAGAAGAGTATGATTTTGATCCAATTTGAACCATTCAAATTTGCCTAGACCATAAGGAACAGGTGCATCCACAATCAAACTTGAAATACTATTGGCTTCAATATGATGCTGAAACACTATGGTCTCATTAAAGTTGAGCACTGGTATTGGTGTTGGAATGGAAATTTTATATTGAACCTGAGTGATATTTTTTTCTTGATTTAATATTTTAGCTGATTTCAATGTCGGGAATAATCCAACAAAATTTTCAAACTGTGAAAGCGTTTTGGCGACCTTTTCTTCATTAACAGGCAATACGATGGCAGATGATGTGAACTTCACATTTGGATTGGGTTGTTTTTTGCGTGTCGGAATAGATGTTTGGGTATTTGTGTGCGCATAGATGAGAATCTGATCTTTGGCGATGCTGGCGAGTTCGGTACTATTATTTTGAAATGGTTTTAACGCACTGGGTATATTTTCTTTCCATTCAATAATCGCGCTGTACGACAAGCTGGGTATAAAAATAAGGCTTAAGCACAATGCTCGATAGTTAAAGTATTTCATTTTCATCCTGAACTATGAATTTAGACTTTTTATTTTGTGTCATTGTAAATCGTGTGATGCTTTCATCAATAGTGCGATGATGTAATCAACACTATTCATTAAAACGACAATTCGATTTCAGGTAAAGTGGTGTAATATCTTTGCTTAAGAAAATCGATCGTTGAATCCCCTATGTCTGATACTCAACCAGTTTTATCTGTCCGTTACTTCTTAAATTTACAAGAGTCTCAGGATGGTTTTGCATTAGCTACTTTTGGCAAAAAACAATTTACGCGTTTTTTAACGCCACTTGTCAGTATTGCGATCGTGATTTGGGGGCTTTATCTTGGATTAGAGGGAGTAGGGCGCTATTACGTGGCTTTAGGCACGTTCTTTATCTTTTTACAAATCGTTATGCGTTACTGGTTTTTACCTATGATGTTCAAGCGTCAGTTTGAAAAATATCAATTTGGTAAGACTGAACAAGGTATCGATTTGTTTCAAAACTCTGCCGAGCTTTTTTCAAGTGGTCGTCCTAAACAAGCATTTGCCTACATTGAAGTACAAAAATTTGTAGTGGGTAAATTGACCTATATGCTTGAACTCAAAAATCATACAGTTGTCATTATTCCAAAACGTGCATTTGAGTCTGATGTAGACAGAACACTGTTTGAAAATACATTCCAAAAACGTTAAGTTTTGATGAGTTCATTACTCAAACTATAAATAAGAGAGATTTTCATGAGTGCAGTTCCATCAAAAATTGTATGTGTCGGTCGCAGTTATGCTGCGCATGCTCAAGAATTAGGTAATGCGATTCCTGATCAACCTGTCTTATTTATCAAGCCGCCGAGTAGCTTGGTGTCCTTAGCAGAAGGGATTGATTGGAATCGTGCATTGGGACAGTGTCATCATGAATGTGAACTTTCATTGCGAATAGATCGACCGCTCAAAAACGTTAAGGATCCTCAAGAGGCATTAGCAGCAGTAGGTGCAGTCACCCTTGGTTTGGATTTGACTTTAAGAGATCAACAAGATCAGCTTAAAAAGAAAGGACAACCTTGGGAACGTGCGAAAGCATTTGATGGATCTTGTATTTTGGCAGATTGGATTTCGCTTGATCAGGTTCCAGCATTAGATCAAGTCCAGTTTAAACTCGAAATTAATGATCAACTTAGGCAACATGGTGATACGGGGTTACTGATTTTTAAATTAGGAGTGCTTTTGGCAGAAATCAGTCAAAACTTTAGCTTAATGTCTGGTGATGTTGTCATGACGGGTACGCCTGCAGGTGTGGGACCATTAGAATCGGGTGATCAGCTCAAAATGACTTTGACTGGCTTAAAACAAGATTTTGTGTGGACTACGCAAGTGCATTAATGATGCATCAAGCTCAATTAAAAAGGATGATGGTTCATCCTTTTTTTATGGCTAGAGATTGTCTGAATTGATGTTTTTACGAAACTGTTGGGGCGTGATGTGCATCCAGCGTTTAAACATATTGATAAAGGCTGAGGCGTTGGCATAGCCCAAATCTAGAGCAATATGTTCAACGGTTTTATTTTCAGACAATAAGCTTAATGCTCGTGTAATTTTAAAGCGTTGACGCCATTCATTGAGCGACATCGAAATTTCAGCTTCACATAGGCGCGATAAAGTGCGCTCACTCATATTCACCATTTGAGCATAATCTCTCAGTGGACGCTGATCACTGAGATGCTCATGCATGTAGGTAAATATCGTTTGTAATGCAGGATGATCAGAATGGGGTAAGTAGCTTTTGAGCAGGGGTGAGCTTTTTAATTGATCCAGCAAAACCATTAAGAGTCGTTGATATTCGGGTTGATCATATTTGAAATAAGTTTTTCTGAGTTCATTGAGTAGCGCCGTCACTAAGGGGGGGCTTAGTAAAATACCTGATTGTTTGGGCAGTGCATCACACAGGCTTTCATGCACGTATAAGGTGGCATGAGAAACAGCTGTGAGATTAATACTGCTGTGATGCAGATGCGGCGGTAGCCAAATTCCGTAGGGCGGAGGTGTTAAATATTGATTTTGATCAATATGAACTTCCATTACACCATCAAATGCATAGATAAATTCGCCCCATGCATGACCGTGTTTAGGATATTCCGAATGGGCTGGATCATTACGGAATGTTAGCCAAAGATTCTCTTGGATATGATCATAATTATCTAACTGAACGAATGATTCATGTGGATGGCGTTTTGGCATATTAAATTGCCTGAATAAATGTATTTGTTGTCTGTTTTGAATTATATATTCTAATTCAGTCAGCAGTATAGTGACGACTTGTTTGTGTGAAGAGTGCCACTCATGGGTGAGCGAAGAGGTCTTGACCTTCAGGCGTCAAGCTTAATGATCGTATTGTGTTTAGTCTGGGGTTTACAGCAAATTGTCTTGAAACTTGCAGCTACTGATATTAGTCCTCTGATGCAAATCGCATTGCGCTGTGGTTTGGCAACCTTGCTTGTCGTTCCATTATTGTATCGACAACGAGTGCAACAACTGTTCCATTACCGTTATGTTGTTCCTGGAATTTGGTTAGCCTTTTTATTTTCTGCAGAATTTTATTTGGTTGCTGAGGCACTCAGGTACACCAGTGCTGCGCACACTGTTGTTCTGCTCTATACCGCGCCTATTTTTGTGGCTTTAGGCTTACATTGGAAAGTCAAAGCTGAAAAATTGAATAATCTGCAGTGGTTTGGTATTTGTTTCGCATTTCTTGGCATCGCTTATACTTTTTTAGTGCGTGATCAAGCTCAGAGCCAACTCAGCCTTATTTTATGGGGAGATTTTCTTGCTCTAATGGCGGGGATGATGTGGGCATTGACTACGATTTCTTTAAAATTTTCAACGCTTTCAGAGGCACCGCCTACTCAAACATTATTTTATCAATTGCTTGGGGGCTTTATTTTTTTATTACCCTTAGCTTTTTGGACTGGACAAGCAGATGTGCGCTGGTCACAACTGACGTTTCTGAGCTTAACATTTCATGCGGTTGTCATGTCTTTTTTAAGTTTACTGTTATGGTTTTGGTTGTTACGAACTTATTTAGCAAATGGCTTAGGTGTGTTTTCGTTTTTGACCCCCATGTTCGGCATGTTGTTTGGTGTCTGGCTATTAGATGAGGAGATCGAAACGAGTTTCTTGGTCGGTTCTTGTATGGTTCTTGCAGGGATTATGATTGTATCTTTGCACCGCTATTTGAGAATTTATCTTGATCGAATCAGCGCAAGAATTGGAGCATTCCATTGAATCAGTACACATGGCTGGGATTAAGCTCGATTTTGATTTGGGCCTCGTTGGTTGCGGTGGTGAAACTTGTAACTGAATCATTAAGCCCGATACAGGCGGTGGCACTGATCTATAGTTTTAGTGCATTGTTCATGTTATGGAAAAATGGTTTTCCCAAGCTTTCACTCATGCCTAAAAAATACTTATGGGGCTGTGGTGCTCTTTTTGTTGGCTACGAGATCCTGTTTTTAATTTCGATTGCACTTTCAACGCATCGAGAACAGGTATTAATCATAGCAATGATTAATTATCTTTGGCCTCCTTTGCTGATTGTATTTTCGATTCTTGCACGGCAATTGAGCGCGAATATTTGGGTGATTACTGGCTTTGCATGTGCCATTCTTGGGTTAATGATGGTTGTTAATCCAGATATTCTCGAGCCGAAAAGCATATTGGTGGCCGTGCTTGAAAATCCATTGGCGTACTCATTTGCTTTCATCGGCGCCGTACTATGGCCTTTGTACAGTATATTTACCAAGAAATATGCAGAAGGTCATAATGCTGTTCCATTTCTTTTTCTAATGACTGCAGTTGGGTTGTGGGCTGTACATTTTGTGATGCGAGAACCGTTTGTTGAGCTGAATTTGATGACATGGCTGATGGTTGTAGTCATTGGCAGCTTAATTGGCTTGGCTTACAGCAATTGGAACCAAAGCATGCAATATGGACATCTCAAAATTTTAATTTTGGCAACGTATTTTATGCCCATTTTTTCAAGTCTGATGTCGATGCTGATTCTAGATGTGCAACCTCTAATGAGCTTTTGGATCGGTTGTGTCTTAGTGACCTTAGGCGCACTTATTTGTTGGCAATCTACACGTCCATATAATCCGTCTACGAAATAAGAAAAGACCTATAGAGGTCTTTTCTTATTGCAAGAGTTTATTTTTCTTCAAGTATGGTCGATAGCGGTACGGAGAGCTTTGCAGCAAGATAATCATCAGCTTCAATCAGTGCAGGACCAATACGGTTCATCCATACATCATCTTCATGAATTTTTCCGATATCATTTTTATCAGGCAGCGTATAAGGCAATGATTTATAAAATGACCAAAAATCAAGATGATCTAAATTTCTAACCAAAACATATTCATTATTATCTGTACGTTTAATAATATTCTGCTGTTCTAATAGATTAACATATTTAGGCCAGCGGCCAATTTCACCGCGTCCTAAAATATCAAGTGCCTCCAGATCGGTTACGGTTTTACCTTGTTTTTGTTTTTTATAGAATAACTCAAGCATATCTAGAAGCATGAGAATTGGATGGCGCGTTTCGGTCTTACCTGTATGAAATGCTGTGAGGGCATAACTTATCTCAACACCAAGCAGTACGATGTTCCAAGAGAGATAAATCCACAACAGGAAAATTGGAACTGCTGCAAAAGCACCGTAAACCAACTGATAACTGGTAAAGTTAGTCATCACGAAGCCGAATAAATTTTTCAGTAACTCGAAGGTAACAGCACTAAAAATCGCAGCAATCATGGCTGCTTTTATTGGAACAGAGCGGTTTGGAATCGTCCAATACAAGGCAAAAAAACCTAATGCGGTGAGTGCAAATGAGATGACCCATAAAATAAAAGTGCCATTCAATTCATAACCTGCAAAATTATTGCTTAGGATGTTCATAGACGCTAAAGTCGATGAAATCACAAAAGCCGAACCCAGCAGGATTGGTCCCAGTGAAATGATGGTCCAATAGCGCATAAAACCAATAATGCCATTACGCGTTTCTGTCACACGCCAAATACGATTGAATGCTGTCTCAATGCTAGTGAGCATCATTACTGTGGTAAAGAATAAAAACAGCACACCAATAATGGTTAAGTTGCTCGAATTGTCAGTAAATGCATTCAATGCTTTATCAAACGCGATACTGGTTTTAGGCAGAAAATTACTGTAGATCAATTGTTGTAATTGTTGCCGAGCAGGTTCTAATGCTTTAATCGATGAAATGATAACCAAGAATACGGTCAACATCGGCACGACAGCGAAAAGTGTGGTGTAAGTTAAAGAGCCTGCTTGCTCACGACAATTGTTAGCTTCAAAGCGTCGTAGTACAAACAAAATAAACTGAAACCATGTTTTATTGTAGAAAGGTAACTTTTTTAAGATTTCCGCCATAAATAATGAGTCTCGAGTATTTTTTAGTTAAAATTCTGTACGTTCGTTGCACAGCTTAACCAAATTTTAAAAAAAATACCGTATAGTTTTCTTTTTTCATTGGATGATCTTTTTATGCAAGCATATGTTCTAGTTTTGTATTACAGCAAATATGGTTCAACCAAGGAAATGGCACATTTAATTGCTCAAGGAATTGAATCTACTGGAATGCTTGCGAAAATTAGAACAGTTCCACAGTTGGCAACAGTGGTGACCGAAGCAGCACCAAGTATTCCAGAGGAGGGCGATATTTATGCGACTTTGGATGATCTTCAACATTGTTCGGGACTTGCATTAGGATCACCAACTCGATTTGGCAATATGGCATCAGAAATGAAATATTTTTGGGATCAAACAACGAGTTTATGGCTCAATGGTGCATTGCATAATAAACCTGCTTGTGTGTTTGGTTCATCGGGCTCTATGCACGGCGGGCAGGAAAGTACATTACTGACTATGTTGCCACCTTTGTTTCATCATGGAATGTTGATTTTGGGTTTAACCAATGCCAACCCAGCTTTATCGAATACAAAATCAGGTGGGACACCCTATGGTGCTACACATGTCAGTGGACCTAGACACGATCAATCTCTAAGCCAAGATGAAAAATCACTGTGTATCGAGCAAGGGAAACGATTAGGTGAAGTGGCGTTGCAAATGTTAAAGAAATAATTTTAAAGATTATTTTATCAGGCATAAAAAAAGTGAGCTTCTCGCTCACTTTTATTTTGAAATATGTTTCTGTTCAAATCGGTGTTTGCACTTTTTGCATTGGTAATCGAGGAAAACATTCTTATCGACAATTTCTCCCGCTTTTTTTCCAAAACGATGACCTAAAAAGCCACCAGTCACACCCACACTGATTGCACCAACAAAAGTGCCAATTGTGCCACCCATGATTACACCTAAAGGGCCCGCAACAGCACCAATAGAAGCACCAATAGAAGCACCTGATGCAGCACCACCCACAGTACCCGCAGTTGTACCCGCTGCGGAAAGAAGAACACCACCTGTTTTTTGCAGTAATTGTTCATGGTTGCGTTTTTCAATATCAGTTGAACCGCATTTTGGGCAGTGTATTTCTAAGTTTTCAGTCATTTAGGATTGCTCTAATCTATACATCCATTTATTTAAAAGATTCTAGCATTGCGATTAAAGTTGCAACATGGCCGAATGTAGAAAAACTGTAATGCCAGATAAAATAAAAAATTGATTTGAAAATAGATTAATTTAATTTTTAAGGATAAAACCATATTTTATGAGCAGGATGGCTTAGATCTTGAACTGAATAACTAAGCGCAAATAGTGATTTAATTTTTTTCGAAGTTTGGCTTATTTTTTTATTCCAATCAAATAAATTACCAAGACAATGAAAAAATTATTTGTACTAAGCACCATTGTGACATTGAGTTTTAGCCTCATTGCATGCTCAAAAGAAAAGCCTACTGAGCTTAAGGGGCAAGATGAATCAAATGAAAAATTAACAACCTTGAATATTGGCTATCAAAAAGCGGCGCTTAAATTCATCGTTGCAAAACAAAATAAAACTTTTGAGCAGGCATTCCCTGGTGTGAAAATTCAATGGAAAGAATTCCCGGCAGGTCCTCAAACACTAGAAGCATTAAATGTCGGTGCTATTGATGTGGGGTATACAGGGGATACACCTGTAATTTTCGCACTTTCTGCAGGTAAACCAATTCAATATTTAGCTTATGAAAATGGATCTAAAAACTCACATAGCTTGCTCTTACCCAAAGACAGTACGATTCAAAGCTTAAAGGATCTAAAAGGTAAGCGCATTGGTGTTACACAAGGTTCAAGTGCGCATTACTTTCTCTCACAAATATTAGATCAAGCTCAATTGAGCTGGTCTGATATTCAACCCGTCTGGTTAACGCCTGCAGATGCCCGAGCTGCTATTGATAAAAAATCACTCGATGCTTGGGCGATTTGGGATCCTTATGCAAGTGCTGCTTCGCTTAAAGGTGATACACGTGTTCTTATTGATTCAAAAGCTTTGCCATTAGTGTATAGCTTCTATTTGTCTTCTCCAAAATTTTTAAAACAACATGCGGTTGAAGCCCAAAGATTTGTGCAAACATTAAATCAAGTAGATGATTGGATCAATCAACACCCAGATCAAGCCGCAAAAATTTTGGCGCAAAGTACAAGCTTGGACGAAAATATTACCAAACTGGTTTTAGAAAAAAGAAATATTCCTGCTTATGCCAAACTGGTCGATACAGATACAGTCACGGCGCAACAAAAAATTGCAGATTTGTTTTATCGACTCAAACTCATTCCGAATGCGGTGTCTTTAAAAGATCATGTGTGGACTGGGCAAGAGTAAGTGATTGAACGCGAATCATATTTTTATAGACGCATAAGTATCCAATTTAAATGATTTCAAAAGCATTCATCTTTCAGTCATTAATACAATGAAGTATTAGAAAGATGAGTGCATCATGAATCAACCATTACAACAAAGCTTAACAGCACTTCCTATTCTAAATTTAAGTCAATTTGATCAATCATCAACGCAAGCAGATTTTCTGCAACGACTTGCACATATCGCCAAGGATATTGGTTTTTTTTATTTGACAGGTCATGGCATTTCAGCTGAAAAAATTTTGGAGATTCAGCGTATTACTCGACAGTTTTTTTCGCTGCCACAAGAACAAAAAGATGAAATCGCTATGATTCATTCCCCGCATTTTCGAGGGTATAGTCGAGTAAATGCCGAAGTTACACGTCTGCAACCTGATTTTAGAGAACAAATAGACATTGGTTTTGAGCTGGCTGCATTAGAACCTGAAACTGGACCGACATGGAGACGTTTACAGGGACCAAATCAGTGGCCTTCGAATTGGCCTGAGTTTCAACGCGTAGTCACCGCATGGCAACGAGATCTCAGACAAGTTGCAATTAAATTATTAAAAGCCTTGTTGCTTTCATTGGGGCAGCAGGACACAGCACTTGATCAATTGATTACAGGCAGTCCACATGAACTACTCAAGCTGATTCATTATCCCCCAATTGATCAAATGAATCATCAGGGTGTAGGCCCTCATAAAGACTCCAATATTTTAACTTTACTTTTACAAGACCAGATCGGAGGACTTCAGGTCTTAAGTCAAGGCAAATGGATTGAAGTACCATTTGTTGAACACGCATTTGTCGTCAATATCGGTGAGGTTTTAGAGCTTGCCACAAATGGATATTTGATTGCGAATCAACATCGAGTCATATCTCCAACCAATGCAGAACGGTACTCGGTTGCTTATTTTCTTTCTCCAAATTTATTTGCTGGTGAAATTCCGCTTTTAAATCTTGCAAATGATTTAAAAGCACTTGCACAAGGACCAGAGACAGATCCACTGAATCCTTTACTGAGAAATGTGGGAGAAAACTGTATCAAAGGTCGACTTAGATCTCATTTAGACGTTACTGAAAAATATTATCCAGCGCAATTTAAACAACTCAAACAATCAACAACAATATCGAGTAAATCATGAAGTCAAAATACGCCCAATTTTTATTTATTATTTTTGCAATTCTCATTATCAGTGCATGTAGTGCTCAACCTGAACCTCAAAAAACAAAGCAAACACAACAAACAATCGTGATTGGATCACATGGATCGGATGTTGATATTTGGAGACATATCGCGGATTCTGATCAGGCGAAAGCAGCAAATGTTGACATTGAGGTGAAAGAAATTAATGACGGTGTGGCTTTGAATCAAGCTTTGCTCGATGGTGAAATTGATGTAAATGCATTTCAATCTTGGGCGTATTTCAAAGAATTTAATGACTTGAATCATCATAAGCTTGCTGTCTTGGCGACCACTTATTTAGAGCCTATGGGTTTATATTCTCAAAACTACAAGTCACTAACTGCTTTGCCTGATCGGGCCTTAATTGCAATTCCAAATGATGTGGCGAATACAGCACGTGCATTAAGACTATTAGAACGTGCTCAGTTGATTCAACTTAAGCCAGATTTTAATACGATTTCTGGAACTCTTGAAAGTATCCAGTCAAATCCGAAATCACTTCAATTTAAATTGGTCAAAGGTGCACAACTACCACGTGTATTGTCTGAGGTGGATTTAGCCGCAATTGGAAATACTATTGCTCTAGAAAGTGGACTAAATGTAATAACAAATGCGATATTTAAAGAAGAGGTTACTGATAAAGCTTTAGAAAATGTCAATATACTTGCAGTGCGTAAAGATCGATTGAATGATCCACAATTTCAAAAACTTTCAAATCTTTACCATCAGCCTTACGTTGAAGATTATATTCAAAAGCATTTTGGTGGTACAAAATTGGGTATTCAACTTGATCCTGCCACATTAAAATAAAAAAGCGCCGTTAGGCGCTTTTTTTAATGTTCAACATTATTCTTGAACAAAAGTCACTGTCCCATTTGCAAGTGATTCAACACGAGCAAGTGATTCAACTCGGTAACCTTTTTCAAGTAAAAGATCACGGCCAGGTTGGAACGACTTTTCAATCACGATACCAATCCCGACAACCTCAGCTTCAGCTTGGTGAATCAAATCAGCTAAACCTAAAGCTGCTTGTCCATTCGCAAGAAAGTCATCGATCACAAGAACCTTATCTGTTGCTGCAATGTGCTTCTTAGAAATAGCAATTGTGCTTTCTACTTGCTTTGTAAATGAGAATACTTTTGAACGATATAAATCATCTTTTAAAGTTAAAGATTGATACTTACGTGCAAAAATTACCGGTACACCAAGTTCCAAGCCAGCCATCACAGCAGGTGCGATACCTGAAGCTTCAATTGTGATGATTTTGGTGATGCCTGCATCTTTGAATAGACGAGCAAATTCTTGACCAATTTGTTGCATCATCACTGGGTCGATTTGGTGGTTTAGAAAAGAATCAACTTTTAAAACCTGATCAGATAGAACGATACCTTCGTTTAAGATTTTCTGTTCTAGTGCGTACACGGGAGAATCCTCTAGGGCAGGTGCCTTTTTAAGCAAAGACGTATTTTAAAAAGCATCTGCAAAAAAGCAAGTAAAAAATGCCTTAATTTTGTGGACCGTTATACCCTGTCAGTAAGAGCCCGTATGAAGATTTCTTATCTTGGTGTGTGACTTTCACTGGTAGATAGTCCAATTTCGGAGACAGCCAAAAAATCGTTTCACGACCTGGTTTATCATGTTTCATCACCACCTTGATGGTATCTAACGTGCCGTACTTGGTTTCCACTTTTTCAGTGCCTTGTTTGACGAATCGACGTGATTCAACTTCTTTAGCATCTGCAATCCAATATTGCGATTTTAAACCGTTATTTTTGAGGTCTTCACGAATTTGCAATTCTGCATTTAACTCATCCAGTACACCAGATTTCCAAGCAAATGAACGTTGCTCTTTATCTTTGGTGGTGTTAATGGTTTTGGCACTTGGATTAAATTTAATGCTCATCGTATTGTTATGAACTAAAATTTTACTGGTGCGACTGAAATTGGATGATTGAATCTGATTATTATTGAATGTGAAGTTACTGGTTTCAGTTGCTGAAGCAATACCACCTGCTTTAGCTGCAAAAACGTAATTCCAGGTGTTACCTGATTTTTTCAAGGTTCGTGTTGCTGACCCCAAGTTTTTACCATTGTATGCAAACTGATAAGAGGCTTGGAAGGGCGTCATGGCAAGCGCTTGACTTGAATAGCCTGTGAAAAGCACGGCTGTACCTACACTTGCAATCACACTCAAAGTTTTAAACGATTTAAATGCCATAAATATTTTCCTTTACCTTCGTATCGAAGGATCACTTGAAGTTATATTATCTCTGATAAATAAGGAGAAATAATCAATAATCACAGTGAAAATGTATTTTTCTGTAGCTTAAGCTTTATGACGACATCAAAACGCTGCGCTCTAGTCGTCCTTTTGTTTAATTGGTGTAATGTGATCACTTTCCACTTCATCAGATTTAGATTTGAATCGATCAGTATTCATTTTGCTAAATAAAGCCATCAAATTTACATTACCAATCACGACCAATTCTGTTTCACGCAGTTCTGCATGGTTGACGTGTACTTTGCCCAATGTTTCGATGATCGAGCGATTTTTTCCGAGCCACTGATTTAAATCGAGATGTAAGAGATCATCTTTGACTTTAATGACATTAAAACGCTCTAAAATCATGCCAAGTGGATCTTTACGAAGAATTTTTTGATAGAAAAATAGGGCAGAGCGGAATGCAATTTTCATCCAAAAGGTTTGAAATTTTGCTTCAATTACTTCGGTTTCACTAATTTGTTCAAATACAATCAGTTGTACATCTTTATTCAATTCCATTTGAATCAGCTTTAAATCTACAGAGAGAATGGTATAAAGCCCTTTCACATTCAAAGTGGCATAGAGTCGAAGCCAATCGTCGTGTAAATCAGCATGTAAGTCTTCAAGGATGCTGACATTGTCGGTCACAAAGCGCTTGAAAGTCGCATTTAAAAAAACTTGAGAGACAGGAAATTCACGTTCTTCTTCAATAAACCCTTCAGCCTTTTGATAGACTTTACGAAATTTGTTCGCGATATTTGAAATAATCGTTGGCATAAGTGAAGTTCCATTACCTCTAAATATTGTGAGATGTCAGCTAGTGTATATCTTGTAGGTGATTACTGCCGAAGGATAACAGCTTATCCAATTGCGATGTAATGTTTACAAAGACGTTTATTATGGTTTTGATGGTCAGGCGTTATTTAAGTTTAATCTATTGGTTTCGCATGACTTTATCTTATTTTATCTGAAGAACTTGCTCAATATTTAACTCATTTGTCTAAAATATGTCATCAATATAAAGATCAACTCGATTTACTCAGATTGATAAGCGCGCTGAATCTGACAGACCTCAATCGAATACGTGTCATACCATGATAGGCGACCTTTTTGTTGGGCATAAAGATGTTGGGTGTCTTGATGCCAAGCTTGAATATCTTCTAACCGACTCCAATAAGAAAGACTGACTTCATTATCCTTCTCTTGATAGCTTTCAAACTTTGTACAATGATAATCATGCATCGCTTTATGCCGCATTTGGCTAGCCAATATTACATATTCATCATCAATATTTTTTATTTTAGCTTTGAAGATGACAACGAAGTTCATTTTTGAATACTCATTTATTATTTTAATTTGCTTCCCGAATAACGGGAAGCATAGACCGAAGTCATTGAGGAATGTTATTCGTTATCCAAAAGCAGGTAAGGATTTTCAAAACCTAGTTTTTGTAAAATCTCAATCTCAATTACTTCCATTTCCTCAGCATCTTGTTCAGAAGTTTCATGATCATAGCCCATCAGATGTAAAGTACCGTGAACCAACATATGAGTGAAATGTGTTAATGGTGCTTTAGATTGTTCTTCTGCTTCACGAAGCACAACGGGAATACAAATCACCAGATCTCCGATAGGGAAACTGTCTAGAATTTCAGCCATTTCATCTGGTAAGTCGCTTGGAAAAGATAAAACATTGGTTGGCTTATCTTTACCACGATATTCAAGGTTAAGTTTGTGACTTTCTTCGACATCTACGCAAGCTATACCAATTTCACAATCGCTTTGTGTATCAATATGACGAAGGGTGGTTTCAATAATTTTTTTAACATACGCACGTTTGAGCACCAAGTTTGATGCTTCAAACGATTGTTGTAATGAGAGACTGAGTTTCAAAATCTTGCCTTGAGCGTGATTAGATTTAAATTACTCTGCATCTTGATGCTGAGCATCAGCAGCAGAATCATTTTCTGATATGAGTGCTTCTTGACGTGCTTTACGTTCCGCACGTGCTTCAGCAGTTAAACGATGTTGTTCACTGTCCCAACCCTCATATGCTTCTACAATTTTTTGTACAAGCTGATGTCTTACAACATCACGTGAGTGAAAACGCGTGATATGGATTTCTTTAATCTTTTCAAGCACGCGTAATGAATGTGCCAAACCAGACAGCTGTCCACGTGGTAAATCCACTTGAGTAATGTCACCTGTAATGACTGCACGCGAACCAAAACCAAGACGAGTTAAGAACATTTTCATCTGTTCTGGCGTTGTATTTTGGGCTTCATCTAAAATGACAAAGGAGTGATTGAGTGTACGACCACGCATATATGCAAGTGGCGCTACTTCAATAATTTGACGCTCAATTAATTTTGCCACTTTTTCAAAGCCAAGCATTTCATACAGGGCATCATAGAGTGGGCGTAAATAAGGATCAATTTTTTGTGATAAGTCACCTGGCAAGAAGCCAAGTTTTTCACCAGCTTCCACAGCAGGGCGAACTAAAAGAATACGTTGAATTTCATTGCGTTCAAGCATATCAACGGCAGCAGCTACAGCCAAATAGGTCTTACCTGTACCCGCTGGACCAATCCCGAAAGAAATATCACTTTGAAGAATGCGTTGTACATAGCGTTTTTGGTTGGCCCCCCGCGGATTAATGCGGCCCTTACGGGTTTGGAGCCAGACTTCGTCAAGTTCTGTGTGTTCTTGATTAGGATCCAATTGTAATTCATGATCAGTCTGGCTGCCTTGAATCATTAAATGAATCAAATCAGAGCTGATTTGTTGAGAAACTTCAGCTTCGGCGTATAAGCGCTGAAGTAAGCTTTCAACTCTCTCGACTTCATCAATTCCACCGTCAATAAAAAAACTATCGCCACGCTGACTGATTTTTACATCTAAACGTTGTTCAATTTGTTTCATATGACCGTTGTACGCGCCAAGCATGGTTTGTAAACGGTCCATTGAAACACCGGGAAAAGCCACTGTACGTCGAATCGCTGCAGTCAAGAGATTTCCTTTAGAGTCTGTTAATCTATACCTCTACATTACGCCACGTCAGGTTCAAGATTCAAGAGTTCACCGTAAACTAAATTTAAGGTTTTAATCTCTGTAATCTCAATCTCTGCAAAGCGTCCGAGCCAAGAAGCATCACCAATAAATGTTACTAAACGTGTATTGTCTGCGGTTCCTACCAATAAGTTTGGATCGTGCTTTGAAACGCTCTCAATGAGCACACGTTGGACAGTACTAAGCATAGCATCAGTTTTTTGGATACTTGATTGCTTGATCCATTGTTGAACTTTAGCCAAGCGCTCTTTTTTAACATCTTCAGGTGTTAAATCTTCCAACTCTGATGCTGGTGTACCAGGACGTTTCGAGTAGATGAAACTATAAGAATGATCAAAATCTAAGTCTTGAATAAATTGATATGTCTCTTCAAAGTTAGCATCAGTTTCACCAGGGAAGCCAATAATAAAGTCTGAAGACAAATGCATATCAGGACGTACTTGGCGTAATTTAGCAATCTTATCGATATAAACGTCAATCGTGTGGTTACGCTTCATTGCCTTCAATACATCATTTGAACCGCTTTGAACTGGTAAATGAAGGTGAGAAACCATCTGTGGTAGGTCACGATAGCATTGGATAAGGTCATCATTGAATTCTAATGGATGAGATGTTGTATAACGAATACGACCAATGCCTGGAATTTCCGCCACTAGACGAAGAAGATCAGCAAATGTACAGATTTCACCTTCGAATGTTTCTCCGCGGTAACCATTTACGTTTTGACCGAGTAAAGAAACCTCACGTACACCTTTTTCAGCAAGACCAGCAATTTCAGCAAGTACATCATCTAGGGGACGAGAGACTTCCTCACCACGAGTGTATGGCACCACGCAGAATGAACAGTATTTTGAACAGCCTTCCATAATCGATACGAACGCCTTATAACCTTCAACGCGAGGTTCAGGTAAGAAGTCGAACTTTTCGATATCTGGAAATGAGATGTCTACCAGTTTGATTTTCTCTTTTTTCGGCTTTTCAATTTGATCCGTATGTTGATCAAGCATTTGTGGCAAACGGTGAAGTGTTTGTGGACCAAATACCATGTCGACATAAGGTGCACGTTTTTGGATATTGTCACCTTCTTGAGATGCAACACATCCACCTACACCAATCACCAAATCAGGATTTTTTTCTTTCAGCTTGCGCCAGCGACCTAATTCTGAAAATACTTTTTCTTGCGCTTTTTCACGAATTGAACAGGTATTCATTAAAAGAATATCTGCATCAGCAGGGTCTGTCGTTAATACATAACCGTGTGAATCACCTAGCAAGTCGGCCATACGATGACTGTCATACTCATTCATCTGACACCCTTGCGTTTCGATATACAGTTTTTTGACTGCACCATCGATGGCTGGGGTGTGCTGTGGCTGGGTAACAGTGTTTTCTGAGGCAGCTGGGGCACTATTCGGAATGAAGGTTTGAACCGTCATGAAGGCTCCTATCCTATAAAAAGGGATAAATATGTTCCGGTGAAGTATGGGGGAATCCCACACTCGATAAAAGCGAGCTATTTTACAGTATTTGTACTACGGGTTGAACAAATATATAAATCAGATCAAGTTTATGGATTTACAGTAAAAATACTTTAAAATAATAGTGGTTAATCAGCGCTTTACATAACAGAACAGTACTTGATCATTAGAGTATTTAAAATACATTTTAAAATTGCCAAGCGCTGCAAAAGAGTTGATCATGCAAAAAAGCATGTCCAAATGTAGCGACGAGTTAAAGTTGAGAAGAGAAGCGTGTTAAAAAAAGCAGTGAAGCAAAAACAGTTAAAACAATATTTAATGGGGCTGATAACACTAGGTTGTTTGCCCGCTGCTCATGCGGCTGAAGAGCAATTTAATGAGGCGATTAAATTTGCGAACTCGGGTAATACAGCTCAGCTCGAATATTATCGTTCTGCAATGCAAAATGATGCGCTTGGATATTATCCAGAATATTGGATGTTGAATAATAATTTAGGCTTCCAACCCGCAACGAATATTATCAGCTTTGCACAGCGCTATCCTCAATCTGCAATGGCTGAAAAATTAGCTGCTGATTATGTCGAAGAAAAGGTAAAACAAGCAGATTTCAAGACAGCTCAACTTGTTTTACCTTATGTCACCAATCCTGATCAAGCTGAAAGCTGTGCGGTTGCGCAAGTAAGAGCAAAAAATGGCGATACATTGGTATACGCTGAATACAAAGATGTCTGGTTTACAACAGAATCGCAGCCAGAATCGTGTAATGGTTTAGGTCGCTTAATGCTAAGTAGTCCCTTACTCACCACCACAGATCGTCAACAGCGCCTGTATGCGCAACTTAGAGCGGGACAGTCTGGTCAAGCGATCGCAACAGCACAAACTCTGGGTTTAAACTTGTCATTAGCACAATTAAATCAAATTCAGGCAGATCCTTTGAATTATTTATGGTCTGCGACCAAAGGAACAACAGTAGATTATGCTTATTTGGTGTTTGCTTTAGGTCGTGCTGCAGATGCTGACTTGAACACGGCGCTTCAAAATCTTCCTCGTGTCGTGCAAGGTGTTCCTGCAGATGTTCAAAAGTATATGTACCGCACGGTGGCGTATATTGGAGGCACGACAGTGATGAAAAATAATTTTAATCCTGAAGTGCTGAAGAACTTTGATTACAGTTATGGCGTGCCTTTTACACCAGAAGAGGCTGAAATTTACGCGCGTCAAGCGATTCGTTTTGGTGAGTGGGAAAGTGTGTTGCGCGCCATAGATAGTATGAGCGTTACGCAAAAACAAGAAGATCGCTGGCAATATTGGATGGCGAGAGCGTATGAAAATCGCAAAGATCAAGCTTCCAAGCAAGCTGCAAAAAGTATTTATCAACGATTAGCTGCCGCTGGCGATGATTATCACAATCTGTTGGCAAAAGATCATTTAGGTATTCGTTATAATGAAGCACATGATCGAGCACAACCAAGCGCACAGGATATTCAACGTTTAGATCAAGATATTCACTTTAGACGTGCTTTTGCATTACGCAATATCAATGCTTCAGCAACTTACACAAACCGTGAATGGAATTGGGCTGTCCGCCAAGCTTATCTTAAGCAAGATGATGGTCTATTACTGGCTGCGGCAAAACGTGCCACAGAAATGGGGTGGTATGACCGTGCTATTTATGCGGCGGAAAGAACACTTAAACGTCATAACTATGCATATCGTTATGCGACACCACATCAAAATCTAGTGGTGACGCATAGTAAAAATGCAGGGATTGATCCTTCGTGGGCTTATGGTTTAATGCGTCAAGAAAGTCGCTTTGTAACCACGGCCCGTTCACATGTAGGTGCTGGTGGATTGATGCAAATTATGCCTGCAACAGCAAAAGATGTGGCACGAAAAATGGGTGAAACGTATAATCCTGCTGCATTATCAGATCCGAATACCAATATTCGTTATGGGACATATTACCTGTCAATGATTCAAGGTATGCTGAGTAACAGTCCAGTTCTAGCTACGGCTGGCTATAATGCAGGGCTGACTAGAGCACGCCGTTGGCAACCAGAGTTTAAAAGTATTGCGGCGGATCAATACACAGAGTCAATACCACTTCATGAAACACGTGACTATGTGAAGAAAGTTATGACCAATGCTGCTCATTATGGTGTTTTGCTTGGTCAGGGGCCGCAAGCGATCGAAAGTCGTATGCCGCCTATTCCAGTAAGAAATACGCAATAGCATTTCAACTACTTTTGTGAGCTTGGATGAATCACGCAAAACTGCTGTTTAGTCGTCAACACACTTACCTCCTCTGTAGTTTGAGCGTAGGGGCTTTGTTGTGTTCAGCAGATGTGATGGCATCCGGGAAAGGTTTACAAGGATATGTGCTTCAAGTACAGATGACACCTGCCATTTGTGCATTAGATCGAACAAAAGCGAAACACCGTAAATGCCTAGAAGGATATTCACTGACGATAAAGGGTCTTATCCCAGAAACCAGTCGTCATGATTGCCAAACGAGTTCATCTGCCACCTTGGCACCGCTACAGAAGAGGGTTGTTGCTAGGGTGATGCCTGATGAGCAGGCTAGAATTAGGTTATGGGCCAACTATGGTGGTTGCGTTCCAATGAATGCCAGTCAGTATTTTCGTACCATTATTAATCATGCAGACCAATTAAAAGTTCCTGATTCCTTAACAGGAGTGGATCGTAAAACAGTCTCTATGGCGACATTACGATCACAATTCATCAAACTCAACCCAAAATTACCCAGCCAAGGTATTGAATTTCAATGCCAAAGCTTAAATGGTCGCCCAGTGTTAACGGGGGTTGAAATCTGTTATCGCACGAATGGTCAATTCAAGTCATGTGCGTCTGATATTGTCTCGACCTGCCCAAATAGATTTGACATAGAGGGCGCCTACTAATTTATTTCCGCGAAGTTAATTTATATTTCCTATCAGACTTTTGTTGAAATTCATTCTCTTTTCAATGCATCTGTCAAAGTATTGGAGTACAATCTTCGCCGTTTATGATTATTAAGATTAGATAGAACAGCTATTTAATCGCATTGACTATCCTCTCAACTGGAGATAATTACATGAAGCAACCTGTTCGCGTTGCCGTTACTGGCGCTGCTGGTCAAATTGGTTACAGCCTTTTATTCCGTATCGCTAGCGGTGAAATGTTGGGTAAAGACCAACCAGTTATTCTTCAATTATTAGAAATTCCTGTTGAGAAAGCTCAACAAGCGCTTAAAGGCGTGATGATGGAACTTGACGACTGTGCTTTCCCATTATTGGCTGGCATGATCGGTACTGATGATCCTAAAGTTGCATTCAAAGATGCTGACTACGCGCTTCTTGTTGGTTCACGTCCACGTGGTCCTGGTATGGAACGTGCTGACCTTCTTAAAGTCAACGGTGAAATCTTCATCGGTCAAGGTCAAGCGCTTAACGAAGTTGCTAGCCGTGACGTTAAAGTTCTTGTTGTAGGTAACCCTGCTAACACGAATGCTTATATCGCAATGAAATCTGCTCCAGATCTTCCAGCGAAAAACTTCACAGCAATGTTACGTCTTGACCACAACCGTGCGTTAACTCAACTTGCTCAAAAAGCTGGTGTTGCAGTTTCTGACATCAAAAACATGACAGTTTGGGGTAACCACTCTCCAACAATGTATGCTGACTACCGTTTTGCTAACGTAAACGGCGAAAGCTTAAAAGACAAAATCAACGATGCTGCATGGAATAAAGACGTATTCCTTCCAACTGTTGGTAAGCGTGGTGCTGCGATCATCGAAGCGCGTGGTCTTTCTTCTGCTGCTTCTGCTGCAAACGCTGCAATCGACCATATGCGCGATTGGGCTCTTGGCACAAACGGCGAATGGGTAACTATGGGTATTCCTTCTGATGGTTCTTACGGTATCCCTGAAGGCGTAATGTTCGGTTTCCCTGTAACTTGTGAAAATGGCGAGTACAAAATCGTTCAAGGTCTTGAAATTGACGAATTCAGCCGTGAGCGTATCAACTTCACGCTTAATGAGTTAGAAGAAGAACGTGCAGCGATTGCTGACATGGTTAAATAATTTAGTTCTCAACTAAATTAAAAAAGCACTCCATTCGGAGTGCTTTTTTAATGCACAAAACTTAACAATGCTTAAGAAATCCTTCTACATAGAACTTTGTATTGACATGTTATCTTGAACAAAATCATGAAAATTCAAGGAGCAATCCATGTTGGATATGGAAGTAAATCAAGAATTACTTTTTGAGCAATTGGGCTTAGATAGCTCACCTGAAGGGATTGATCAATTTATACAGACACATCGGCTTGATCCCAATACGCCGATGCATGAAGCTGATTTTTGGAACCCATCGCAACGCGATTTTATTATTAGTCATTGGAAAAAAGATAATGAATGGGCCATTGTCATTGACCAATTGAGTGAGCAGCTCACAAACGATACAAAGTGATGAAAATATAATCACAAATTGAAACAATAAACCCAGACCAAAAGCTGGGTTTTTTCATGGATTTCTTATAAGTTATTTAAATAATAATTTTATTAAAATCTGATAAGGGGAGTCTCTTGATGGAACATAAACCTTCCTTAGCGTTATTGTTTTCTCAATTGGGGTTGGCAAATAGTCCAGCGGCAATTGAACTCTATATCCGTACACATCAGCTTTCCGCTCAACAAAATTTACATGATGCACCATTTTGGAATAAAGGTCAGCGCGACTTCTTAATTAGTCATTTAGTACAAGATGATGATTGGGCAATATGGATAGATGAACTTAATCAACAGTTACATATGGATGCATATAAATTAAAAATGGCCTAAAAAAGCCCCTTTCATGGGGCTTTTTTTAATGCATCTTAGGTTTGGTTAACTGGATAAACCACTCTTGGTCATGAAATTGTTTGAAAGCAGGGTGAGTTCTTATCACCTCTAAATCATGATCAATAGTTTTAAAATATTTATTTAGCCAATGGCGTGTAAGTGCTGACTCTTTACGAGAAGCGCAAGCATAAGCCAGATTAAAATAAACATCACTATGATTGGTCGATGTTAATGATTTTAAAATTTGCTGAGTGATGATCGCAAATTTTTCATCTTGAGTAATCTCAAAATACATCATGTAGGCTCTAGCTAACATCAGGGTAAGATTAATATACAAACGCATTGGCATTTCTTCGAAATCTACTCGACCTTGTTCAAGAAGAACAATCGCTTCTTGAAGAAAATGAATTTGTTCCTGACGAAGCTTACTCATACTGACCAGCTCTAAACGCAATTCGGCACGTTCAAAGGCAAGCTCAGGCGTATTTTTTTGTAAGTAAAGTTGGTCTGTTTCACCAATGCGTTGAATAATTAGCTTGGTATTTGATTGCATGGATGAGTCCTCATCAGGTTTAAAACCTATATGGAGGCAACTTCGAAAAAATAAAGCGCTAAATTAAAGTTCGTGCGGTCCTTAACCAAGCTGTAATCGAAAGACGTTGGTGGTGTGCAACAAGAACTTCATGTAATAAATCGCTTTGAAATAGAGCGATGCGATTAGGTTTGGGTTCAATAATATGCCACTGATTATTCTTATCTTGTAGCTTTAGTTGACCACCCCAATGCTGATGCCATTCCTCATGCAGATAAAAAACTGTCGACATCACACGACCATTTTTGCCTTGAGGGTTGTCTCGATGTAAAGCATAGAAATCACCAGGATTATAACAAGCGAAGTGGGCTTCGACTTCTTGAATGCCTAAATAAAATGCACGATTTAATTCCTGAGAGAGTAAATCTAAGGTTTTTATGTGTTGATGGGAAATTGATAGTTTTGGATCTAACCACAAAATGTGATCGCTGCGGATTGTGCTGACAATGCCATTTTGAATTGCTGCATTTCGAAAATCATCAAGATGGATTTGGCATTCATTTACAACGTTTTTTAAATAGCTTGGTGGGTATGCATGATCGATGATACTGAAGCCATGTTGATCTAAATCATCAAGGATTTGATCAACATTCCAATCCCCTGGGATGACAACTGCTTCCATATTTATCTCGCTATTTACTGTATAAAAAAAAGGTCAGCTATTTTAGAGTAATAATCGATTCTGAATGAAACACTTTTTCATGTTAAAATGATTGTTGATCTTAGGAATAATTGAAACATGAATTACCGTCACCATTTCCATGCTGGAAACTTTGCCGATGTCATGAAGCATGTATTGTTGCTTCAGATTTTGTCACGTCTTAATCAAAAAGATAAGCCGTATCGTTACATTGATACACATGGTGGTGCAGGTAAATACGATTTATCAACGTCTGCAGCACAGAAGTCGGGAGAGTTTTTAAATGGTATTCACCGTTTAGTTAAACTCGATGACTCAATTAAGCGTAATGCCCCTGAAGGTGTTAAGCAATATCTTAAAGTTGTAGAAGATATGCGTGCAGGTGCCGGAAAAGGCGCTTATCCGGGTTCGCCATGGTTCGCTTTGGAAGGAATGCGCGAAACAGATAAAGCAACAATTTTTGAGATGCAACGAGATGTATTTCAGCAACTTTACATGAATGTGCGTGATCGTCGGGCAGGTTTGCATGAGCGTGATGCTTATGAAGGTTTGCTCGGTGTGATTCCTCCTAAAGAAAAACGTGGATTGGTCATGATTGATCCACCATATGAGGTGGAGCGAAAGGATTTTCCGCAGTTGGTTGAACTCATCGCTACGGCATATAAGAAATGGCCTACAGGCATATTTGCAATTTGGTACCCAATTAAAGACCGCGCAATGATTGATCGTTTTGAGAAAAAAATGATTAAGACTGGTATTCGCCGTCAATTGGTTTGTGAAGTATGTGTATGGCCAGACGATACACCTGTAGGATTAAACGGTTGTGGTTTATTAGTGATTAATCCACCTTGGAAGTTTTCTGAAGATGCAGATGAAGCATTGCAATGGCTTTTTCCGCACTTAAGAATGAGTGAAAATGGTGGTCATGCTGCCGTTCGTTGGTTGGTCGGCGAATAAGAATATTGAGAGATAAGGCTACAGTTAGGACGAATGACAATGACAAATATAAATAAACCTGAAACTGAATCTTCTCCAAGAAATGTTCCGGGCTTTGATGGTATTACTTTCGAAGTTGAAGAAGAGGAACATACACAAGAAGGGCAAAAGGTTAAGCGTCGTGGGATTTATCTGTGGCCAAATCTGATTACTACTGCGGCATTGTTGTCAGGGTTTTACTCAATTATTGCAAGTATGAATGGCGAATTCACACAAGCTATTTATGCCATTTTTATCGCTGCTTTATTTGATGGTTTAGATGGTCGGGTCGCACGAGCAATTGGAGCGCAAAGCCCTTTTGGTGAGCAGTTTGATTCATTATCAGATATGTTGGCATTTGGTGTTGCGCCTGCAATTTTGATGTATAGCTGGAGCCTCCATGATCTAGGTCGAATCGGTTTGGCTGCATGTTTTGTCTATACTGCTTGTGCTGCATTCCGATTGGCACGTTTCAATGTGCAAATAGGTGTGGTTGATAAACGCTATTTTATTGGTGTAGCTAGTCCTCTAGCCGCAGTAATGATCATTTCTTTGGTTTGGGTGGGACGTGATTTCCCTGAAATTTTTGTCCTATCTGATCCAATGATTCAGACCATAAATGCAGTCATTATTATTGCAGTTGGCTTGCTGATGATTTCGAATATTAAATACTATTCGTTTAAAACCGTAGATCGTAAACGTGTGCCGTTTGCAGTCTTGCCTATTGTTGTGTTTATCTTTGCTGCGATTACGTACAATATTCCTGTCGGTATTTTAGTGCTTTCGATTATTTATGCACTTTCAGGTTTCGTCACTACATTTTTGGCTCGAGAAAAAACAAGATAAATAAAAAAGGAGTTTGATATGCAGTTGTTGATGAGTTTAGCGGACGATTCAAAACAGCTTAATCAGGCTCCTTTTCCTCTTCGGTTGGATTATCACGGTCCACGAGGAATCTATAAAATTATCCATCAAGGATTGATGATTCCAGGATTACCATCTCCACTTCATTATTTTAATTTTTTAACCATTATCGGACAGCCGAATGTTCCAATGCTGCGTAATGATTATGCAATTAAAACAAAAGCCTTGGATACTGTTTCACTCATTACGAGCATTAGTCCACATATGGTTGGACATTTTCATGGTTATTCAATCATCAATGATTGCGAGATTAAAGAGAATAAATTTGTATTTGGACAAAGAGAACAACTAGAAGGCTCAATCCCAAACTTCAAATTAATAAGAAAGGACAATGAACTTTCCGTTGATCTGAATATTCAAACTCAACCAATTATTTCGCACTTTACTAAACTAAAATTAGGTTTATTTGATCACTGGTCATTAATGTGTCAATGCAAAGGAACAGTAACCTATAAAGAACAAACATATAAAATTGACCAGTTAGGGGCATTTGAATTTGCCAGAGCGATCAATATTCCTTATCTACCACTTCACTTTTTTACCTATCAGATTATTAATTTGATTGATCAAAGGCAGTTACTTCTTGCTCATATACGTAATAGTTTAAATCAAATTGTGCAATCAAGGATGTATTTAAGAGATTTAAAAGCTCAGACATCTGAAATGTTTGATGATGTTTATTTCAAAGTCCATCGTGTATACCCAAAAGTAAAAACCCCTAATGGACATGAGATGTATTTAGCGCGCGTATTTGAATGGTCATTTGAAAATAAAAAAAGAAAAATAATCGTGAAAGGTGAAAGTCGTGGAGATTTTAAATTTGGTCTTGCCGCAGGTTATGTAGGTAGTTTTAGTTATCAGGTGCAGATTGATGGAATTCAAGAAGTGGGACAATCTGGGTATTGTGAATATATAGATTGCCGTAGTTTAAAGTGGCAAGAAATTAATAAAGATGAAAAATTAATGGATAATTTTGCAAGTATTGTGCCATGCACGCTTAAAAAATAGCTCCAAAAGCATAAAAATCACGTAAATTGAACAATAAATATCCAGTTAATCATATTTTTTTTAAATATTTAAAAAACAT